>NZ_QKSU01000002.1:0-376799 GCF_003234665.1 Curtobacterium sp. MCLR17_059 | reverse complement strand
GTCCGGCGGGCCTGGGCCGGCGCGGGTGCGGGCTGCCGCGGGTGCGGGCTGCCGCGGGGCGGGTCCGGGCTGCCGCCGGGCGGGTCCGCCGAGGATGCGCTCCGCCTGGGAAGCGACCGGGACGGTCGGGTGTTGAGGGTACCGTGAACAGGGTGCTGGATGATGCTGCGTCGACGACCGGACCGACCACCGGGGCGGCCGCCGGGTCGGTGACCGCAGACGACCTGGACCGCGTCGTCGAGGTGCTCGCGGGCAAGCGGATCGCCGTGCTCTCCGGTGCCGGCCTGAGCACCGACTCCGGAATCCCCGACTACCGCGGTGCCGGGCGGGTGGTGCGCAAGCCGATGACGTTCCAGGAGTTCCTGGCCGACCCCGCGAAGCGCCAGCGCTACTGGGCCGGATCGCACCTGGGCTGGCGGAGCTTCGCGGCCGCCGTGCCGAACGACGGACACCGGGCGCTCGCCGCACTCGAGGACGCCGGGATCGTCGCCGGGGTCATCACGCAGAACGTCGACGGCCTGCACCTGCGCGCCGGCTCCCGCCGCGTCGTCGAGATCCACGGCTCGATGGACCGCGCCGTGTGCCTGCGCTGCGGGCAGGTCTTCTCCCGCTCCGACCTCGCCGCCACCATCGACCGCGAGAACCCCTGGATCGACGAGCCCGGGTCCGTGCAGCTGCAGCCGGACGGCGACGTCGAGATCACCGACGTCGAACGGTTCGTCGTACCCGCGTGCACCGTGTGCGGCGGCGATCTGAAGCCCGACGTCGTCTTCTTCGGCGAGTTCGTGCCGGCCGAGAAGTTCCGCGAGGCCGTGTCGATCGTCGCCGATGCCGACGCGCTGCTCGTCGTCGGTTCGTCCCTTACCGTGAACTCGGGCGTGCGGCTGGTCGACCACGCTGCGCGCCGCAAGAACCCCGTGGTCATCGTGAACCGCGGCGAGACCCGCAGTGACCGGCGGGCGGCCGTGAAGCTCGACGCCGGCACCACCGAGACGCTCGTGCACCTGGCGGAGCGGCTCAGCGCGGCGGCGGCGTCGACCGACTAGCCGGTCGCGGCTGGACGGGCCTGCGCGGTCGCGGTTCCCGGACGGGGCTGCCGTTCGCGTCTGCGAAGATCGACGGGTGACGACCCTCCTGTACCTCGTCCGGCACGGCGAGACCGACTGGAACGCGCAACGCCGCATCCAGGGCTCGACCGACATCCCGCTCAACGACACCGGACGACGGCAGGCCGCCGAGGCCGCCGAGCTCCTGACCCGTCGGCCCTTCGACGCGGTCGTCGCCTCCCCGTTGTCCCGTGCGGCCGAGACGGGCGCGATCATCGCCGACCGCCTGGGCATCGACGCACCGACGACGTACCCGGGCCTGGCCGAGCGCTCCTACGGCGAGGCCGAGGGCCTGACCGACGACGAGGTGTCGGCACGGTACCCGCACGACGACATCCCCGGTCGGGAGTCCCGCTCCGCGCTGCTCGCCCGCGTCACCGAGACGCTCGGTGAGATCGCGGTCCGGTTCGATGCCGGTGTCGTCGTGGTCGCGACCCACGGCGCGGTGATCCGCAGTGTCGTGAATGCCGCAGCCCCCGGCACCGCCGACCGCCGCAACACCCCGATCCGCAACGGGTCCATCCACTCGTTCCGGTGGGACCCCGAGCGCTTCCACGCCGAACTCGTCCGGTTCGACGACCCGATCGACGACGTGTCCGACGCCACCGGAGGGTCCGCGTTCGAGTACCAGAACCCCTTGGAGCGCCGGGGCTGACCGGGGACTAGGCTCCGACGCACCCGCACACCGGGGTGAGGGGAGCCACATGTCCGACGACGGAACCAGCCGACACGGTCAGCACGCCCTCGACCAGCAGGCCGACGATCTCGACCGGGTGTTCGGTCCCGAGACGGCCAGCGTCCCCACCCGCACCCGGGCCCGCACCTGGTTCATCATCGGCGGCAGCACCCTCGCGGTGGTCGCGGTCATCGCCGTGGTGCTCGGCTCGATCATCGGGAGCGTCCAGAACGGCATCGGCGGGGTCTTCCCACGGCCGGACGTGGCGCTCGACCGGTTCGACACGCGCGTGCGTGCGCTGCCCGGCGTCACCGACGTGCGGCACCACGCCCCGTCGAAGACGGCGTTCGCGAGCTACGACGCCATCGCCTCGGTCCGGGCGGACCCGTCGCTCGACATCGCCGCCCGGCGTGACCTGGTCGCCGCCATCAGCCGCGCAGCCGACGAGTCCGGCGGCAACGGTGTCCGCGTCGTCGTGGTCGCCGACCTCGGCAACCTGGAGATCGGCGTCACCGGTGCCGGGGAGGTCGCGGCGAAGCGCCTGGCACTGGCGGACACGCTCGACCACATCGGCGGTGTGACGGAGGTCCGTTGCTCGTGGGAGCGCGGCGGGGATCCGTCCGACGCCGCACGCGACCAGTCGATCGTCGTGCGGACCCCGGGTCGGGGTGCAGCGGTGCCGCCGATCGTGTCGCGGGTGACCGAGGAGACGCAGAAGGTGTTCCCCGGGGCGGACGTGCAGGTCATCGCGCCGGAGTGACGGTGTGGTGGTCGCGGAGTCGTCGAGCGTCCGACGTGGAACGACACGGTCGACGTCGTACGACATCGACATCGTCGTTCCGCATCGTCACGAACCGCAAGCGCCCGCACCCGGCCCCGCACCCGCCCTCAGCCCCGCCGGTCCCCCACGGCCCGCTCGACGGCCCGGACGACCTGCTCCGCCGAGTCCTGCCACCGGAACCGACCGGCACGCTGAATCGACTGCCGCGAGGCCTCGTCCCACCGTTCCTCGACCCGCCGGACGGCCGCGGCGACCGAGGACGGCGACGCCGGGTCGAAGTACTCCGCCGCCGAGCCGCCGATCTCCCGGAAGATCGGGATGTCACTGACGACGACCGGGGTCCCGACGCCCATCGCCTCGACGAGCGGGATGCCGAACCCCTCGTCGTACGACGCGGTCGCCAGCGCGGTGGCCGAACGGAGCACGGACAGGTACTCCTCGTCGGTGGCGCCGTCGTGGAACACGATCGTCCCCGTGGGAGCCAGCGCCTCGAGCCGTGCACGGTCGGCGTCGGACACCCGCGACATGCAGTGCAGCGTCCAGTCCGCCCCCAGGAGCGGCAGCGCCGCCGCCAGGGTCTCGACGTTCTTGTACGGCATGAACGAGCCCATGTAGACGAGCGAGCGTCCACGTGGCGCTCCGGCCACCCGCGGTGTCGCCGGGTCGGCCGCGTTGTAGGCGACCGTCACGGGTCGCTTCGTCAGCCGGTGCTCGGCGATCAGCCCGGCGGTCGTCTCGGACACCGTCACCACCCCGTCGGCGCCGTTCAGCAGGAACCGCTGCGGCGCCCAGGACAGGTGGAACGCCCGCCAGCCGAGCCGCAGCGGCCACGAGAACTCCCGCGGGGGCGTGCGGTTGCGGTAGTAGATCAGGTCGTGCAGCGTCAGGACGAGCGCGTACCGGCGCCCCCGTGACCCCATCGTCTGCATGGGCGAGAACACCGCGTCGAGCCCGAGCCGGTTGACGCGCCGGGCGACGAGCGGCTCCCCCGCGTCCGTCGGCGCGGGCAGCAGCTCCCACGGCAGGTCCCTCGGCAGCGACTCGAGCTGGCGCTCGTCGCTGACGAGCAGCACGTAGTCGTGCCGGTCCGGCAGGTGCGCGACGACCCCGGCGGTGAACCGGCTGATGCCGTCGTGCCGACCGATCCGCACGTACCGGCAGTCGATGCCGATGCGCAGGCGCGTCACGACGCGTCCGCCGTCCGGGAGGCCCGCCCCGCCCCCGACGGTCGGCTGTCCGTCGCGGCCGCGCCGCGTCCAGTGCGTCCATGGCGTCCCGCACGCCCGGTCGTGTCCGCCATCCGGCGGAGCACGGCCGCCGCGGCCGGAGCCGGCGTCTCGTAGTGCACCAGGTGGCCGACCCCCGGGATCACGACGAGCTCGGCGTCACGCAGCCGCTCGGCGAGTGCGCGCTGTTCGGGGACGGCGGTGATGTCGTCGTGCTCGGCCGCGACGAGCAGCACGGGCACGTGGATGCGGTCGGCGTACTCGGAGACGTCGTGGGTGACCGAGGTGCGGAACGCCTCGAGCACGCTCGTGCGGTTCGCGAAGGCCGAGAAGTACCGGTCGTGCTGGTCGTGCACCCATCGACGGACGGCGGGGTCGTGCGACTTCAGCATCGCGATGCTCATCGCCCGGACGATCGCGCCGTTCCGCAGGATCCCGAGCCCGATCGGCTTCGGCAGGACCGCGCCGGCGCGGTAGTACCCGATCGCGATCGCGGTCCCGACGGCACGCGGTCCCTGCAGTGCCGGGGCCGCGATGGGGTTGACGAGGACGAGCAGCCGGGTGTCGAGCCCGGCGGCGACGGTGGCCGACACCACGATCGATCCGAACGAGTGCCCGAGCACGACCGTGTCGCGGCCGAGCCCGAGCGCGGCGTGGAACCCGGTCAGCCAGGCCACGTACGCGTCGATGTCCGACACCGGCAGCGGGTCGGACACGCCGAAACCGGGCAGGTCGGGCACGATCACACGGACACCTTCGAGGTGCGCGGCGATGGTCTCGAGCCCGTGGTGGTCCCCGCGGAACCCGTGCACGGCGAGCACGGTGCGATCCGCATCCTCGGGCCCGTAGACCCAGTAGTGCGTGGTCCGGCCGTCGACCTGGACGGCCCGGTGCACGACCGGGGTGGCGGCCATCAACGACTGGTACGGGGAGAGCACGGGCGGTTGCATCCGCGCCAGTCTAGGGAGCGAACCGCACGAAACCCCGGACACCCGCAGCATCTCGCGCCTATCGTGTCCGGGGCGGGCCGTCGACCGGTCCGTCGATGACGACGAGGAGCACGGTGACCTTCACAGCCCCGATCCAGCTGCCCGGCCTGACGCTCGACCCGCAGTGGTACAAGCGCTCGGTCTTCTACGAGTGCATGATCCGGTCGTTCGTCGACTCCAACGGAGACGGCATCGGCGACATCCAGGGCGTGATCGGCAAGCTCGACTACCTGCAGTGGCTCGGCGTGGACGCCCTGTGGCTACCGCCGTTCTTCCAGTCGCCGATGCGCGACGGCGGGTACGACATCGCCGACTACCGGGCGATCCTGCCGGAGTTCGGCACGCTCGACGACTTCCGCGAGCTCGTGACGAAGTCGCACGAGCGGAACATGCGCATCGTGATCGACATGGTGATCAACCACACCAGCGACCAGCACGAGTGGTTCCAGCAGTCCCGCGAGGACCCGGACGGCCCCTACGGCGACTTCTACGTCTGGCGGGACACGGACGAGGACTACTCCAACATCCGCATCATCTTCGTCGACACCGAGGAGTCCAACTGGACCTTCGACCCGGTCCGACGCCAGTTCTTCTTCCACCGCTTCTTCTCGCACCAGCCGGACCTGAACTTCGAGAACCCCGCGGTCATCGAGGCGATCTACGACGTCGTCCGGCACTGGCTCGACATGGGCGTCGACGGGCTCCGGCTCGACGCGATCCCGTACCTGTTCGAGTCGGAGGAGGGCAACGGCGAGGGCGAGCCGGAGACCCACGAGTTCATCAAGAAGCTCCGCGCGATGGTCGACGACGAGTACCCCGGCCGTGTGCTCCTGGCCGAGGCCAACCAGTGGCCGCGCGAGACGGCGGCGTTCTTCGGCACCGACGAGGAGCCCGAGTGCCACATGGCGTTCGACTTCCCGGTGATGCCGCGCATCTTCTACTCGCTCCGGGCACAGCACGCCGCCGAGCTCAAGGCGATCCTGTCCGAGACGCTCGACGTGCCGGCCAGCGCGGCGTGGGGCGTCTTCCTCCGCAACCACGACGAGCTCACGCTCGAGATGGTGAGCGAGGAGTACCGGCAGGCGATGTACGGCTGGTACGGCTACGACCCGCGGATGCGCTCGAACATCGGTATCCGCCGACGCCTCGCTCCCCTGCTCGACAACTCGCGCGCAGAGCTCGAGCTCATCCACGCGCTGCTGTTCTCGCTGCCCGGTTCGCCGTTCCTGTACTACGGCGACGAGATCGGGATGGGCGACAACATCTGGCTGCCGGACCGCGACTCGTCGCGCACGCCGATGCAGTGGACGCCGGACCGCAACGCCGGCTTCTCCACCGCTGACCCCGGCAAGCTCTACCTGCCCGTCGTGCAGTCGCTCGTGTACAACTACGCGCAGGTGAACGTCGAGGCGCAGCTCGCCCAGTCGCGCTCGCTGCTGCACTGGGTCCGGAACGTCATCCACACGCGCAAGGCCCACCCGGTGTTCGGCCTCGGGTCCCTGCACGTGCAGGAGACCTCAAACGACTCGGTGCTCGCCTTCGTCCGCTCGTGGGAGGGCTCCGGCCAGCAGTTCGGCCCGTCCGCCGAGGACGTCCTGTGCGTGTTCTCGTTCGCGACGAACCCGACCTCGGTCACGATCTCCGCGCCGGAGTTCGCGGGGCGCCCGCTCTACGACCTGTTCGGCGGCAGCTCGTTCCCGTCGTTCGACGAGGACGGCACCGTCACGCTCACCATGGGCACGCAGTCGTTCTACTGGCTGCACGTCGGCGCGCCGACCCGGTAGTCGGGGGTGTCGGTGCGTCCCGTTAGCCTGACCGCGTGACGTTCCCCACAGCACAGCTCGACGCGCCCGCTCCGACCCAGGACCTCACGGGTCGGCCCTGGTGGCACGCGCTGGGCGTCTTCGACCTCGAGACCACCGGGGTCGACGTCGAGACGGCCCGCATCGTCACCGCCCACGTCGGGCTCATCGACATGACCGGGGCCTCCATCGTCGAGGGTGCCTGGATCGCGGACCCCGGCGTCCCGATCCCGGAGGGCGCCGCGGCCGTGCACGGCTACACCACCGAGCGTGCCCAGGCCGAGGGGCGTCCCGCGGCCGAGGTCGTCGCCGAGATCATCGCCGCGATCGAGGCCGTGTTCGCCCGGGGCATCCCCCTGGTGATCTACAACGCCCCGTACGACCTCACCGTGCTCGACCGCGAAGCGAAGCGGCACGGGTTCGCCTCGCCCGTCATCGGCAACGTCGTCGACCCGCTGGTGATCGACAAGGCGCTCGACACCTTCCGCAAGGGCAAGCGCACGCTCGAGGCCGCGTCCGAGCTCTACGGCGTCACCCTCGACGACGCGCACGACGCCGGAGCCGACGCGATCGCTGCCGGGCGTGTCGCCCAGGCCATCGCGGGCAAGTACCCGGACGAGCTCGGCATCTCCGCCGAGGAACTCCACCGCAAGCAGGTCGGCTGGTGCGCCGAGCAGGCCAGCTCGTTCCAGGACTACATGCGCAAGAAGCGCGACCCGACGTTCACCGCCGACGGCCGCTGGCCCCACCGCAACGGCGCCTGACCGCGCACTGCCCCTTCGCACAGCACCGGTGTTCGCGCACCGAACACCCGCAGAACGCGGTGTGACGCGCGAACACCGGTGTCTTGTGTCCGAGTACAGCGCCGGCCGGAAACGCCGCACAACGCGAACGGGCGGCCCTCCCGGAGGAGGACCGCCCGTGGGCGTTGCGTGGGGGCTGCTTACTTGCTGAAGCCCTTGAAGCGCTGGTTGAACTTCTCGACGCGACCGGCCGAGTCGAGGATGCGCTGCTTGCCCGTGTAGAACGGGTGCGAAGCGGACGAGATCTCGACGTCGATGACCGGGTAGGTCGCACCGTCGAGCTCGATGGTCTTGTCGCTGTTCGCGGTCGAACGCGTCAGGAACGTCTCACCGGAGGCCAGGTCGCGGAAGACGATGGCGCGGTACTCGGGGTGGGTGTCGGTCTTCATGGAGATTCCTCGATAGCGGTGATGGGATTGCGCGAACTGCGCGGGAAGTCGTCGGCTTGCGCCAGCCGTCCACGATACCAGAGAGACGGCGGGATCGCAGCGCTACGCGGCGCGTGCCGTGTAGCGACCGGCGTCCTTGGTGACCGAGAGGTCGATGCCGAACGCCTCGGTCAGGGTCTGGTCCGTCAGGACCTCGTCGATGGGGCCGGCGGCCTGTACGTGGCCGTCGGCGAGGACGAGCGCGTGGGTGAAGCCGGCCGGGATCTCCTCGACGTGGTGGGTCACGATGACGATGGCCGGCGAGTCGGCGCTCTGGGCGTAGCCGCCGAGGGTGCGGACGAGGCTCTCCCGGGCACCGAGGTCGAGCGACGCGGCCGGTTCGTCGAGGAACAGGATCTCCGGGTCGGTCATCACGGCACGGGCGATCTGCACGCGCTTCTGCTCGCCGTCGCTCAGGTCGCCGAACGTGCGGTCGGTGAAGGACCCCAGGCCCCACTCCTCGAGCACGCGCTGCGCGCGACGGACGTCGAGCTCCTCGTACTCCTCGTTCCAGCGGCCCGTGACCGAGTACGCCGCGGTGAGCACGACGTCGATGACCTTCTCGGTCACCGGGATGCGACGGGCCAGCGCGGTCGACGCGAAGCCGATGCGCGGGCGGAGCTCGAACAGGTCGGCACCGCCGAGTTCGGTCCCGAGCACCTCGACGTCACCCGAGGTGGGGAACGTCTGGGCACCGGCGACCTGCAGCAGCGTCGTCTTGCCGGCGCCGTTCGCGCCGAGCACGACCCAGCGTTCGTCGTCCTGCACCTCCCACGAGATCGCGTCGAGGATGGTGGCCCCGTTGCGGACCACGGAGACGTCTGACAAGCGCACGACCGAGGGCATGCGACCAGCCTACGGGTTCTGGCCGAGCACCCGGTCGTAGACCTGCCGTGTCCTGGTGGCGATCGCGTCCCAGGTGAACTCGGTCTCGACACGGAGCCGTCCGGCGCGTCCCATGAGCTTCGCCAGCCCCTCGTCGGCGAGCACCTCGGTGAGGGTCGCGGCGAGGTCGGCCACGAAGCGGTCGGGGTCGGTCGGGGTGCCGGTGCCGTCCTGCACCTGGTCGATCGGGACGATGCGACCGGTGAGCCCGTCGGCGACGACCTCGGGGATGCCCCCGGTGCCGGTGCCGACGACCGGGATGCCGCACGCCATGGCCTCGAGGTTCACGATGCCGAGCGGCTCGTAGACCGACGGGCAGACGAACACGGTGCCCGAGGACAGCACGTTCACGATCTCCTCGTGCGCGAGCATCCGGTCGATCCAGACGACGCCTTCACGTTCCGCGCGGAGGCCCTCGACGAGCTCGGTGACCTCGGCCAGGATCTCGGGGGTGTCCGGCGCGCCGGCGCACAGCACGATCTGCACGTCCGACGGCAGCGACGCCACGGCACGGAGCAGGTACGGCAGGCCCTTCTGGCGGGTGATGCGTCCGACGAACACGACGCTCGGGCGCGTCGGGTCGATGCCGAGGGCGCGCACGGCGTCCTCGTCGACGGTCGGCTTCCACGCGTCGATGTCGATGCCGTTGTAGACGACGTGGACCTTCGCGGGGTCGATCGACGGGTACGAGCGCAGGATGTCCGCACGCATGGCCTTCGAGACCGCGATGACGCCGTCGGCGTGTTCGAACGCCTCGCGCTCCATCCAGCTGGACAGGCGGTAGCCGCCGCCGAGCTGCTCGGCCTTCCACGGGCGGAGCGGCTCGAGGCTGTGGGCGGTGACGATGTGGGGGATGCCGTAGGTCAGCTGCGCGATCCGGCCCGCGGAGTTCGCGTACCAGGTGTGCGAGTGCACGAGGTCGGCGCCCTCGACGTCGGCCGCGATGGCCACGTCGGTCCCGAGGGCCTGCAGCGCGCCGTTCGCCTGGCCGAGGCCGTCCGGGGTCCGGTAGCCCCACACGTCGGGTTCGTCACGGAAGGCCCCGAAGGCCCGGACACGGACTTCCGTGTCCGTCCCCGACCGCAACGCGGCGGTGAGTTCGGACACGTGGACACCCGCTCCGCCGTAGACCTCCGGCGGATACTCCCTGGTCAGCAGATCGACTCGCACTGGTTCAACGTAACCGGTTCCCAGTGCTGACGCCTACTGTGAGCGGCATGGCACCAAAGAAGGTCTTCGGCATCGTGCTCGCCGGCGGCGAGGGCAAACGACTCATGCCGCTCACGGCCGATCGCGCGAAGCCCGCCGTCCCGTTCGGCGGCAACTTCCGTCTCATCGACTTCGCACTGTCGAACTTGGTCAACTCCGGTCTGCAGAAGATCGTCGTCCTGACCCAGTACAAGTCGCACAGTCTCGACCGGCACGTCGCGGAGACGTGGCGCATGGAGGGGCTGCTCGGCTCCTACGTCGCGTCCGTCCCCGCGCAGCAGCGGCTCGGCAAGCGCTGGTTCGCCGGCTCGGCCGACGCGATCCTGCAGTCGCTCAACCTGCTGCGCGACGAGCGGCCCGACATCGTGGTCGTCGTCGGTGCGGACCACGTGTACCGGATGGACTTCCACCAGATGGTCGAGGCGCACATCGCGTCCGGCCGCAGTGCCACGGTGGCGGCGATCCGTCAGCCGATCGGGCTCGCCGACCAGTTCGGCGTGATCCAGGTGGCCGACGACGACCCCACGAAGATCGAGGCGTTCCTCGAGAAGCCGAAGGACGCGATCGGTCTGGCCGACTCCCCCGGCGAGATCCTGGCCTCGATGGGCAACTACGTCTTCAACGCGGACGCCCTCGTCGACGCGGTCCTGCGCGACGGCCAGCTCGAGACGTCCGCGCACGACATGGGCGGCGACATCGTCCCCGACTTCGTCAACCGCGGTGACGCCGGGGTGTACGACCTGCAGCGCAACGAGGTCCCCGGGTCCACCGACCGCGACAAGTACTACTGGCGCGACGTGGGCACGATCGACTCGTTCTTCGACGCCCACATGGACCTCATCGCCCCGGTCCCGGTCTTCAACCTGTACAACCAGGACTGGCCGATCTTCAACCAGCAGACGAACCTGCCGCCCGCGAAGTTCGTCCGCGACGCGAACGGCAACACCGGGTCCACGGTGGACTCGCTCGTGTCGCTCGGCTGCCTGGTGTCGGGTGCGCAGGTCGAGCGCAGCATGATCGGGCCCTGGTGCTCGATCGACTCCGGCGCGAAGGTCCTCGACTCGATCGTGTTCGAGCGCGCCACCATCGGCGCCGGCGCGGTCGTCAACCGCGCCATCCTCGACAAGGACGTCGTCATCGCACCGGGCGCGCAGGTCGGCGTCGACCGCGAGGCCGACGAGGCACGCGGCTTCACCGTCACCGAGTCGGGCATCACCGTGGTCGGCAAGGGCGTCCGCGTCGACGCATAGGCACGCCGCGTAGGGAAGCAGACACCCGGGGCGCAGCCCCGGACGGACGGCCTGGAGGCACGGCTCGCGTCACGGACGCGGCCGTGCCTCCGCCAGTCGGTACCGTTGGTGCGTGCCCCGCTTCCTCGTCGTCCTCGATGCCGATTCCACGCTCCTCGAGGACGAGGTGATCGAACTGCTCGCCGACAGCGCCGGGACCCGGCCACAGGTGGCGGCGATCACGGAGCGCGCCATGCGCGGGGAACTCGACTTCGCCGAGAGCCTCCGGGAGCGTGTCGCGACCCTTGCGGGCCTCCAGGCAGACGTCTTCGTCCGTGCACAGCAGTCGGTCCGTGTGACGCGGGGCGCCGACCAGCTCGTCCGTGGGGTGCACGCCGCAGGCGGCACCGTCGGCGTGGTGTCGGGCGGGTTCCACGAGGTGCTCGACCCGTTCGCCGAGCAGCTCGGCCTCGACCACTGCCGGGCGAACCGCCTCGAGGTCACCGACGGCGTGCTCACCGGCCGCGTGCTCGGCGACGTGGTCGACGCGCACGCCAAGGCCGTCGCGCTCCACGAGTGGGCGGACGCCGACGGGGTCGACCCGGCACGGACCATCGCCATCGGCGACGGCGCGAACGACCTCGAGATGATGCGCGTCGCCGCGCTGTCGGTGGCGTTCGACGCGAAGCCGCGCGTGCGGGAGCAGGCGGACGTCGCGGTCGTCGACCGTGACCTGTCTGCCGTGCTCGCGACGCTCGGTCTGCGCGGCTGATCAGTCCGAGGGCTAGTGGCCCATCCCCAGGCCACCGTCGACGGGGATGATCGCACCGGAGACGTACCCGGCGCCGTCGCTCGCCAGGAACAGCGTGGCGTCGGCGACGTCGTCGACCGTGCCGTAGCGGGCGGCCGGGATCGCCTTCTTGAACTCGGCCTGCAGCTCGTCGGAGAGCGCGGCGGTCATGTCCGTCTGGATGAAGCCGGGCGCCACGACGTTGGCGGTGATGCCGCGCGAGCCGAGCTCACGCGTGATCGACCGGGCCATGCCGACCAGGGCGGCCTTCGAGGACGCGTAGTTGACCTGGCCGATCTGGCCGTAGGCGCCCACGACGCTGGACATCAGCACGATGCGGCCGAACTTGGCCTTCATCATGCCCTTCGTGGCGCGCTTGACGACGCGGAAGGTGCCCGTGAGGTTCGTGTCGACCACGCTGGTGAAGTCGTCCTCGGACATGCGGAGGAGCAGCTGGTCGTTCGTGATGCCGGCGTTCGCGACGAGGACCTCGATCGGTCCGAGCTCGGCCTCGACCTGCGTGAACGCGGCGTCGACGGACGCCGTGTCGGTGATGTCGGCCTGCACCGTCAGCGCGCCCTCGGGACCACCCTGACCGCTGCGCGACGTCACGGCGACCCGGTGGCCGGCGGCGACGAACCGCTCGGCCAGCGCGTGGCCGATGCCGCGGTTGCCGCCGGTGATGAGGACGGTACGGGGGGTGCTCATGGTCGCTCCGTTCGGTGGGATCTGCTCGGCACGCGGTGCCGGGGACCCGGCGGACACGCCCGGACGAGCGTACCGGAGCGGACCACCCCGCCGGTTCGCGCGCGGCGCACCCACGATCGGTCCGGCGGGATTAGGCTTGACCACGGGTAGACGGAGACCATCTGTATGAAGAGCACGCACACGAGCATCACGTCGCTGCCGGACACACCGGAGCAGGACCGGGCGCACCGCCTGTCCCGCTACGTCTGGCAGATGGCCATCCGAGTGGTCCTCTTCATCTCCGCCGTGCTCGTGTACTCGATCTGGCACTCGTGGCTCGCGGTCATACCGATCGTCCTCGCCGCGGTGATCCCCTGGGTCGCCGTCGTCATCGCGAACGCCGGCAGCCGGACCGAGAGCGACATGATCTCCCCCGCCGGGTCCATCGAGCTCTACGACGCCGTCGACCCGCGTCTCCGCGAACAGCAGGAGGACGCCCGGGCCCAGGCCTACCGCGACGAGCAGGACCGCCTCCGCCAGCAGGCGCAGCACGCGCAGGACGAGTGGCAGCGCAACGGCGACCGATCGAAGATGTGGGGACCCCGCTGATGGGTGCGACGTTCGACCTGCAGACCGAACCCGGATCCACCCCGGTGTGCTCGCGTGCCGGCTGCGTGTCGACGGCCGGGTGGCGTGTGAACTGGCGCAATCCCCGGATCCACGCGATCGACCGCGTGAAGATCTGGGCCGCGTGCGAAGAACACCGCGACTTCCTGGCTGACTACCTGCGGTCCCGCTCCTTCCCGGTGCGCGTCACCGGCATGCACGAGGACGTCGACCACCTCGACGACGAGCGCGAGTCGACGGCGGCGCCGAAGAACGACGTCGGGGTGCGCTCCACCGGCACCTCGCGATGACCGACGGCTTCGACCCGCAGTCCCGGTACGGCCGCAAGCACGCCGCCAAGCTGCAGCGCGCCGCGGCGGGTTCCGGCTCGACCGACGACGCCGGGTCGGACCCGTCCGCGCGGGACCCCCACGAACCGTTCGTCGGCTGGCGCTTCGTCCGGAGCCGCCGCTGGCTCGGCTACTTCGCGATCGCCGTCGCCTTCGCGATCGTGTGCGCACTGTTCGGCATGTGGCAGTGGGACCGCCGCAACGAGGCCGTCCGGCAGAACGAGCAGGTCGCGCAGAACTACGACCACACCCCCGTCCCCCTCGACCGGGCGCTGCCGAAGGCCTCGAGCTGGCAGGACGAGCAGGAGTGGCTCCGGGTCTCCGTGACCGGCCGCTACGACGTCGACTCGCAGCTGCTCGTGCGCAACCGCGTGCACAACGGGCAGCCCGGGTTCGAGGTCCTGACGCCCCTGGTCACGCCCGAGGGCCGCGCGTTCATCGTCGACCGCGGATGGGTGCCGACCGGCAACGCCCAGGACGCCCCCGACCACGTGCCCGCTCCCCCGTCCGGTGAGGTCACCGCGATCGTCCGCCTGCAGCAGAGCGAGCCACGCATCCCCGGCCGATCCGACCCGAAGGACACCGACCAGGTGCAGTCGGTGACCCTGGCCGACGTGGCGGACAAGGTCGACGACCCGATCTGGACCGGTGCGTACGGGCAGCTCGCCTCCGAGTCCCCCGCCCCGACCGAAGCGCGCCCGCTCGGCTGGGAGCGTCCGAACGCCGACACCGGGCTGCACCTGAGCTACTTCATCCAGTGGTTCCTGTTCGCCGCCGGGGGCTTCGGGTTCCTGGCGTACGTGATGGTGCAGGAGTACCGGAACCTCAACCAGGACGACCCGGAGGAGCGCGAGCGCGCCCTCGAGCGCGAACGCCGCAAGAACGCGAAGCCGAAGACCGACGCCGAGATCGAGGACGAGCTCATCGCGTCACGTCGCTGACGCGCGGCTGAGGCGCGGCTGAGGCGCGGCCGTGGGTGCGCGTCAGCGCACCGTGCGCACCTCGCAACCTCGTGCGCGCTTCCGCGCACCGTGCAGGGCCACAAACGGGCACCAGCGCGCAACGCCGCACCGGATGGCAAAACCGGAACCGTGCGGACGGGAGGCGCGACGCACGACCGCACCGCGCCTCCAGGCCGCACCGTGCGGACCTCGCAACCCCGTGCGCGCTTCCGAGCACCGTGCAGCGCCACAAGCGGGCACCCAGCACGCAACCCCGCACCGGATGGCGAAACGGGCACCGTGCGGACGGGACCGCACCGTGCGTACCTCGCAACCCCGTGCGCGCTTCCGCGCACCGTGCAGCGCCACAAGCGGGCACCCAGCACGCAACGCCGCACCGGATGGCGAAAGGGGCACCGTGCGGACTGGAGGCGCGACGCACGACCGCACCGCGTCTCCAGACCGCACCGTGCGCACCCCGCAACCCCGTGCGCGCTTCCGAGCACCGTGCAGCATCACAAACGGCCACCCAGCACGCAACGCTGCACCGGACCGCGAACGCGGCACCGTGCGGACGGGCCTCGCCCGACCACACGCGCGGCAGCTAGGCGAGCTCGATGAGCTCCGCGTAGTCCTTGTTCCAGTGGTCCTCGGTGCCGTCCGGCAGCAGCAGGACGCGCTCGGGGTTGAGCGCCTCGACCGCGCCGGCGTCGTGGGACACCAGGACGACCGCACCCTCGAAGCCGGCGAGGGCGTTGAGGATCTCCTCGCGCGAAGCGGGGTCCAGGTTGTTCGTCGGCTCGTCGAGCAGCAGGACGTTCGCGCCGGAGACCACGATCATCGCGAGCGACAGACGGGTCTTCTCGCCGCCGGACAGGACGCCGGCCTTCTTGTAGCCGTCGTCGCCCGTGAACAGGAACGAGCCGAGCACCCGCCGGGCCTCGGTCTCGTTGAGGTCCGTCGACGCCGACACCATGTTCTCGATCACGGTGCGGTTGATGTCGATGTTCTCGTGCTCCTGCGCGTAGTAGCCGATGCGCAGACCGTGACCGGGCTGGATCTCGCCGGTGTCGGGCTGGTCGGCTCCCGCCAGGATGCGCAGCAGGGTCGTCTTGCCCGCACCGTTGAAGCCGAGGATGACCACGCGCGAACCGCGGTCGATCGCCAGGTCGACACCCGCGAAGATCTCGAGCGACCCGTAGGACTTCGACAGGCCCTCGGCCATCAGCGGGGTGCGGCCGCACGGGGCCGGCGTGGGGAAGCGGATCTTCGCGACCCGGTCGGCGACACGCTCGTCCTCGAGGCCGGCGAGCAGCTTGTCGGCACGCGCGACCATCTGGTGCGCGGCCGCGGCCTTCGACGCCTTCGCACCGAAGCGGGCGGCCTGGTCCTTGAGCGTGGCGGCCTTCTTCTCGGCGCCCGCGCGCTCCTTGCGACGGCGCTCCTCGTCGGCGACGCGCTGCCGCTGGTAGAGCTTCCAGCCCATGTTGTAGATGTCGATCGTCTGGCGGTTGGCGTCGAGGTAGAAGACGCGGTTCACGACCTCGTCGACGAGCTCGACGTCGTGGGAGATGATGATGACGCCACCGGGGTAGGTCTTCAGGTGTTCGCGGAGCCACACGACGGAGTCGGCGTCGAGGTGGTTGGTCGGCTCGTCGAGGATCATCGTCTCGGCGTCCGAGAACAGGATCCGGGCGAGCTCGATGCGGCGGCGCTGACCACCCGAGAGCGTCTTGAGCTGCTGGTCGAGGATGCGGTCGGGCAGCTTCAGGTTCGAGGCGATCGACGCCGCCTCGGCCTCGGCCGCGTAGCCACCGAGCGCGTTGAACTGGTCGTCGAGGCGGCTGTAGCGTCGCATCGCCTTCTCGGCAACGGCCGCGTCGTCGCTCGCCATGTCGAGCGTGGCGAGGCGGATGCCCTCCACGAGCTCACCGAGCCCACGGGCGTCGAGGATGCGCTTCCGCGCGGTCTCCTCCGGGTCGCCGGAGCGGGGGTCCTGCGGCAGGTAGCCGATCTCGCCGCCGCGGTCGATCGTGCCGCCGTTGGGCTGCGTCTCGCCCGCGAGGGCCTTGGTCATCGTCGTCTTCCCCGCGCCGTTGCGGCCGACGAGTCCGATCTTGTCGCCCTTCTCGACACGGAAGGACACGTCTTCCATGAGGAGACGAGCTCCGACGCGGATCTCGAGTTCGTGCACGGCAAGCACAGTGGACGTCCAATCAGTTGGTGGGTTTGCACAACGGTGTGTGCGTGAGGTGCACCGCTACGCTGACGGGACCGATGGTTCCGAACGGAACCAGCAGTCCATTCTAGGAGAATCCATGACGAACGCCACCGGGTTCGCTCCCCGCGCAGTCCTCGCCGACCGTCTGCGCACGCACGGGCTGGCCACCGACGCCGCCCTCGTCGCCGGCGGAGCCCTGTTCACCGCCGCCATGGCGCAGCTCGAGGTCCCGATGTGGCCGGTCCCGATCACCGGGCAGACGCTGGCCGTCGTGCTCGTCGGCGCGACCCTCGGCGCCCGCCGCGGCATGCTCTCGCTGCTCGTCTACGCCGTCGCCGGACTCGCGGGTGCCCCGTTCTTCGCCGACATGCAGGGCGGTCTGCAGGCCCTGGCCCTGCCGAGCTTCGGGTACGTCATCGGCTTCATCCCCGCCGCCGGGCTCGTCGGCTGGCTCGCCCGTCGCAACTGGGACCGCAACGTCGGTCGCGCCGCGGTCGCGATGCTGCTCGCGAGTGCCATCCCGTTCGTGACCGGCCTGCCGTACCTGGCCGTGGCGCTCGGCCAGCTCGGCGCCCCGAACGACGTCCAGTCGGTGCTCGCCGCCGGCCTGTACCCGTTCATCGTCGGTGGCATCGCCAAGGCCCTCATCGCCGCCGGCATCCTGCCGCTCGCGTGGAAGGCCGTCGGCCGCCGCTGACACCTCGCACGAGAACGGCCCCGCACCTGATCGGTGCGGGGCCGTTCTGCGTCCGGTGCGGGGATGAACAGTCCGTGCGGGGCCGGGCCGGGGTTTCGGTCGGTCACGACTCCCCGCCACCCGGACGCCGAGTGGTCGCATTCCGTCGCCTGGAGCGCTGTCAGCCGACAGAACGTGACCACTCGGCGAACGTGAGCGGGCGGTCGCGACCACTCGGCGACGCGCCCCGCGCGTGGCGTGCGCACAGACGGACGGGAGGCGCGGTGCCAGCTGGCACCGCGCCTCCCGTCCGTGGTGGGTCGCGACTAGATCGCGAACCCGAGGGCGCGCATCATCTCGCGGCCGTCGTCGGTGATCCGTTCCGGACCCCACGGCGGCATCCAGACCCAGTTGATCCGGAAGGCGTCCACGATGCCGTCGAGGGCGTTCGCGGTGTCACCCTCGATGACGTCGGTCAGGGGGCAACCGGCGCTCGTGAGCGTCATGCTGATGACGAGCGCGTTGGCGTCGTCGTCCCAGGCGAGGTCGTAGATCAGGCCGAGGTCGACGATGTTCACGCCGAGCTCCGGGTCCTGGACCTCCTTCAGGCCCTCGACGACCTCGTCGAACTTGTCGGGAGCGAGTGCGGCGATCATCAGGCCTGCGCCTCGGCGGCGGCGACCTGCACGTAGCGGTCGTAGCCCTCGTTCTCGAGGCGGTCGGCGAGCTCGGGGCCGCCCTGCTCCGCGATCTTGCCGGCGACGAACACGTGCACGAAGTCCGGCTTGATGTAGCGGAGGATGCGCGTGTAGTGCGTGATGAGCAGCACGCCGAGGCCGGTCGCGGCCTTGGCGCGGTTGACGCCCTCGGAGACGATCTTCAGCGCGTCGACGTCGAGGCCGGAGTCGGTCTCGTCGAGGACGGCGAACTTCGGCTTGAGGAGCTCGAGCTGCATGATCTCGTGGCGCTTCTTCTCGCCACCGGAGAAGCCCTCGTTGACGTTGCGCTCGGCGAACGACGAGTCCATCTTCAGGTCGGCCATCGACTGGCGGAGTTCCTTGATCCATCCACGGAGCGCCGGAGCCTCGCCGTCGATCGCCGTCTTGGCGGTGCGCAGGAAGTTCGACACCGTGACGCCGGGAATCTCGACCGGGTACTGCATCGCCAGGAACATGCCGGCACGGGCACGCTCGTCGACGCTCATCGCGAGGACGTCCTCGCCGTCGAGGGTGATCGTGCCACCGACGACGTGGTACCGGGGGTGACCGGCAATGGTGTACGCCAGGGTGGACTTGCCGGAGCCGTTCGGCCCCATGATCGCGTGGATCTCACCCTCGTTGATGGTGAGGTCGACACCCTTCAGGATCTCCTTGGTGCCCTGATCGGTGTCGATCGAGACCTTGAGGTCACGGATTTCCAGAGTGGACATTGCGTTCCTTCGGTTGCAGCTGTGTGCGGCGTCAGCCGCGGGAAGTGTTGGGGGTGCTCAGTCGACCGGGACGACGTCCTGCACGTCGACGTAGACGTCGCCGTCGCGGACCTCGACCCGGAAGACCGGGACGGGCTCGTAGGCCGGGAAGTTCTGCGGCTTGCCGGTGGCCAGCGAGAAGCGGGACCCGTGGGCCCAGCACTCCAGCGAGTCACCCTCGACGAAGCCCTCGGCCAGCGAGATGTCGCCGTGCGTGCAGGTGTCGCCGATGGCGTGGACCGTGCCGGACGAGTCCTTCACGATCGCGACCGCCGTGCCGTCGACGACCACCCGCATCGGGCTGTCCACCGCGATGTCGGCTTCGGCGCAGACCTTCTCGGCCATCAGGCGGTGGCCTCCGCGCCGTCGGACTGCCCTGCGGCGGCCTGTGCGTCGCCCGCCTCGGCCGGTGCGGCGATGACCGAACGGCCCTCGGCCAGCTCCTGCTCGACCGCGGCGATGAGGCGTTCCTCGAGCTCGGGTGCACCGATCTTCTGGATGACCTCGACCAGGAAGCCGAGCACGACGAGGCGCCGGGCTTCTTCTTCCGGGACTCCGCGGGACTGCAGGTAGAACAGCTGCTCGTCGTCGAAGCGACCGGTCGCACTCGCGTGGCCGGCGCCCTCGATGTTGCCCGTCTCGATCTCGAGGTTCGGGATGCTGTCGGCACGGGTGCCGTCCGTCAGCACGAGGTTGCGGTTCTGCTCGTACGAGTCGGTGCCGTCACCGGCGCGGCCGATCAGGACGTCACCGATCCAGACGGTGTGCGCGCCCTGGCCCTGCAGGGCGCCCTTGTAGTTGACCCGACCGCGCGTGTTCGGCGCGTCGTGGTTCACGTAGACCTGCTGCTCGATGTACTGGCCGGCGTCGGCGAAGTACACGCCGTACATCTCCGTGTCGGCGCCCTGCGCACCGAGGTGCGTCGAGGGGTTGACGCGGATGACGTCGCCGCCGAGCGAGACCACGACGTGCTTGAGGAAGGCATCGCGGCCGACCTCCGCGAAGTGGGTCGAGACGTGCACGGCGTCGTCGTCCCAGTCCTGCAGGCTGACGACGGTCAGTCGTGCGTTCTGCTGCGCGACGATCTCGATGTTCTCGCTCAGCAGGGCGCTGCCGCGGTTGTCGAGCACGACGATGCCCTGGGAATTCGGCTCGGCCGTGATCACCGTGTGCGCAGCGCGGGGCTGCGACCCGAAGTCGGAACGGGTCACGGTGATGAACTCGTGCGCCTCGGTGGCCTTGATCGTGATCGCCAGGACCGCGTCACGCGCGGTCCAGGCTGCGGCCGAGGCGCGGTCCTCGGGCAGGCCGGCGGAGCCGACGCGGGGGTCGTCGCTACGACCCCACTCGACGTCGGCGCCCTCGGACTGGCGGGCGAGGTACGGGTAGGCGGATCCGTCCAGCGCGCCGTCCAGCAGCGGCTGGAGCTTGGCGAGCGGCGCGAACTTCCAGTTGACCTCTCGGCCGGTGACCTTCGGGAACGCCTCGACGTCGCCGGACTGGAACCGCTCGGAGCGGGTCTGGACCGGCACCTTCTTGTCGGGGGCGTCCCAGCCGCCGTCGGAGTGGGCTCCGGCGCCGTGCTGGGTGCCGCCCTGCGCTGCGGCAGCGGGCTCGATCGGCTGGTCGATGTGGGGAGGGGTGGTGCTGGACATCTAGCCGACGGATCCTTCCATGCTCATCTCGATGAGCTTGTTGAGTTCGAGTGCGTACTCCATCGGGAGCTCGCGGGCGATCGGCTCGATGAAGCCACGGACGATCATCGCCATCGCCTCGTCCTCGGCCATGCCGCGGGACATGAGGTAGAAGAGCTGCTCCTCGCTGACACGCGAGACCGTGGCCTCGTGTCCCAGCTGCACGTCGTCGACACGGATGTCGATCGCGGGGTAGGTGTCGCTCCGGCTGATCGTGTCGACCAGCAGGGCGTCGCAGCGCACGGTGTTGGCGGCGTGGTGCGCGGCCGGGTCGACCCGGACCTCACCGCGGTAGCCTGCACGACCGCCACCACGGGCGATCGACTTCGAGACGATCGACGACGTCGTGTACGGCGCCATGTGGATCATCTTCGCGCCGGCGTCCTGGTGCTGACCGGGGCCCGCGAAGGCGACGGAGAGCGTCTCGCCCTTGGCGTGCTCGCCGGCGAGGTAGATCGACGGGTACTTCATCGTGACCTTGGACCCGATGTTGCCGTCGATCCACTCCATCGTCGCGCCCTCGTGTGCGATCGCACGCTTGGTGACGAGGTTGTAGACGTTGTTCGACCAGTTCTGGATCGTCGTGTACCGAACGCGGGCGTTCTTCTTCACGATGATCTCGACGACGGCCGAGTGCAGCGAGTCGGACTTGTAGATCGGGGCGGTGCAGCCCTCGATGTAGTGGACGTACGAGTCCTCGTCCGCGATGATCAGCGTCCGCTCGAACTGGCCCATGTTCTCGGTGTTGATCCGGAAGTAGGCCTGCAGCGGGATCTCGACGTGGACGCCCTTCGGGACGTAGACGAACGAGCCACCGGACCAGACGGCCGTGTTCAGCGCGGCGAACTTGTTGTCGCCGGCCGGGATCACGGTGCCGAAGTACTCCTCGAACAGCTCCGGGTGCTCACGGAGCGCCGTGTCGGTGTCCATGAAGATGACGCCCTGCTGCTCCAGGTCCTCGCGGATCTGGTGGTAGACGACCTCGGACTCGTACTGCGCGGCGACGCCGGCGACGAGGCGCTGACGCTCGGCCTCGGGGATGCCGAGCTTCTCGTAGGTCGCACGGATGTCCTCGGGGAGGTCCTCCCACGACTGCGCCTGCTTCTCCGTGGAGCGCACGAAGTACTTGATGTTGTCGAAGTCGATGCCCGTCAGGTCGGCACCCCACGTCGGCATCGGCTTGCGGCCGAAGAGCGACAGCCCCTTGAGGCGGTTCTTCAGCATCCACTCGGGCTCGTCCTTGAGGTTCGAGATGTCGGTGACGACCTCTTCCGAGATCCCACGACGGGCGGAAGACCCTGCCGAGTCGGAGTCGGACCAGCCGAACTCGTATTGGCCGAGCCCTTCGAGCTCGGGACGGTCGATGAGCACGTCGGACATGGTCTCCTCGTTTCCTTCTCGCGGGACAGCGTTACAGGTGTGAACCCGTGGCGTCTGGACGCCATTCCACCGCGGACCGCTGACATGCGGACCGGGTGCTGCTCCCTCGCAACGACAATGGTTCCACGCAGTCCGTGGGTTGATCGGCGATCTCGGCCCATTCGGAGCCGGCGCCTGCCTAGACTTGACTGCTGCTGAACCCTCGAATCCTACAGGTTCACTGCACGGAACAACAGGAAGGCACCACCCTCGTGACACGCGTCGGATCCCCCGTCGAGCAGGATCTCCGGACCGGACGGTGGTGGTCGCTCCCCCGCGTGGTCGACCGTCGTGTGGTCGCACTGGCCTGGGCGTCCTTCGTGGTCGAGGTCGTGCTGATCGGCACCGGAGGCCTGGTGCGCCTCACCGCCTCGGGCCTCGGATGCCCCACCTGGCCCAAGTGCACGGCGGATTCGCTGGTCTCCACGCCGGAGATGGGCATCCACGGCATCATCGAGTTCGGCAACCGTCTGCTCACCTTCGTGCTCGTGATCGTGGCCGTCGCGATGTTCCTCGCGGTCGTCCGAATGCTCCGCACGCGCCCCGAACTCTTCTGGCTCGCGTTCGCTCAGGGCGTCGCGATCCCGGTCCAGGCCGTCATCGGCGGCATGAGCGTCTGGACGAACCTGAACCCCTTCGTGGTCGGGCTCCACTTCGTCGTCTCCGCCGCCCTCACCTCGGTGACCGCTGCGCTGGTCTACCGCACGACGCACGGCCCGCGGACCGCCCAGCGGCTCGTCCCGCGCTGGTACACGGGTGTCGTCCGCGGCACCGTCGCCGCGGTCGTCGTGACCGTGCTCGTCGGCATCCTGACCACCGGCAGCGGCCCGCACGCCGGAGCCGACGCCGCGGTCGACGGTGGACGCCTGCACCGCACCGGGTTCGACCCCGCGGTCATGGAGCACGTGCACGCCTGGCCCGCGTACGCCCTCTTCGCCCTGACCCTGGTGCTCGTCATCGGAGCCGTCCGCCTGGGCCGCCCGAGCAAGTGGCCACTGCTGCTGCTCGTCGTCGAGTTCCTGCAGATCGCTGTCGGGCTCACGCAGGCGCGAACGGGTCTGCCCGTCGGGCTCGTCGGCACGCACATGGTGCTCGCCGGGCTGCTCGTCGGTGCGGTGACCGCCGTGGTGCTGTCGACGCGGGCCTCGGCCGGCCGAGACGCCGTCCGGGAACCCATCGACGCCTGACGCCCGGGCGCGTCGCGCGCTCGACACCCGTTCTCCGACACCCCACGAGTCGATCGACTCGTGGGGTGTCGCGTTCGTGGTGGGCCTGAACGGGTGGGCTCGGACGTCGCACGACATCGACTTCGTCGCTCGACATCCGCACCACGCGCGGTCCGCAGCGACGCGCGTCCGCCCCGCGGCCGACGGCGGTCGCGCCGGACGGGAGGCCCGTGGCGGGCCCGCACCGCGCCTCCAGGCCGCCTCGTGGCCGACGCAGGACGCCGGTGTCCTTGCCGGTACGCCGCCGAACGCGCGAGACGCCGCCGGGTTCGGCGGCGTCTCGGCGGGGTGGCGGCGTCGTGCAGACACGACGGCGTCAACAGGACACGACGGCGTCAACAGGACACGACGGTGTCGACTGGACACGACGGCGTCGTGCGGACCGAGCGCGCGGGCGCCCGCTCGACCGCCTAGAAGGTGAAGACCTGCGGCAGCAGCGGGTCGATGCCCACGGCGATGAAGAGCAACGTCAGGTACGTGATCGAGCTGTGGAAGACCCGCATCGGCTGCACGTGCTCGACGTGCTGGATGGCCCGCGAGTACAGGCGGTGCGACTCGACGACGAACCAGATGCCGCCGGCCAGCGCGACGACCGTGTAGAGCGGCCCCATGTGCCCGACCGGGATGAGCAGGAGCGAGCAGACGAGCGTCGCCCACGCGTAGAGCACGACCTGCAGGCCGACGACGGTGCGGCCACGGACCACGGCGAGCATCGGCACGTCGGCCGCGTCGTAGTCGTCGCGGTACTTCATCGACAGCGGCCAGTAGTGCGGCGGCGTCCACAGGAAGATCACCATGAACAGGATGACCGGGGTCCAGGTCAGCGACCCGGTGACGCCCGCCCAGCCGATGAGCACGGGCATGCAGCCGGCCGAGCCGCCCCAGACGATGTTCTGCGGGGTGCGGCGCTTGAGCCACAGCGTGTAGACGAACACGTAGATGAGGATGGCGATGACGCTCAGCGCCGCGGCGAGCCAGTTCACCAGGAACCCGAGCACCGCGGTCGACAGGATGCCGAGCACCCACGAGAACACGAGGGCCTCGCGGTCGGACAGCTCGCCGGTGACGAGCGGGCGGGTGCTGGTCCGCTTCATCAGGCGGTCGATGTCGCGGTCGATGTAGCAGTTGAAGGCCGACGCCGAACCGGCCGACATCGCTCCGCCGAGCATCGTCCAGAAGACGAGCCACAGGTCGGGGACGCCGCGTTCGGCGAGGAACATCGTCGGCGCCGTGGTGACGAGCAGCAGCTCCATCACGCGCGGCTTCGTCAACGAGACGTACGCACGGACCTTGCGGGACAGCGGCGATCGGGGTCGATCGGTGTCGGGCCGGGTCACGGTGGCAGTCGGCAAGAGAACCTCAGTCTGTTCGCATCAGCTCGCACACTCGGTGGACGACTGCGACGGCGTCCGGGCATGCGCTGACCCGGAATGTCCACGGGTCCCGATCAGTTTACGGGATGGATGCGCCGCGACGGTGCCCCGCTCCGACATCCCGGCGTGATCCGGACGCGCTCGACACGCCCGGATCGACCGTCGACGGCCACCCCGGTGTGAACATCGGGGGTCACCTGAACCCCTTCTGAGTACCGGGTCACTATGCTGGACACGCCCTCCCGCAGTGCGCGCCCCGATGACGTCGGCCGCGATGAGCCGGTCGGCCGCCGCTAGACGGCGACACGACTCGGCCCCGGGATGGCCACATGTCCGTGCGATGGCACGAGCCCTCGCACATGTCGCATCAAGAAGGGTCAACATCCAAGTGGCTGAATTCACCTGGGACGCCATCGACCGGAAGGCCGTCGACACGGCCCGCGTTCTCGCCGCCGACTCGGTCGAGGCCGCCGGCAACGGTCACCCCGGCACCGCGATGAGCCTCGCTCCGCTCGCCCACCTGCTCTTCCAGAAGGTGATGCGTCGCGACCCGAGCGACTCCACCTGGATCGGCCGCGACCGCTTCATCCTCTCCGCCGGTCACGCCTCGATCCTCCAGTACGTGCAGTTCTACCTGCACGGCTACGGGCTCGAGATCGACGACCTGCAGCACCTGCGCAAGTGGGGCTCGAAGACCCCGGGTCACCCGGAGTACGGCCACACCGACGGTGTCGAGATCACCACGGGCCCGCTCGGCCAGGGCCTCGCGTCCTCGGTTGGCTTCGCCTACGCCCAGCGCTTCGAGCGCGGCCTGTTCGACCCGGAGACCCCGGCCGGCCAGTCGCCGTTCGACCACTACACCTACGTGATCGCCGGCGACGGTGACATGCAGGAAGGCGTGACGAACGAGTCCGGCTCGCTCGCCGGCCGTCAGCAGCTCGGCAACCTGATCGCGTTCTACGACTCGAACCAGATCTCGATCGAGGACAACACCGACATCGCGTTCTCGGAGAGCGTCGCCGACCGCTACGAGGCGCTCGGCTGGCACGTCCAGATCGTCGACTGGAAGAAGACCGGCGAGTACTCCGAGGACGTCGAGGAGCTCCACGCCGCGATCGAGGCCGCCAAGCAGGTCACCGACAAGCCGTCGCTCATCGTCCTCAAGACGATCATCGGCTGGCCGTCGCCGACCAAGCAGAACTCGGGCAAGATCCACGGTTCGGCGCTCGGCGCCGACGAGATCAAGGGTCTCAAGGAGATCCTCGGCTTCGACACCGACAAGACCTTCGAGGTCGCCCCCGAGGTCCTCGAGTACACCCGCGGCGCCGTCGCCAAGGGCCAGGCCGAGCACGCCGAGTGGCAGAAGTCCTTCGACGCGTGGGCCGCGGCCAACGCCGACAAGAAGGCGCTGTTCGACCGTGTCCAGTCGAAGGAGCTCCCGGAGGGCCTCGAAGCAGCGCTCCCGGTCTTCCCGACCGACAAGGCCGTCTCGACCCGTGCCGCTTCCGGCAAGGTCATCAACGCCATCGCGCCGCTGATGCCCGAGTTCTGGGGCGGTTCGGCCGACCTCGCCGAGTCGAACCTCACCACGATCGAGGGCGCCAAGTCCTTCGGTCCGGCCGAGGCCTCGACGTCGACGTGGAGCACCGACCCGTACGGCCGCGTGCTGCACTTCGGCATCCGCGAGCACGCCATGGGCTCGATCCTCAACGGCATCGTCCTGCACGGGAACACCCGCCCCTTCGGTGGCACGTTCCTCATCTTCAGCGACTACATGCGTCCGGCGGTCCGTCTCGCCGCGCTCATGCAGGCGCCGGCGATCTACGTCTGGACCCACGACTCCATCGCCCTCGGCGAGGACGGCCCGACGCACCAGCCGATCGAGCAGGTCTCGTCGCTCCGTGCGATCCCCGGTCTCGACGTCGTCCGCCCGGCCGACGCCAACGAGGTCGCGTACGCGTGGCTCGAGATGCTCAAGCACACCGACCGCCCGGCCGGCATCGCGCTGAGCCGTCAGAACCTCCCCGTGTTCGAGCGTGGCGAGGGTGACGCGTCCGGCGAGGTCTTCGCTTCGGCGAAGAACGTCGCCAAGGGTGCGTACATCCTGGCCGAGGCGCCCAACGGCACCCCGGACGTCATCCTCATCGCGACCGGTTCCGAGGTCCAGATCGCGGTCGATGCTCGCGAGCAGCTCAAGGCCGAGGGCATCAACGCCCGCGTCGTGAGCGCGCCGTCGATCGAGTGGTTCCGCGCCCAGTCCGAGAACTACCAGGACCAGGTGCTCCCGAAGAACGTCACCGCTCGCGTGTCGGTCGAGGCCGGCATCGCCATGAGCTGGCGCGACATCGTCGGCGACAAGGGCCGCAGCGTCTCGATCGAGCACTTCGGTGCCTCGGCCGACTACCAGACGCTCTTCAAGGAGTTCGGCTTCACGACGGAGCACGTCGTGGCCGCCGCGAAGGAATCGATCGCAGCTTCCTGACCTGCAAGGGCCGGGTCCGGTTTCCGGATCCGGCCCTTCTTCCGGGAGGCCCGGCTCGGTTCCGCCACGGGCCTCCCGTCCCCGAAACCCCGACTCACGGTCCTCACGGACCCGTCGATGAAAGAAGAAGAGAAACACATGGCTGAGAACACCCCCACCGCCGCCCTCTCCGCGGTCGGCGTGAGCATCTGGCTCGACGACCTCTCCCGCGAGCTCCTCGAGACCGGCAAGCTCACCGAGCTCATCGAGCAGAAGAACGTCGTCGGCGTGACGACGAACCCGACGATCTTCGCGTCGGCCCTCGCCAAGGGCGAGCGCTACGACTCGCAGGTCAAGGAGCTCGCCGCTGCGGGCACCGACGTCACCGACGCGATCTTCGCGATCACCACGCAGGACGTCGCGAACGCTTCCGACGTCTTCAAGCCGATCTACGACGAGACCAAGGGCTTCGACGGCCGCGTCTCGATCGAGGTCGAGCCGGGCCTCGCGCACGACACCGCCAAGACCGTCGAGCAGGCCAAGTTCCTGTTCGAGAAGGTCGGCAAGGAGAACGTCCTCATCAAGATCCCGGCGACGCTCGAGGGTCTCGAGGCGATCACCGAGGTCATCGGCGCCGGCATCTCCGTCAACGTCACCCTGATCTTCTCGCTCGAGCGCTACCGCGCCGTCATCGACGCGTACCTCGGTGGGCTCGAGAAGGCCAAGGCCGCCGGCCACGACCTCTCCAAGATCCACTCGGTCGCGTCCTTCTTCGTGTCGCGCGTCGACTCCGAGATCGACAAGCGCCTGGACGCCGTCGGCACCGACGAGGCCAAGGCCCTCAAGTCGAAGGCCGGCATCGCCAACGCGCAGCTCGCCTACCAGGTCTGGACCGAGGCGTTCGCCTCCGAGCGTGCCCTCGGCCTGCTCGAGTCCGGCGCCAACACGCAGCGTCCGCTCTGGGCCTCGACCGGTGTCAAGGACCCGTCGCTCCCCGACACGCTCTACGTGACCGAGCTCGCCGCCCCCAACACCGTCAACACGATGCCGGGCAAGACGCTCGACGCCACGTTCGACCACGGTGAGATCCACGGCGACGCCATCGCCGGCACGTTCGACCAGGCGCAGCAGGTCCTCGACCAGCTCGCCGCGCAGGGCGTCGACTACGACGAGGTCGTCGCACTGCTCGAGAAGGAGGGCGTGGACAAGTTCAACGTCTCCTGGGGCGAGCTCGTCGACACCGTCAAGGCAGCGCTCGAGGGCGCCAAGTAGTGACGGTTTCCATCGCAGCCAGCGGCGACGCCGCGCGGGCCATCGAACAGGTGGTCCCGCGGCTCGTCGCTGACCTGGTGGCCTCGGGCATCACCGCCCAGGACGCCGATCTGTGGGGAACCACCGCCGAGGCCGAGGCGTCGAAGCGCCTCGGCTGGGTGGAGGCCGTCTCGGTCTCCCGCCCGCTCGTCGCCGAGGTGACCGCGCTGTGCGAGTCGCTCCGTGCCGAAGGGGTCGACCACGTCGTCCTCGCCGGCATGGGCGGCTCGTCTCTCGCACCCGAGGTCATCACGCGCACCGCCGGCGTGCCCCTCACGGTCCTCGACTCGACCGACCCCGCACAGGTCCGCGCGGCCGTGACGACCGACCTCGAGCGCACCGTGCTCGTGGTCTCGTCGAAGTCCGGCTCGACGCTCGAGACCGATTCGCAGCGCCGTGTCTACGAGCAGGCCTTCCGCGACGCCGGCATCGACCCGGCGCGCCGCATCGTCGTCGTCACCGACCCGGGCTCCGCGCTCGAGGCCGCTGCGATCGACGCCGGCTACCGCGTCTTCACCGCCGACCCCACGGTCGGCGGCCGCTACTCCGCGCTCACCGCCTTCGGCCTCGTGCCGTCCGGGCTCGCGGGAGCGGACATCGCCGAGCTCCTCGACGAGGCCGACGCGATCTCCGCGCTGCTCTCGGTCGACCTGGACGAGAACCCCGGGCTCGTGCTCGGTGCGGTCCTCGCCGGCACGGAGCCGCTCCGCGACAAGATCGCCATCGTGCCCGACGGTACGCACATCGTCGGTTTCGGCGACTGGGTCGAACAGCTGATCGCGGAGTCGACCGGCAAGGACGGCCGCGGCCTGCTGCCCGTCGTGCTGCACACGGACTCCCCCGAGGTCACCGCCGGCCTGCCCGACGTCCAGGTCATCCGCCTGGTCGGTTCGCGCGAGGACGAGCGTCACGTCGCCGAGGGCGAGGTCGAGATCACCGGCACGCTCGGTGGCCAGATCCTCGTCTGGGAGTACGCCGTCGCGGTCGCCGGTCGCCTGCTCGGCATCAACCCGTTCGACCAGCCCGACGTCGAGGCCGCCAAGGTCGCTACCCGCGCGCTCCTCGACGACCGCCCCGCTCCGGCGGAGCCGGCGTTCTCCGAGGACGGCATCGCCGTGCACGCGACGCCCGGACTCGCGGTCGGTGCGACGCTCTCGGAAGCCGTGTCGGGCCTCCTGTCCGCACTCGACCCGACCGGCTACGTGTCGGTGCAGGCGTACGTCGACCGCACCACGAACAGCGGCCTCGAGTCGCTGCGCGACGCGATCGCTGCGCGCACGGAGCGCCCCGTCACCTTCGGGTACGGCCCGCGGTTCCTGCACTCGACCGGCCAGTACCACAAGGGCGGCCCCGCCACGGGAGTGTTCCTGCAGATCGTGGCCGACGAAGCGGACGACCTGGCGATCCCGGGTCGGCCGTTCACGTTCGGGCAGCTCCTCCGGGCCCAGGCCGCCGGCGACGCGAGTGTCCTCGCCGAGCACGGCCGGCCGGTCCTCACCCTCACCACGTCGGACGTCCACGCCGCCACCGCGGCGATCGCGTCCGCCGTCTCCCACTGACTCGTAAGGAGTTCACCGACTCATGTCACCGGTGGCAATCACCCCGGAGCGCAACCCGCTCCGGCTGCCGACGGATCGTCGACTGAACCGGATCGCGGGACCGAGCACGCTCATCATCTTCGGCGTGACGGGCGACCTGTCACGCAAGAAGCTGATGCCCGCGGTCTACGACCTGGCCAACCGGGGGCTCCTGCCCCCGGGGTTCGCGCTCGTCGGGTTCGCTCGTCGCGACTGGGAGGACCAAGACTTCTCCCAGCTCGTCCACGACGCCGTCAAGGAGCACTCGCGCACCCCGTTCGACGAGGACGTCTGGCGTCAGCTCGAACAGGGCATCCGCTTCGTCCAGGGCTCGTTCGACGACCCCGAGGCGTTCCGCGAGCTCAAGCGCACCGTCGACGACCTCGACGCCGAGCGCGGGACGCTGGGCAACCACGCGTTCTACCTGTCCATCCCGCCGAAGATGTTCCCGGTCGTCACCGAGCAGCTGAAGCTGTCTGGGCTGACCGAGAAGCGCGAGGGCTCCTGGAGCCGCGTGGTCGTCGAGAAGCCGTTCGGCTCCGACCTCCGCACCGCCCGCGAGCTCAACGCGATCGTCGAGAGCGTCTTCGCGCCCGACGACGTGTTCCGCATCGACCACTACCTCGGCAAGGAGACCGTCCAGAACCTGCTGACGCTCCGGTTCGCGAATCAGATGTACGAACCCATCTGGAACTCGAACTACGTCGACCACGTGCAGATCACGATGGCCGAGGACATCGGCGTCGCCGGGCGTGCCGCGTACTACGACGGCATCGGTGCTGCGCGCGACGTCATCCAGAACCACCTGCTGCAGCTCCTCGCGCTCACCGCGATGGAGGAACCCGTCTCGTTCAAGGCCGCAGACCTGCGTGCCGAGAAGGAGAAGGTGCTCTCCGCCGTCCGTCTGCCGGAGGACCTGTCGACCGCCACTGCCCGCGGGCAGTACGACGGCGGCTGGCAGGGCGGCGAGAAGGTGCTCGGCTTCCTCGAAGAGGCCGGGATGAACCCCGAGTCCGGTACCGAGACCTACGCGGCGATCAAGCTCGACATCGCCACGCGTCGCTGGCAGGGCGTCCCGTTCTACCTGCGCGCCGGCAAGCGTCTGGGCCGTCGTGTGACCGAGATCGCGATCGTGTTCAAGCGCGTCCCCGAGGACGTCTACGGCAACACGCAGTCCCCGCTCGGCCAGAACGCCCTGGTGATCCGCGTCCAGCCGGACGAGGGCGTCACGCTCCGCTTCGGCTCGAAGGTCCCCGGCGTCGGCACCCAGGTGCGCGACGTGACGATGGACTTCGGCTACGGCCACGCGTTCACCGAAGCATCCCCCGAGGCGTACGAGCGACTCATCCTCGACGTGCTCCTCGGTGATCCGCCGCTGTTCCCGCGGCACCAGGAGGTCGAGCTGTCCTGGAAGATCCTCGACCCCATCGAGGAGTTCTGGGCCACGCAGGGCCAGCCCGAGCAGTACCGTCCCGGCACGTGGGGCCCGGCATCCGCCGACGCCCTGCTCGCCCGCGACGGTCGGACCTGGAGGCGTCCGTGAAGATCGACATGCCCGACACCACGGTGTCGAAGATCCAGAAGAAGCTCGTCCGCATCCGTGAAGAGGGCGGCGCCGTCGCCCTCGGCCGCGTGCTGACCCTCATCATCTCGACGGCCCTCGGCCACGAGGAAGAGGCGATCGAGGCGGCCAACGAGGCGTCCCGCGAGCACCCGATGCGAGTGATCATCGTCTCGAAGAACAGCGGTGACACGAAGTCCCCCGGTCGCCTCGACGCACAGATCCGCGTCGGCAGTGACGCGGGTGCGAGCGAGGTCATCGTCCTCCGTGCGTACGGCGAGACCGCGACCGACGAGGAGAGCCTGGTCACCGGCCTCCTGCTGCCGGACGCACCCGTCGTGGCCTGGTGGCCGCAGACCGCTCCCGAGCAGCCCGCGGCGTCCGCCCTCGGCCGCATCGCGCAGCGCCGGATCACCGACGCGGCCGCACAGAAGGACCCGAACGGCGCGATCGAGGCGCTCGGTGCGTCCTACGTACCGGGTGACACCGACTTCGCGTGGACCCGTCTGACCCTGTGGCGGAACCAGCTCGCCGCGGCGCTCGACCAGCCGCCGTACGAGCCGATCACCGCGGTCGAGGTCTCCGGAGCGTCCGACAGCCCGTCGACGATCCTCCTCGCCGCCTGGCTGCAGCTGCAGCTCCAGGTGCCGGTGTCCGTCGTCACGTCGCCGCGCGCGACGGGGTCGAGCGGCATCCACGGCGTGAAGCTCGTGCGCGAGTCCGGCACCATCGAGCTCGAGCGTTCCCTGGTGGACGTCGCCACGCTCTCGATGCCCGGGCAGCCGACGCACGACCTGTCGCTGCCACGCCGCAACCTGCGCGACTGCCTGGCCGAGGAACTCCGTAGACTCGACCCGGACGTCCTCTTCGGAGACGTCGTCAAGCACGGGGTGCCCCAGCTGCGCGAGACCATCGCCCGCTGATCAACACCCCACACGGTCGGGCCGCCTGTCTGGTGCAGGCGGCCCGACCGGACCGAAGGCGGTCGGACGACCGGTCGGCCGCCACGAACACGGGAGTCACGTGACCAACGAACGGCGGGTGCTCGTGCACCCGGACAAGCAGGCCCTCGGCGCTTCGGTCGCCGCACGCTTCATCACCAAGATCATCGACGTGCTCGACGAGCAGGAGCGCGCCGACATCGCGATCAGCGGTGGCTCGGTGTCCTCCCTCGTCCTCGCCGCGATCGGCCAGTCGCCGGCGCGCGAGAGCGTCGACTGGTCGAAGGTGCACGTCTGGTGGGTCGACGAGCGCTGGGTCCCGTCGGACGACGCCGACCGCAACACGATCGGCACGCAGACCGACTTCTTCGACCACGTCGACATCCCCGCGTCGAACATCCACCCGATGCCGGCGTCGGACGGCGGGCTCGACATCGAGGCCGCCGCGACCCAGTACGAGCGCGAGCTGCAGGACGCCGCGCCCGAAGGTGCCGTCGCTCCGCGCTTCGACATCACGCTGCTCGGTGTCGGCCCTGACGGGCACACCGCCTCGCTCTTCCCGGAGTTCCCGCAGCTCACCGTGACCGACCGCGCCGTCGTGTCGGTCGACGACTCCCCCAAGCCGCCGCCGCAGCGTCTGACCGTCACCTTCCCGGTGATCAACGCCTCGCAGCGCGTCTGGGTGATCCTCTCCGGTGCCGAGAAGGCTTCGGTCCTCGGGTTGGCCCTCGCGGGTGCGTCGATCGAGGACGTCCCCGTCGGTGGCGTGCAGGGTCGCAAGCGCACCGTCTTCTTCGTGGACCAGGACGCCGCACGCGACGTCCCCGAGAACCTGATCGCGTCGACGTACTAGACGCGCGCTCCTGACGGACGGGAGGCCCGGTGCCAGCTGGCACCGGGCCTCCCGTCCGTCTGTGGTCGCGCCCACTGCGCGCCGCGCCCGAGCGCCTGCGTCGAGGGGGCACGAACTGTCGGCCGCGGGCGCCGCAGGCAACAGAACGTGCCACCACGACGCACCGGACGCGGCGTGTCGTGACCACTCGGCGAACCGCCGCTCCGCGCGGCGCCTCGGCGCCGAGCGACGCCGAGTGGTCGTGACACCCCGCCGGAACGACGCCGAGTGGTCAGGAACTGTCGGCCGCGGGCGCCGCAGGCGACAGTTCGTGCCACCACCGCGCTCCGCACGCGGCGTGTCGTGACCCCTCGGGCGCCCGGCACTCCGCGCGGCACCCGGACGCGGCTCTTCGGCGCCGAGCGGTCACGACTGCCCGCCGGGCGACGCCGAGTGGTCACGAACTGTCGGTTGCGGCGCCTGCAACCGACAGTTCGCGCCACCACCGCGCACCGCACGCGGCGTGTCGTGACCACTCGGCGACCGAGCGACCCGTGCACCGCACGCACGAAGGCCCCCGCACCATCGGTGCAGGGGCCTTCGTCAGCGTGTGTGCGCTAGCTCTTCTTCGCCGCGGTGCCGCGACGCTCTCGGAGCTGCTGGAGCGCGTCCTCGAGGAGCTGCGCTGCCTCTTCCTCGGTGCGGCGTTCCTTCACGTACGCGAGGTGGGTCTTGTAGGGCTCCGTCTTGGAGACCACGGGAGGGTTCTCCTTGTCGCGCCCAGCCGGCAGACCACTCGACGGCGAGTCCACCGTCTCGGGGATCTCTTCATCGGGCAGGTTCGCGGCGAAGTACCGCACGACCTCGTTGCCGAGGGCGTCCCAGTACGAGATCGCCACGCGCTCTGCCTGGACCCCGCGGTCCTGTTCGCCCATCGGTCCCGCGCCGACGCGAGACCCTCGGATTGCACTGCCTCCGCTTGCCATGGATCAGACCCCCGCCGTGAACTTGTTGATGAGACCGAGCACGATGATGGAGACGATCCAGACCAGACCGAGGATCACCGTGATGCGGTTGAGGTTGCGCTCGGCCACGCCGGACGCACCGAGGTTGCTCGTGACCCCACCGCCGAACATGTCGGAGAGGCCACCACCGCGGCCCTTGTGCAGCAGGATGAGGAGCGTGAGCAGGAGGCTCGTGATTGCGAGCAGGACCTGCAGCACGACGGAGAGTATCGCCACGACGTACCTTTCGTGTCAGTCAGCCGTACCAGTGTACCGGCCGCGCGGAGCACGGCCGGTACCTGGACGGGAGTGGTGCGGACGACTGCCCGCGACGACGCCTGTGGACTACAGCCCGACGTGCTGACGGAACCGGGCGATGGCCGCGAACTCCTGCACGTCGAGCGAAGCGCCACCGACGAGCGCGCCGTCGATGTCGGGCTCGCGGAGGAACCCCGCGATGTTGCCCGACTTGACCGAGCCGCCGTAGAGCACTCGGGTGTCGGCAGCAGCCTGGTCGCCCCAGGCTGCGGCGATGCCACGACGGATGGCCGCGCACTCGTCCTGCGCCTGCTCAGCCGTGGCGGCCTGGCCGGAGCCGATGGCCCAGACGGGCTCGTACGCCACGACGAGGTCGGCGGGCTTGACCGCGTCGAGCACGACGCGGAGCTGCTCGACCGGCACGACACCGGCGCCGCGCTCCTCGCGCTGCTCGCCGGTCTCGCCGACGCACACCACGGGGACGAGGCCGTGCTTGACGGCCGCTGCGGTCTTCGCCGCGACGACCTCGTCGGTCTCACCGTGCAGCGTGCGCCGCTCGGAGTGGCCGACGATGACGTACTGGGCGTCGAGCGCGGCGAGGAACGCGCCGGAGACGTCACCGGTGTAGGCACCGGAGTCGAACTGCGACAGGTCCTGCGCACCGAAGTGGATCGGCAGCTTGTCGGCCGAGATGAGCGTCTGCACGCTCCGCAGGTCGGTGAACGGCGGGAACACCGCGACCTCGACGTCGTCGAAGTCGTGCCGGGCGTCCTTGAGCGTCCACGCGAGCTTCTGCACGGTGGCGATCGCCTGGAGGTGGTCCAGGTTCATCTTCCAGTTGCCCGCGATCAACGGCGTGCGGCTCATGCGGTCCACCCCAGTGCTTCGAGACCGGGCAGCGACTTGCCCTCGAGGAACTCGAGGCTCGCACCGCCACCGGTCGAGATGTGGCCGAACTGGTCGTCCGAGAATCCGAGCGACCGCACGGCGGCAGCGGAGTCGCCACCACCGACGACGCCGAGGCCGTCGACCTCGGTGAGCGCCTGCGCGACGGTCTTCGTGCCAGCGGCGAAGGCCGGGAACTCGAACACGCCCATCGGGCCGTTCCAGAACACGGTCTTCGAACCCGAGACGGCCGAGGCGAACCGCGCAGCGGTCTCCGGGCCGATGTCGAGGCCGATGCCGTCCGTGCCGAACGACGAGGACTCGATGGCGTCGGCCGCCACGGTCTCGTGGTCGGCGTCGGCCGCGAAGGCGGAGGCCACCACGACGTCGGTCGGCAGGTCGATGGTGACACCGAGCTCCTTCGCCCGCGAGAGGTACTCGCGGACGACGTCGAGCTGGTCCGCCTCGAGCAGCGACTTCGCGACCCCGTGGCCCTGGGCCGCGAGGAACGTGAAGAGCATGCCGCCACCGATGCAGAGGGTGTCGACCTTCGGCAGGATGTGGTCGATGACACCGAGCTTGTCGCTGACCTTCGACCCGCCGAGCACGACCGTGTACGGCCGCTCCGGCGAGGTGGTCAGGCGCTCGAGCACGCGCAGCTCGGTCTCGATCAACGAACCGGCCGCACTGGGCAGTGCGGACGCGAGCTCGTAGACCGAGGCCTGCTTGCGGTGCACGACACCGAAGCCGTCGGAGACGAAGGCATCACCGAGGGCGGCGAGGCGGTCCGCGAAGGCACCGCGCTCGGCGGCGTCCTTCGAGGTCTCCTCCGGGTTGAAGCGGAGGTTCTCGAGCAGCAGGACGTCGCCGTCCTCGAGGGCCTCGGCCGCGGCGGTCGCTTCGTCGCCGACGGTCTCGCCGACGGTCTCGCCGACGAACGTGACCTCTTTGCCGAGCAGCTCGGAGAGCCGCTGGGCCACCGGCGCGAGCGAGAACTCGGGCTTGGGCTCCCCGTCGGGGCGGCCCAGGTGCGAGATCACGATGACGCGTGCGCCGGCGTTGACGAGGGTGTTCAGCGTGGTCAGCGACGCGCGGACGCGGCCGTCGTCCGTGATCGTGCCGTCCTTGAGCGGGACGTTCAGGTCACAGCGGACGACGACGCGCTTGCCGGCGAGGTCGCCGAGGTCCTCGAGGGTGCGGAGGGCCATGTGTTACAGACGCTCGCCGACGTACTCGGTGAGGTCGACGAGGCGGTTCGAGTAGCCCCACTCGTTGTCGTACCACGAGGTGATCTTCACGAGGCCGCCGATGACCTTGGTCAGGCCGGAGTCGTAGATCGAGGAGTGCGGGTCCGTGGTGATGTCGGTCGACACCAGCGGGTCCTCGCTGTAGAGCAGGATGCCCTTGAGGGGACCTTCTGCGGCCTCCTTGTAGGCGGCGTTGATCTCGTCGACGGTGACCTCGGACTTGGTCTCGAGGGTGAGGTCGGTGATCGAGCCGGTGGGGACCGGGACGCGCAGCGCGAAGCCGTCGAGCTTGCCGGCGAGCTCCGGCATGACCTGACCGATGGCCTTGGCGGCACCGGTCGAGGTCGGGACGATGTTCAGCGCGGCGGCACGGGCACGACGGGGGTCCTTGTGCGGGCCGTCCTGCAGGTTCTGGTCGGCGGTGTAGGCGTGCACCGTCGTCATCAGGCCACGCTCGATGCCGAACTTGTCGTGGAACACCTTGGCGAGCGGCGCGAGGCTGTTCGTGGTGCAGGACGCGTTCGAGATGATGTGGTGGTTCGCCGCGTCGTACTGGTCCTCGTTCACGCCGAGCACGATGGTGACGTCGTCACCCGAGGCCGGGGCGGAGATGATGACCTTCTTGGCGCCGGCGTCGATGTGCTTCTGCGCATCGGCGGCCTTGGTGAAGAACCCGGTCGACTCGATGACGATGTCGACACCCAGCTCGCCCCAGGGCAGGTTGGCGGGGTCGCGCTCGGCGAGGACCTTGATGGCCTTGCCGTCGACGACGATGTTGTCGCCGTCGAGCTCGACGGAGACGCCGAGACGGCCCGTGATGGAGTCGAACTTCAGCAGGTTGGCGAGCGACGCGTTGTCGGTGAGGTCGTTCACCGCCACGATCTCGAGGTCGGAGCCCTTCGCGAGGGCGGCCCGGAAGAAGTTACGGCCGATGCGGCCGAAGCCGTTGATACCGATCTTGACGGTCAATGGATCTCCTGGTGAGTGTGGAGCGCCCAGGGGGCGCTGCTTTCGGGAGTCGCGCACCCTGGCGGGCCCGCGTGTGGTGGACGATACGCCCCGTAACGTCGCCGTAACGACCCTAGCAGTCGGACACTGCGTGCCCGAGCGGGATGACGGTCCGTCCGGACGGTCGCCGACCGGGCCGGGAACGGGTCCGAGAACGGGCCGGAGAACGGACGGGAGGCGCGGTGCCAGCTGGCACCGCGCCTCCCGTCCGTGGGGTCGACAGACCGCTCTCAGGCCCCTTCGAGCTCCTCGGGAACGCTCGCTTCGGTGCCCGGGATGCCGAGGTCGGAGGCCCGCTTGTCGGCCATCGCCAGCAGGCGCCGGATGCGGCCGGCGATGGCGTCCTTGGTCATGGGCGGGTCCGCGTGCTGGCCGAGCTCGTCGAGCGACGCGTCGCGGTGCTGCAGGCGCAGCGTGCCGGCGTACTGCAGGTGGTCGGGGACCTCGTCGCCGAGGATCTCGAGCGCACGCTCGACCCGGGCGCAGGCGGCCACGGCGGCCTGCGCGGAACGGCGGAGGTTCGCGTCGTCGAAGTTGACCAGGCGGTTCGCGGTCGCACGGACCTCGCGGCGCTGGCGCATCTCCTCCCAGTCGGCGGTGGTGCGCGCTGCGCCCATGACGGTCAGCATCTGACCGATGGCCTCGCCGTCGCGGATGACGACGCGGTGCACCCCACGGACCTCGCGGCCCTTCGCGGCGACCCCGAGACGCGAGGCGGCACCGACGAGGGCCATCGCGGCCTCGTTGCCGGGGCAGGTGACCTCGAGCGCTGCGGCCCGACCCGGGTCGGTCAGGGTGCCGGAGGCGAGGAAGGCGCCGCGCCAGATGGCAGCGAGGTCCTCACGGTTGCCCGTGGTGAGGCGGTTCGGCAGCCCGCGGACGGGACGACGACGGGCGTCCATCAGGCCGGTCTGGCGGGCGAGGGTCTCCCCCGCCTCGAGCACGCGGACCAGGTAGCGGGTCCCGCGGCGGGCGGACGCGGACGAGCCCACCGACGCCTCGCTGCGCACGCCGTAGAGCTCGGCGAGGTCCTTGCGGACCCGGTGCACGATGATCCGGGTGTCGAGCTCGACCTCGACCGCGATGCGGCCCGAGATGACGTGCAGACCACCAGCGAACCGGAGGATCGTGGCCAGTTCGGCGGCGCGGACCGTGTTGCGGTTCACGGCGACCCTGGCCAGTTCGTCCTTGACCTCGGCAGTCAACGGCACAGCATCATTCCTAACGTTCGTTCAGTGGTTCCCGCAGATCCGGCGGCACGGGCGTGGGAGCGGCCGGAGGGACGGTCACTCCCGGCCGAGATCTCGGTTCTTCACACGCACGGCGACGCCAGGCATCCCGCGGAGGAGGTTCGCCAACTCGGCGACGATGGCGACCGAGCGGTGCTTCCCGCCGGTACAGCCGATGGCGATCGTAGCGTGTCTTTTGTTCTCGCGCTGGTACCCCTCGAACACCGGCTCGAGGACGGAGGCGTAGCGATCGACGAACGGACGGGCTCCGGCCTGGGCCAGCACGTAGTCCGAGACCGGCTGGTCCAGCCCGGTGTGGGGCCGCAGTTCCGGCACCCAGTAAGGGTTCGGGAGGAACCGCACGTCGGCCACCATGTCGGCGTCGGCGGGCAGACCGTACTTGAACCCGAAGCTCATCAGCGTGACCTGTACACCCACGAAGTGCTCGTCGGCGAAGTGCTCGATCACGGTGTTGGCGAGCTGGTGGATGTTGAGGTCGGAGGTGTCGATCACCACGTCGGACGCCTCGCGCAGGCCGGCGAGACGCGCCCGTTCGCGGGCGATGCCGTCGAGCAGGGTGTCCTCGCCCTGGAGCGGGTGGGGTCGGCGGACCTGCTCGAAGCGCCGGACCAGCACGGCGTCGGTGGCTTCGAGGAACAGCACCCGGACCCGCGCGGAGGTGCTCGAGCGGACCTGCTCGACCGCGTGCTCGGGGTCGGTGAAGAACCGCCCGCCGCGGACGTCGACCACCGTGGCGATCTTCGGGATCTTCTCCCCCGCGCGGTCGGCCAGTTCGGTCAGCGGGGCCAGCATCTGCGTGGGCAGGTTGTCGACGACGTACCAGCCCAGGTCTTCGAGGGCCTTGCCGACGGTGGACCGCCCGGCCCCGGACATGCCGGTGACGATGAGGATGTCGTGCTGCGACGCGTGGGTGGTCGCGGTGGCGCTGTCGGTCATCTGGGAGTGGGCTCCGTCGTGGCGGCCCGGGCGCGTCGCCCGGGGAGGTCTCGGCTGCCGGACCAGGCTACCGCCCGGTGGCGGCCGGGAGGCGCGGGGTTCGTCACGACGGTCGCTGCGGACCGTCGTCGGTCACCTCGGGGACCCGCACCGGGCCTCCGGGGTGGGTGGCGGTCTGCTGGGTGGCGGTCTGCTGGGTGGCTGCGTTCTCGGTCACGGTGTCCGCGATCGCGTCGGCGTCCGGTTCGGGGGCGCTGGACGCGCTCGTCGCCGGCGCGCTCGTCGGCGTCTGGGCCAGCTTCGAGACCACCGCAGCAGCGGTCGCCGGGCCGATCCCGTTCACCTCGCCGATCTCCTCTGCCGTGGCTTCACGCAGCCGGGCGACCGAGCCGAAGTGCTTCAGCAGGGCGTTGACGCGACTCGGGCCGAGACCGGGGATCTCGGACAGCCGCGACCGGACGTCGCGCTTCCGCTTGCTGCGCTGGTGGGTGATCGCGAACCGGTGCGCCTCGTCGCGGATGCGCTGGATGAGGAAGAGCGCCTCGGAGTTGCGGGGCAGGATGACCGGGAAGTCGTCGTCGGGGAGCCAGAGCTCCTCGAGCCGCTTGGCGATGCCGACCAGGGCGATGTCGTGCACGCCGGCTTCGTCCATCGCGCGCTTCGCGGCCTGCACCTGGGGCTGGCCGCCGTCGACGATGAGCAGCTGCGGGCGGTACGCGAACCGTTTCGTCGGCTTCGACCCCTCGACGACCTCGTCGGTCGTGACGTCCGGGACGTCCGGCAGCTCGGCGTCCTCGTCCAGCCGCGCCAGGCGCCTCGAGAGCACCTGGTACATGCTGTCGGTGTCGTCGGTGGTCTCGGCGATCGAGTACCGGCGGTACTGGTCCTTGCGCGGCAGACCGTCCTCGAACACCACCATCGACGCGACGACGTTCGTGCCCTGCAGGTGCGAGATGTCGTAGCACTCCATGCGGAGCGGCGCCTCGGTCATGCCGAGGGCGTCCTGGATGTCGGCCAGTGCTGCGGCCCGGGTGGTGTAGTCGGCCGAACGCTTGGTCTTGTAGAGCATGAGCGCCTGCCCGGCGTTCTGCGCGGCCGTCCGGGCGAGCCCGGCGCGATCGCCGCGCTGTGCCGTGCTGAGCTTCGTGCCGCGCCCGTTCCGACGCTTGCTGAGCCACTCCTGCAGTGCGTCGGCGTCCTCCGGCAGCTCGGGGACGACGACCTCGCGCGGGGGCTCGTCGGTGACGTAGACGCCCTGCACGATCTGCTCGACGAGGTCGCCGGTGCCGATGTCGAGCTCCTTGTCGACGACCCAGCCGCGGACACCGCGGATGCGGCCGCCACGGACGGAGAACAGCTGCACGGCTGCGGCGAGCTCGTCTTCCGCGATGCCGAACAGGTCGAGGTCGACCGAGTCGCGGAGCACCACGGCGGACTTCTCGAGCACGGCCTCGAGCGCCTCGACCTGGTCGCGGTACTTCGCGGCCTGCTCGTACTGCATCGCGTCGGCCGAGGCCCCCATGCGCTGCCGGAGCTCGGTGATGACCCGGCGGTCGTAGGAGTTCATGAAGCGCACGAACTCCTCGACGAGCGCGCGGTGCTCCTCGATCGTGACCTTCTGCGAGCACGGGCCACCGCACTTGCCGATCTGCCCCGGGAAGCACGGACGGCCCGTCTGCATCGCCTTCTTGTACGACGAGTCCGAGCACGTGCGGATCGGGAAGACCTTGATCATCAGGTCGATGGTGTCGTGCACCGCCCAGATCTTCGGGTACGGACCGAAGTACTTCGCGCCCTTGATCTTGCGGTTGCGTGTCACCATCACCCGCGGCGCTTCGTCACCCAGGGTGACCGCCATGTACGGGTACGACTTGTCGTCGCGGAACTTGACGTTGAACGGCGGGTCGAACTCCTTGATCCAGGTGTACTCCAGCTGGAGCGCCTCGATCTCGGAGCCGACCGTCGTCCACTCGACACTGCGTGCCGTGAGGACCATGCGCCGCGTGCGCTCGTGCAGCGTCGGCAGCGGCGCGAAGTAGTTGCTCAGCCGGGCGCGGAGGTTCTTCGCCTTGCCGACGTAGAGCACCCGACCGGCTTCGTCACGCCATCGGTAGACGCCCGGGTCGGTCGGGATCTCCCCCGCCTTCGGACGCCACGGGACGGTGTCCGCCACCTACCGAGCACCCGCCTTCTGCTTGCTCGCCTGCTTGGTCGCGCCCTGCTGCTTGCCGCCCTGCTGCTTCTGGGTGGCCTGGCGTGCGCCGACCGCCTGCTGCTTGCCGACCCGGGCGTCCTGGGCGTCGAAGATCTCGCGCAGGAAGACACCGGTGTGGCTCTCCGGCACGGTCGCCACGTGCTCCGGGGTACCCGTCGCCAGGACCGTGCCACCACCGGAACCGCCCTCGGGTCCCATGTCGATCAGCCAGTCGGCGGACTTGATGACGTCGAGGTTGTGCTCGATCGTGACGACGGTGTTGCCCTTGTCGACCAGGCTCTGCAGCACGAGGAGCAGCTTGCGGACGTCCTCGAAGTGCAGACCGGTCGTCGGCTCGTCGAGCACGTAGACCGTGCGGCCGTTCGAGCGGCGCTGCAGCTCGGTGGCGAGCTTGACGCGCTGCGCCTCGCCGCCGGAGAGCGTGGTCGCGCTCTGGCCGAGACGCACGTAGCCGAGGCCCACGTCGACCAGGGTCGCCATGTAGCGGTGGATCGCCGAGATCGGCTCGAAGAACTCGGCCGCCTCGCTGATCGGCATGTCGAGGACCTCGGAGATGTTCTTGCCCTTGTAGTGCACCTGGAGCGTCTCGCGGTTGTAGCGCGCACCACCGCAGACCTCGCACGCGACGTAGACGTCGGGCAGGAAGTTCATCTCGATCTTGATCGTGCCGTCGCCCGCGCAGTTCTCGCAGCGGCCGCCCTTGACGTTGAAGCTGAAGCGGCCCGGCTGGTAGCCGCGGGTCTTCGCCTCTTGCGTCTCGGCGAACAGCTGGCGGATGCGGTCGAACACGCCCGTGTAGGTCGCCGGGTTCGAGCGCGGGGTGCGACCGATCGGTGCCTGGTCGACGTGCACGACCTTGTCGAGCTGGTCGAGGCCCTTCACCCGGGTGTGCTTGCCCGCGATGTGCCGGGCGCCGTTGAGCTGGTTGGCGAGCACCTTGTACAGGATGTCGTTCACCAGCGTCGACTTGCCGGACCCGCTGACGCCCGTCACCGCGGTGAACACACCGAGGGGGAAGTCCGCGTCGATCGACTTGAGGTTGTTCGCCCGGGCGCCCTGCACGGTGATGGCGCGCTTCAGGTTGACCTTGCGACGCTCGGCCGGCACCTCGATCGCGCGTCGGCCGGCGAGGTAGTCACCGGTGATCGACTCGCGGTTCTCGATGATGCCCTCGTACGAACCGGAGTGCACGACGTTGCCACCGTTCACGCCCGCTCCGGGGCCGATGTCGACGACCCAGTCGGCCGTGCGGATCGTGTCCTCGTCGTGCTCGACGACGATGAGCGTGTTGCCGAGGTCCTTGAGCTTGACCAGGGTGTCGATGAGTCGACGGTTGTCGCGCTGGTGCAGGCCGATGCTCGGCTCGTCGAGCACGTAGAGCACGCCCGTCAGCCCGGAGCCGATCTGCGTCGCCAGGCGGATGCGCTGCGCCTCGCCGCCGGAGAGGCCGCCGGCACCACGTGCCAGCGTGAGGTAGTTCAGGCCGACCTCGAGCAGGAACTCGAGGCGTGCGCGGATCTCGCGGAGGACCGCGGCGGCGATGTGCGCTTCACGGTCGGTCAGCGTCAGCTCGTCCATGAACGAGTACGCGTTGTCGAGCGACATGTCGGTGACGTCCGCGATGCTGCGGTCGTTGACCGTCACCGCGAGCACCTCGGGCTTGAGGCGGGTTCCCTCGCAAACGGGGCACGGGACCTCGCGCAGGTATCCCTGGAAGCGCTGCCGCTGCGAGTCCGACTCGGCCTCGGCGAACTTTCGCTCGATGTAGGGCATGACGCCTTCGAACCCGCTCGTGTACCGCATCTCGCGGCCGAAGCGGTTGCGCCAGGAGACCGACACCTGGAAGTCCTTGCCGGTCAGGATCGACGCCTGCACCGCGGGGTCGAGCTGGTTCCACGGGGTGTCGAGCGAGAAGCCGAGCTCCTTGCCGAGGCCGCCGAGCAGCTTCTCGAAGTAGGAGTACAGCCCGCTCGTCCCGGTCCAGGGCAGCAGGACGCCGTCCCGCAACGAGGCCTCGGGGTCGCCGAGCACCAGGTCGGGGTCGACCGACATGCGGGTGCCGAGTCCGGAGCACTCGGGGCAGGCACCGAACGGCGCGTTGAACGAGAACGTGCGCGGCTCGATCTCGGTGAGCGCGAGCGGGTGGTTGTTCGGGCACGAGAGGTTCTCGGAGTAGTTCCGGACCGCTCCGGGACCCTCGTGGTCCACCAGGTCGATGCCGACGGTGCCGTCGGTCAGGCGCAGGGCGGTCTCGAGCGAGTCGGTGAGACGCCCGAGGATGTCGTCGCTCGCCACCAGGCGGTCGACGATGACCGAGATGTCGTGCTTGACCTGCTTCTTGAGCTTGGGCGGGTCGCTGAGCTGGATGCGCTCCCCGTCCACGATCGCGCGGGCGTAGCCGGACGCCGCGAGCTCCTGGAAGAGGTCGACGAACTCGCCCTTCTTCTTCGAGATCACGGGTGCGAGGACCTGGAAGCGGGTGCCGGTCTCGAACTGCATGAGCTGGTCGGCGATCTGCTGCACGGTCTGCTTGCTGATCACCTCGCCACACGTCGGGCAGTGCGGGACCCCGATGCGCGCCCAGAGCAGACGCATGTAGTCGTAGACCTCGGTGATCGTGCCGACCGTCGACCGCGGGTTGCGGTTGGTGGACTTCTGGTCGATCGACACCGCCGGCGAGAGCCCCTCGATGAAGTCGACGTCGGGGCGGTCGACCTGGCCGAGGAACTGGCGGGCGTAGGCGGACAGCGACTCGACGTAGCGGCGCTGCCCCTCGGCGAAGATCGTGTCGAACGCCAGCGAGGACTTGCCAGAGCCGGACAGGCCGGTGAACACGACGAGCGAGTCGCGCGGGATCTCGAGGTCGACGTCACGGAGGTTGTGCACGCGCGCGCCGCGCACGCTGAGCGTGGAGGTGCTGTGCGGAGCGGTCCCGCCGGGGAGGTGGAGGTCAGCGGGCTCGCCGAAGGCGTTCCGGCCCGACGTCGAGGTACCGGGGTCAGAGGTGATGGTCATCGTCGTCGATTCTACGAAGCGGCACCGACATTCGGCCGGGATGGAGGGTCAGACGAGTGCGTCGAGAGCGAACGCGACGCCGGATGCACGCTCGCTCGCGGCCCAGAGCTGCGCTGCGACGGTGCGGTCGTGCGCCCGAGGTTCGGCCGCGACCACCGTGGCCGGGCCCCGGAGCTGCATCCAGCCCGCAGGGCCCCAGTACTCCCCCGAGCGCACGTCCGCACCGACGGCCGCGTGCACGAGCGGCTGGGCGCCGACGTCCTTGCCCTGGGCGACGATGCGCTGCGCCGGGCGGATCCACTCGGGTTCGGGCCGTGCCGGGCTGACGTCCGGGCGTGCCGGTGACAGGCGGTCGAGCGACAGGCCGGGGTGCGCGACGACGCTCGACACGGACGACCCCGAGTCGGCCAGTCGTTGGGCGAGATCGAAGCCGAACAGCATCACGGCGAGCTTGCTCCTGGCGTACTGGCGGTGGCTCGAGTACCGACCGACGCCGAGCGGATCGGTCGCGTCGAGCTGGGCGAACCGGTGGGCGATCGACCCGAGGTGCACGACCCGACCGGCTCGTCGTTCGAGCAGGGGCAGGACCCGGGCGGTCCACGCGAAGTGCCCGAGGTGGTTCGTACCGATCTGCAGTTCGGTGCCCTGTGCCGTGCTCCCCCGCGTCGACGCCCCGACGACCCCGGCGTTGTTCACGACCGCGTCGACGCCGTCGGGTTCCAGCGCGGCGAGTTCGTCGGCAGCGGCACTGACCGAGTCGAGGTCGGCGAGGTCGAGGTGGACGTGGGCGAGCGAGGCCCCGCCGACGTGCCGACGGATGCTGCGCTCGGCGGCGTCCGCCCGGCCGCGGTCGCGCGTCGCCAGCACCACACGGTGCCCCGCCGCGGCGAGCTGCTCGGCGGCGTGGTACCCGAGCCCGGCGCTCGCACCGGTGACGACGACCGTGCGGGCGCCGTCAGCTGACATGTCCGGCCGACTCCATCTGGCGCAGGGCCTTCTTCAGGTCCTGCACCTCGTCGCGCAGTCGCGCCGCGAGCTCGAACTTCAGCTCCGCCGCAGCCTGCAGCATCTGGTCGTTCAGGTCGGCGATGGTGGCACCGAGCTGCGTCGCACCCTCGCCCGCGATGCCGCCGCGCTTGAGGTTCGGCGTGGGCGACCGACGGCCGTCGGTGCCGGGGCGACCCTGCAGGAGCGCCTTCGTGTCGTCGTTCTCGCGCTGCAGGACCTCGGTGATGTCCGCGATCTTCTTGCGCAGCGGCTGGGGGTCGATGCCGCGCTCCAGGTTGTAGGCGACCTGCTTCTCACGACGGCGATCGGTCTCCTCGATCGCGGTCTTCATCGAGTCGGTCATCTTGTCGGCGTACATGAGCACCTGGCCCGACACGTTGCGGGCAGCACGACCGATCGTCTGGATGAGCGACGTCGACGAGCGGAGGAAGCCTTCCTTGTCGGCGTCGAGGATCGCGACGAGCGACACCTCGGGCAGGTCGAGGCCCTCGCGCAGCAGGTTGATGCCGACGAGCACGTCGTAGACGCCCTGCCGCAGCTCGGTCAGCAGCTCGACGCGCTTCAGGGTGTCGACGTCGGAGTGCAGGTACCGGACGCGCACGCCGGCGTTCCCGAGGAAGTCGGTCAGTTCTTCCGCCATGCGCTTGGTCAGCGTGGTGACGAGGACGCGTTCGTCCTTCTCGACCCGCTGCTTGATCTCCTCGAGCAGGTCGTCGATCTGGCCGTCGCTCGGCTTGACCACGATCTCGGGGTCGATCAGGCCGGTCGGGCGGATGATCTGCTCGACCACGCTGTCGGTGACCCCGAGCTCGTAGCGCCCCGGGGTGGCCGACAGGTAGACCTTCTGCCCGACGCGCTCGAGGAACTCCTCCCACTTCAGCGGGCGGTTGTCCATCGCGCTCGGCAGGCGGAACCCGTGCTCGACGAGGGTGCGCTTGCGCGAGGCGTCGCCTTCGTACATCGCGCCGATCTGCGGCACGGTGACGTGCGACTCGTCGATGACAATCAGGAAGTCGTCGGGGAAGTAGTCGATGAGGCAGTGCGGAGCCTCGCCCGGACCACGGCCGTCCATGTGCCGCGAGTAGTTCTCGATGCCCGAGCAGAACCCGATCTGCTCCATCATCTCGATGTCGAACGTGGTGCGCATCCGGAGGCGCTGGGCCTCGAGCAGCTTGCCCTGGCCCTCGAGCTCGGCGAGCCGTTCCGCGAGTTCTTCCTTGATGGAGGCGATCGCGCGGTGCATCACGTCGGTGTCCGCGACGTAGTGCGAGGCCGGGAAGATCGACACCGCGGGCAGGTCGTCGATGACGTTGCCGGTGAGCGGGTGCAGCGAGGAGAGCGCTTCGATCTCGTCACCGAACATCTCGATGCGGATCGCGTGCTCTTCGTACATCGGGATGATCTCGATGGTGTCGCCGCGCACCCGGAACGTGCCCCGGGCGAAGTCGACGTCGTTGCGCTGGTACTGCATGGCGACGAACTTGCGGACGAGCTGGTCGCGGGAGATCGTCTGGCCCACGTGGAGCGCGACCGATGCGTTCATGTACTGCTCGGGGGTGCCGAGACCGTAGATGCAGGAGACGGTGGACACCACCACGGTGTCGCGACGGCTGAGCAGCGAGTTCGTCGTGGAGTGCCGGAGTCGTTCGACCTCGGCGTTGACGGAGGAGTCCTTCTCGATGAAGGTGTCCGTCTGGGGGACGTACGCCTCGGGCTGGTAGTAGTCGTAGTACGAGACGAAGTACTCGACCGCGTTGTTCGGCATCAGGCTGCGGAACTCGTTGGCGAGCTGCGCCGCGAGGGTCTTGTTGTGCGCGAGCACGAGTGTCGGCCGCTGCACCTGCTCGATGAGCCACGCGGTCGTCGCCGACTTGCCGGTACCGGTCGCGCCCAGCAGCACGACGTCGGTCTCACCGGCGTTGATCCGCCCGGCGAGTTCCGCGATGGCCGCGGGCTGGTCGCCACTCGGCGAGTACTCGCTGATGACCTCGAACGGACGCACCGCTCGGGTCGGTTCGATCGCAACACCCATGGGGACAACGGTAGTCGGCACCCCTGACACCGAGGGCCCCTGCTCGCCCTCGGCGTACTGTCCGCTGCAAGCAGGCTCCAAGTCGACTGATGGTCATCGGGCATACCCTCCGATCCGTTCAGTCACCCGACTCCTTCCCACTCCCCCGAAGAGGCCTCATGACCACGGCGAACCCGGCCGCACCGATCAAGGGCACCCCGTTCCGCGGACGCATCCGCGGACGCGTGCTCGTCCTGCTCTGCTGCATGTACGCGATCTCGTACATCGACCGGACGAACATCTCGACGGCGCTGCCGCACATCACCGAGGAGTTCGGGTTCAACGAGGCGACCGCCGGTCTCATCGTCTCCGCGTTCTCGTTGCCGTACGCCCTGCTGCAGGTGTTCGGCGGCACGATCAGCGAGAAGTTCGGCCCGCGCCGCGCGCTCTTCGTCATCACGGTGATCTGGGGCGTCGCGACGCTCTGGACCGGGTTCGCGGTCGGCTTCTGGACCCTCTTCGCCGCACGGGCCCTGCTCGGGCTGAGCGAGGCCGCCGCGTTCCCGACGGCCACGCAGGCGATGAGCCGCTGGATCCCCCGCGACCGGAACGGCTTCGCCCAGGGGGTGGTGCACTCCGCGGCACGGCTCGGGAACGCTCTGGCCCCGCTCATCGTCGCGTGGGTGATCGGCGCGACGGGCAGCTGGCGCTGGGCGTTCTTCGCCACCGCGGTGCTGTCCCTGGCGTGGGCCGTCGTCTGGTTCGTCTGGTTCCGCGACAAGCCCGAGTCCGCGAAGGGCATCACGCAGGTCGAGCTCGCCGAGCTCCCGCCGGTCGAGACCCGCGCGACCCGTCCCCCGGTGCCGTGGCGGCAGCTGGCGAAGCAGATCCTGCCGGTCACCTTCGTCGACTTCGGGTACGGCTGGACCCTCTGGGTGTTCCTCACGTGGCTCCCGACGTTCCTCAGCTCCACCTACGGCCTGGAGATCGGCGACTTCGCCCTGTTCACCACCCTCATCCTGCTGGCCGGTGTCGTCGGGGACACCGTCGGCGGGATGCTCAGCGACCGCATCATCCACCGCGGCGGGAACACCCGGAACGCCCGCCGGACCATCCTGGTGATCGGGCTCGGCGGCTCGCTCCTCTGCCTCATCCCGCTCGTGATCGGGCAGGGGCTGCTCGTCGCGACGATCTCGCTGGCCCTGTCGTTCTTCTTCCTCGAGCTCTGCAACGCCAACCTGTGGGCGATCCCGATGGACGTGGCGCCGCAGTGGTCCGGCACGGCCTCGGGCTTCATGAACACCGGGTTCGGCATCGCCGGTGTCGTCTCGCCCATCGTGTTCGGTCTGCTCATCGACGCCTCGGGGTGGCAGGTGCCCTTCGCGCTCTCCTGCGTCCTGCTCGGAGCCGCGGCCGTCGTCGCGTGGTTCATGAAGCCCCAGCGACTGACGTCCACCGACGGCGTGCTCGAGATCGGCACCCCGAAGGCCGAGCAGCGCTCGGCCTGACGGCCGGCAGCCGGTGCGCGGAACGTGCGACGGCCCTGGTGGTCCGCACGCGACGGCCGGGAGGCGCGGGTCGGGCCCGCCACGTGCCTCCCGGCCGCCGCGCCACGTGTCCACTGCCCCGAACGGCTGGTACGAGGTTCCGGACCCCGTGGGACGGCGTCACCGTCGCACCACGGACGGAACCTCGCACGAGAGCTGCGCCGTGCGGGCGAGCGCTCAGCGCACGGCGCGCCGCCCGACGTCGTCGGTCTCGCCGACGAGGGCGTCTTCCGGCTCCACCGGTTCCGGCGACCGCTGCGGCACCGCCGCGCCTGCGGCACGACGCGCCCGCGCCGCTCGCGACGCCCGAGAGGACAACGACGGCCGCCCGGTCAACGGCACACTGAGGGGCGTCCACCGGAACAGCTCGGTCACCGCGACGGACAGCACCAGCACGAGCACGTAGGTGACGAGGGTGAGCCACGGCCGTGGCACGACGGCCTCGAGCCAGCTGTCGCCGTAGAGCAGGATCCAGATGACGAACGGGTGGCTCAGGAAGATGCCGAACGAGCGATCGGAGGCGTAGTCGACGAACCGGGCGGTCCGGCTCCCGGGGCGCCGTCGGTCCGCCCAGGCGGCGCCGATCGCCAGGAACCCGACGAACACCGCGGTGCTCCAGACCACCTGGACCGGCTGCAACGGTGTCCCTGCGGCGTAGAGGGACTGCCCGAGGCCCACCTGCAGCGCCCACACACCGAGGGTGAGCCCACCGACGCCGGCGAACGCCCACAGGACCGAACGGCGGTGGACCCGGATGAACCGCAGGAACGCATCCGCGTGGTCGGCGGCGATCGCCCCCGAGACGATGAAGAAGACGTACGAGAAGAAGAACTGCTTCTGGTACCCCTGCATCCACGCGTCGCTCGCCGGGAAGTACTTGTACCCGGCGAACACCACCAGCTGGACCAGGAACGCCACGACCAGCACGGTCACGTGGTGCCCACGGGTCCGGCGCACCAGCCAGACGATCACCGGCAGGAGCAGGTACACCTGCATCGTCACGAGCAGGAAGTACAGGTGGTACCACGAGGTGCCGGTGACGATGCCCTCGGCCGCGGTGCGCACCAGGTCGGGGACGTCGCCACGGCGGGTGGGACTCAGCAGCCACGCCGCCGCGACGTAGACGAACGACCACGCCAGGTACGGCACGCCCACGAGCAGGAACCGCTTCGGCCAGAACTGCGCCATCGGCCTCGGGCGCAAGGTGTAGCTGTACACGAGCACGAACGCGGTCAGCGAGAAGAAGACCAGCCGGGTGAAGTGCAGCAGGGCGAGCAGCGCGTTCAGCCCGACGTCGTCGGTGGCGGCGGTGTGGCTCGTGGTGTGCACCCCGATCACGCACGCGAACGTGAGGATGCGGAGCACGTCGACCTCGTACAGGTGCCGGGGCTTGCCCTCGGCCGTGCGTGTCGGCGTCTGCACCCCCGGCTCGTCGCCGGTCGATGCCGGGGACACGCGTGACGCCCCGTTCACGAGGGTCGGGCCATGGTCCGGACCTTCGCGCGCTGCACCTTGCCGGTGGGTGCACGCGGCAGGTCGGGCACGACGATGACCTCGACCGGTCGGCGGAACCGGGTCAGGTGTGCCTCGGCCCGGGCCACGAGGTCGGCCACGAGGGCTGCGTGGTCGACGGGTTCGTCGGGCTGCGGGATCACGTAGGCGATCGGGACGGCACCGAGCACGTCGTCGGGGCGGGCGACGACGACCGCCTCGAGCACGCGGGGGTCGCCGAGCAGGACGTCCTCGACCTCGGACGGGTAGACCTTCTCGCCACCGCGGTTGATGACGTCGTCGGAGCGTCCGGCCAGGGACACCCAGCCGTCGGTGCTGACGGACCCGACGTCACCGGTGTGGAGCCAGCCATCGGCGTCGAACCGCTCGGACGCGCGGCCACCCAGGTAGCCCCGGACGATCCCCTCGCCCCGAACCCACAGCGCACCGATCTCGCCGGCGGGCAGCACCGAGCCGTCCTCGCCGCGGACCTGCACCTCGGACCCGACCGGGACCCCGACGGTACCGGGCCGGGCCGGTTCGTCGAGCGGCGTCGCCGTGATCTGCGAGGCGCCTTCGGTCATGCCCCAGCTCACGACGAGCGGCACGTCACCGAGGGCGGCGCGCACCGGGTCGGGCAACGGCGCCGACGCGCTGCGCACGAACCGCAGGCCCGGCGGGAACTCGAGCGGCCCGGTCTTCGCCAGTACGGCCAGGACGGCCGGGACGGCGTTCAGCCAGGTGATCCGTCGTTCCGCGAGCAGGTCCCAGAACCCGGTACGACGGAAGCGCCGGTCGAGCACGAGGGTCGCGCCGGCGACGAGCGTCGCAAGCAGTCCGACCACCTCGGCGTTGACGTGGAACAGCGGCAAGGAGTTGAACCCGCGGTCGTCCGGCGCCAGCCGGTTGTGCTGCGCGACGGCCCGGGCGACGAACAGCAGCTGCGTCTCGGGCAGCTCGACGCCCTTCGGCGTGCCGGTCGAACCGGAGGTGAACAGCACGACGGACCCCTGGCCCGGCGCGTGCGGGCTGTCGGCGGGCAGGTCGCCGTCACGGACGGCGGTCGGGAGGAACGTGGCCGGGTCGATCCCGCTCGCCGGTGCCCCGGGGACGGTCGCGTCCACCGCGCGGTCCGACACGACGATGGACGCTCCGCCGATGAGGTCGGCGAGACGGCCGGGCTCAGTGGCCGGCTGGCCGCTGTCGACGGGGATCGCGCGGCGACCGGCGGCGACGGCGCTCAGGTGCACGACCGCGAACGCGAGCGGGTCACCCACGTCGACCAGGACGGCACCCGACGGGGCGATGCCGATCGCGTCGAAGGTCCGCGACCAGGCGGTCACCGCGGCGTCGAGCGCACGGTACGTGAGGACGCGCTCGGAGCGGGCGTCCTCGAGGAAGTGGCGCACGCCCCCGTCGGCCGCACGGGCCCGGATGAGCGAGCGCAGGTCGGGTTCATCACGAACGGGCTGCACGCAGGAAGGCTATTGCGCGACGCTATGAGCGGTCAGAGGGAACAGCGGGATCTGTGGAGAACCGGTGCAGCATCCACTGCCACAGCGGGAGCATCCGGGGGACGCCGTCACGGGTGAGCGGCGTCGAGTCCTTGATGATCAGGGAGTGCGCCTTGCCCTCGCCGCCGAGGTCGGTGAGGATCGCGTGCGGGTCCGCTCCGGCGAGTGGCGGTGCGGTGTCCGTCTCGAACGGCCCGGACACACCGCTCAACCCCAGGACGTCCCACGAACCGGTGATGCGGGGACCGAACGTGTCTCGGACGTCGTCGATGGCGTACATCCGGTCGACCGGTGTCCGGCCCGGGCGGTCCATCCACGCTGCGTGCGCCGGCCCGCGGGACTCCACGGGCGACGAGAACATCAGCGCGCCGTGGACACTGCGGATGTGGGCGATGTACGCCGCCTCTCCGCCGCCCTGCGAGTGCCCGGCCACGACGATGTCGTTCCAGACGATGCGGTCGTCGCCCTGGACGAACCGCCCCCAGCCGCCGTCGGGGTCGTGGTCGTCGAGGTACGCGACGGCGTCCCGGAAGCGCGAGACGATCGACCCGGCCGGACTGACCGCGCTGAACGCCGAGGGCCGCGTGCCGTCGAAGCGGTTCCGCTGCACCATGCCGTAGCAGCGTGCGTTCGCCTCACACGTGCCGGACAGGGTACGGCCCAGGTTCCAGTAGTCGAGGCCGAGCACGTGGTACCCGTCGGCCAGGGCGGCTCCGAGGAACCGCTGGTACTCCGCCGGACGGGACCGGGTCGCCGGCAGGAACAGCAGGAGCGGACCGTCGGCCGAGGTGCGCGCGGCGAAGTCGTCGCGGTTCGGGGTGAGCCGCTCACCGTTCACGGTTCCGAGCCGGAACCGGTGGAACTCCCCCTCGGGCCCGTGTTCGTCACCCGACGGCCGCTCGTGCACCGCGACCCGGCCGTTGTCCGCCACACGCTGGGCACCGAGGACGTTCGCGGCGACGAGCGAGGCGGCCCCGATCGCCACGAGGACGATCGCGGCGAGGATCAGCACCAGGCGGTGGTTCATGGAGTGATCCGCGCCCACACCTCGTCAGCGGAGTGGATCGTCTGCTCGAGCGTCCCGGTGGCGTCGACGACGTGGTCGGCGAGAGCGAGGCGATCGGCATCGCTCGCCTGGGCGGCGACGCGGCGCTCGGCCTCGTCACGGGGCATCCCGCGGTGCTCGACGAGCCGTTCGATGCGCTGCGCCGCGGGGGCGTCGACCACCACGACCGCGTCGAACCGGAGCGGACGCGACCCGCGGGCCTCGGCGAGCAACGGCACGTCGTAAACCACCACGGCGTCGGGGTCGGCGGCCTCAGCGGCGTCGAACGCCTGCTGCGCGAGCCGCCAGACCTCGGGGTGCGTGATCGCTTCGAGGTCCTTCCGCGCCGCGGGGTCCGCGAACACGATCGACCCGAGCGCCGGCCGGTCGAGCGAACGGTCGGCGGCGATCACCGACGGACCGAACCGCTCGGCGACCTGCGCCAGGCCCGGGCTGCCCGGTGCCACGGCGTCCCGAGCCAGTCGGTCAGCGTCGACGACGACGGCCCCGTGCTCGGCCCAGCGCCGGGAGACGGTCGACTTGCCCGCGGCGATGCCGCCCGTGAGTCCGATGATGTGCACGGCAACAGGGTAACGACCCCGATGCCCGGAAACGCCGGAAGCCCGGCACCCTGTCAGGGGTGCCGGGCTTCCGGTCGGGACGAACCGCTCGATCAGTTGTTGGTCGAGCTGAGCTTCTCGCGGAGTGCAGCGAGCGACGCGTCGTCGGCCAGGGGGCTCGCGCCACCCGTCTCGCCGGCGAACGACGAGGTCGACGACGACGAGGAAGCCGTGGCCGGGAGGTCGAAGCCACCCTGCGCCTCGTCGGCGATGGTCTTCGCGACCTGCGCCTTGTGGGCTTCCCAACGACCCTGGGCGGCCGCGTACTGGCCCTCCCACTCGGTGCGCTGCGTGTCGTAGCCCTCGAGCCACTCGTTGGTCTCCGGGTCGAAGCCCTCGGGGTACTTGTAGTCACCCTTGTCGTCGTACTCGGTCGGCATGCCGTAGAGCGCCGGGTCGAACTCGTCGCTCTCCGGGTCGACGCCCTCGTTCGCCTGCTTGAGGCTGAGCGAGATGCGGCGACGGTCGAGGTCGATGTCGATGATCTTGACGAAGACCTCGTCGTTGACCGAGACGACCTGCTCGGCGAGCTCGACGTGCTTGTTCGAGAGCTCCGAGATGTGCACGAGGCCCTCGATGCCGTCGGCAACGCGGACGAAGGCACCGAACGGGACGAGCTTCGTGACCTTGCCCGGTGCGATCTGACCGATCGCGTGGGTGCGGGCGAAGACCTGCCACGGGTCCTCCTGCGTCGCCTTGAGCGAGAGCGACACGCGCTCGCGGTCCAGGTCGACCTCGAGGATCTCGACGGTGACTTCCTGACCGACCTCGACGACCTCGCTGGCGTGCTCGATGTGCTTCCAGCTGAGCTCGGAGACGTGGACGAGACCGTCGACGCCACCGAGGTCCACGAACGCACCGAAGTTGACGATCGAGGACACGATGCCCTTGCGGACCTGGCCCTTGTGGAGGTTGTTGAGGAACGTCGTCCGGGACTCGGACTGCGTCTGCTCGAGGAGTGCACGGCGCGACAGGACCACGTTGTTGCGGTTCTTGTCGAGCTCGAGGATCTTGGCCTCGATCTCCTGGCCGAGGTACGGCGTCAGGTCGCGGACACGACGGAGCTCGATGAGCGAGGCGGGGAGGAAGCCACGGAGGCCGATGTCGACGATGAGACCGCCCTTGACGACCTCGATGACCGTCCCGGTCACGACGCCGTCGGACTCCTTGATCTTCTCGACGTCGCCCCACGCACGCTCGTACTGCGCGCGCTTCTTCGACAGGATGAGGCGGCCTTCCTTGTCCTCCTTCTGGAGAACCAGGGCCTCGACCTCGTCGCCGACCTCGACGACCTCGTTGGGGTCGACGTCGTGCTTGATCGAGAGCTCGCGCGAGGGGATGACGCCCTCGGTCTTGTAACCGACGTCGAGGAGGACCTCGTCGCGGTCGATCTTCACGACGGTGCCGGAGATGAGATCACCGTCGTTGAAGAACTTCAGGGTCTTCTCGACCTCGGCCAGGAAGTCATCAGCCGAACCGATGTCGTTGATGGCGACCTGCTTAGGAGCCTTGGTCGTAGTGGTTGTCATGTAGAGATTGCTCCGAACGGACATGAGTCGGGCCATGGCGTGCGGGGACTCGGCCCCCGTGGTGCACCGCCGTGGCGATTGATTGAGTGGCGCGGATTGCGCCGCACAATTCTAACCGCACCGGCGGAGGCCCCACAACCGGGCGTGTCGACGGCGCGTCACCCGACCAGGGCGGTCCGCAGGGTGTCGAGGCCGATGCTGCCGAGGGAGAGCGCACGGTGGTGGAACGCCTTCAGGTCGAAGTCGGCTCCCTCGCGGGCAGCGACCTCGTCGCGGATGGACTCCCAGACGCGCTGACCCACCTTGTACGAGGGGGCCTGGCCCGGCCACCCGAAGTACCGGGCGACCTCGAACCGGACGAACGCCGGGTCCATGTTCACGTTCTGCCCCATGAAGTCGAGCGCGTACTCCCACGTCCAGCCGCCGCCGTCGGGGTTCGTCTTCTGCAGGTGCACGCCGATGTCGAGCACGACGCGCGCCGCCCGCATCCGCTGCCCGTCGAGCATGCCGAGCCGGTCGCCGTCGTCGTCGAGGAACCCGAGCTGCTCCATCAGCCGTTCGGCGTACAGCGCCCAGCCCTCGACGTGCCCGGAGGACCCGGACAGCTGCCGGCGCCACGTGTTCAGTTCGCCGCGGTTGTAGACGCCCTGGCTGATCTGCAGGTGGTGTCCGGGGACACCCTCGTGGTAGACCGTCGTCTTCTCGCGCCAGGTGCCGAACTCGGTGACGCCCTCGGGGACGGACCACCACATGCGGCCGGCACGGGAGAAGTCGTCGGAGGGGCCGCTGTAGTAGATGCCGCCCTCCTGCGTGGGGGCGATCCGGCACTCGAGGCGACGGATCGGGTCCGGGATGTCGAAGTAGGTCCCGGCCATCGCGGCGATCGACGCGTCGCTCGTCTCCTGCATCCACCGCTGCAGCGCGTCGGTGCCGTGCAGGATCCGGGACGGGTCGGTGTCGAGCACCTCGATCGCCCGGGCGACGCTCGCACCGGACTCGATGCGGTCGGCGATGCGCTCCTGCTCGTCCCGCATGCGCGCGAGTTCCTCGAGGCCCCACTCGTACGTCTCGTCGAGGTCGACGACCGCGCCGAGGAACCGGCGCGAGTGCAGCTCGTAGGCTTCGCGACCGACTGCGTCGACGGGGGTGGCCAGCGGCAGCAGCTCGTGCTCCAGGAACTGTCCGAACGAGCGGTAGGCCGCCGCGGCGACCTCGGCACCGCGGTGCAGGTCGGCTCGGAGCGCCTCCGGCACGGGAACGTCGCCCTCGAACGCGGCGGAGTCGGCCAGCTGACGGAACATCCCGCCGTCGGCGCCGGTGCGCGCCGCCTGCTCGGCGATGAGCGCGACCTGGCGCTTCGCCGGGGTGACGCCTTCACGCGTGCCCTCGAGCAGGGTCTCGAGGATGCCCTCGAGCGCATCCGGCAGCGCCTGCAGCCGACTCGCGATGTCCTGCCAGTCGCCCCCGGTCGCGGTCGGCATCAGGTCGATGATCTCCCGGACCGACTGCGCCGGGCTCGCGATGACGTTGAGGTCGCGGAGGTGCAGCTTGCGCTCGTACGACTCCTGCACCAGGTCCAGCTCGGCGCCGAGGTCGGCCTTCGTCACCTGGTCCACCGAGTCGACGGCGGGAGCGGCGTCGAGCGCACGCTTCGCACCGCGCGCGGCCTCGGCCATCGCGGCGGCGCCGGCGGGCGAGGTGTCGCCGTACTCCCCCGTGCGCCCCGGGACGCCGATGTACGTGGCGGTCGTCGGGTCGAGGTCGACGAGGGTGGTGACCCAGTCCTCGGCGACGCGGTCGACGTCGGACGGCTGGCGGACAGGACGCTCTTCGCTCATGCCCCGACCCTACCGACCCGCGGGTCGGCAGGAATCCCGAGCCGCCCGGGTCAGTGGGCGGCGCTCTCCCAGTTCGGCCCCACGCCGACCGAGACGTCGAGCGGGACGCTCAGCTCGGCGGCGCTGCCCATCCGGGTGCGGAGGATCTCCTCGACACGCTCCTGCTCACCGGGCGCGACCTCGAGGATGAGCTCGTCGTGCACCTGGAGCAGCAGGTGCGACTGCAGCTCGCCGTCGCGCAGGTCGTCGGCGACCCCGAGCATCGCGATCTTGATGATGTCGGCGGCCGAACCCTGGATCGGGGCGTTCAGCGCGGCGCGTTCGGCGTTCTCACGCAGGACCCGGTTCGGGCTCTTCAGGTCGGGGAACGGGCGACGGCGACCGAAGATCGTCTCGGTGTAGCCGTCCTCGCGCGCCTGCTCGACGACGTTGCGCAGGTAGTCGCGCACCGCACCGAAGCGGGCGAAGTACTCGGTCATCAGGGTGCGGGCCTCGGACTGCTCGATGCGCAGCTGCTTCGACAGACCGAAGGCGCTCAACCCGTAGGCCAGGCCGTAGGACATCGCCTTGACCTTGGTGCGCATCTCGTTGGAGACCTCGGACGGGTCGACGCCGAACACCCGCGCGCCGACGAAGCGGTGCAGGTCCTCGCCCTCGTTGAAGGCCTGGATGAGCCCCGGGTCGCCGGAGAGGTGCGCCATGATCCGCATCTCGATCTGCGAGTAGTCGGCGGTGACGAGCGTCGTGTACGGCTCGGCCACCGCGAACGCCGACCGGATCCGGCGACCGACGGCCGTCTTGACGGGGATGTTCTGCAGGTTCGGGTCGGTCGACGAGACCCGGCCGGTGCTCGTACCGGTCTGCTCGTAGCGGGTGTGGATGCGCCCGTCGACCACGGCGGCGTCGAGCGTGTCGACGATCTGCCGGAGCTTCGTGGCGTCGCGGTGCTGCAGCAGGAGCCCGAGGAACGGATGCGGGTGCTGTTCCTGCAGGTCGGCCAGGCTCGCCGCGTCGGTCGAGAACCCGGTCTTGGTCTTGCGGGTCTTCGGCATCGCGAGCTCGGTGAACAGGACTTCCTGCAGCTGCTTCGGCGATCCGAGGTTGACCTCGTGCCCGATCTCGGCGAAGGCCTGCTGCGCGAGTTCGGCGGCGCGCTCCCCGAGTTCCTTCGACAGGCCGGTGAGCACCGGGCGGTCGATGCCGACGCCGATGGTCTCCATGCCGGCCAGCACCGACACGAGCGGCAGCTCGATGTCGTCGAGGACCTGCAGCGAGGACGCGTCGATCCGGGCGCGCAGGGCCGTGGTGACGCGGAGCACGAACCACGCGTGCACCCCGACGTTGACCGGGTCGGTCTCGGGGACCAGCTGGTTCGGGTCGGCCGTCGGCAGTTCTTCGCCGAGCTCCTGGTAGACGAGGTCGGACAGCGGCTGTCCCTGCTTGCCGGGCTGCGCGAGCCACCCCATGATCCGTGCGTCGCCGGCGGTGCCGTTCACGACGAAGCCGGCGGTGCCGAGCGCCTTGATCGCGGCCTTGGCGTCGTGGAAGTGCTTCGGGGCGTCGGAGGCGAACCAGGCCGAGAGCTGCTCGTAGTCCTTCGCGCCGCTGCCGCCCGGCACCAGCACGGCGTCGTCGTGGGTCGCGATGCCGATGGCGCTGAGGCGTCCGTCGATGACCTCGACCGCGACGCCGTAGCCGTTCGCCGCCTCGGTCGCGTTGCGGCGCTCGAGCCAGTAGCCGAGCTCTTCGTCGATCAGCGTCTTGACGGGCGGCGGGGTCGGCGCGCCGTCGGCGACGGCACCCTCGGCCGCGGGCTCGGCGGGGTCGCCCGACCCGGCCACCTTGAAGACGCGGTCGAGCAGCGTGCGGAACTGCAGCTTGGCGAAGAGCTCGCGCACCGCGGTCTCGTCGACCGGGCGGAGCGCGACGTCGGCGGGACCGACGGGCAGCTCGACGTCGGTGACCAGGCGGTTGAGCCGGCGGTTCCGGATCGCCCGGTCCTGCTGCTCGCGCAGGTTGTTGCCGACGACGCCCTTGATCTCGTCGGCGTGCTCGAGGACGCCGTCGAGCGACCCGTACTGGGTCACCCACTTGACCGCGGTCTTCTCGCCGACCTTGTCGATGCCGATCAGGTTGTCGCTGGTCTCGCCGACGAGTGCGGCGATGTCCGGGTACTGGTGGGGCTCGATGCCGTAGCGCTCGTAGACCTTGTCGCGGTCGTAGCGGGTGAGTTCGGAGACACCGCGGACGGACGGGTAGAGCAGCGTGACGTCGTCGTTGACGAGCTGGATCGAGTCGCGGTCACCGGAGACCACGTAGACCTTGAAGCCCTGGTCGGCACCCTGCTTGGAGAGGGTCGCGAGGATGTCGTCGGCCTCGTAGTCCTCTTTCGTGACGGTGGTGATGCCCATCGCCTCGAGCGCCTGTTGCAGGAGCGGGATCTGGCCCTTGAACTCGGCCGGGGTCTCGGAGCGGGTGCCCTTGTACTCGGCGTACTCACGCGTTCGGAACGAGAACCGGGAGATGTCGAACGCCACCGCCAGGTGGGTGGGCTTCTCGCGCTGCAGGAGCATCAGCAGCATCGAGATGAAGCCGTGGATCGCGTTGGTGTGCTGCCCCTCGCGGTTCACGAAGCTGTCGACCGGCAGCGCGTAGAAGGCCCGGAAGGCGAGCGAGTGGCCGTCGATGACCATGAGGGTAGGCTTTGCGGAGTCCGACACCCGGACAGCCTACCGACGCCCGCTGACACGGAAGGTCGACGCAGACCGTGACCGACGACACCACATCGACCACGATCGATCCCCGCATCGACGAACGCGGCATGGGCGAGCTGGCCGAGAAGATGGGCATGGTCATCACCGAGCTCTCGGCCGAGCGCGCGGTCGGTTCGATCCCCGTCGAGGGCAACCGCCAGCCGGTCGGCCTGCTGCACGGCGGTGCCTACGTCGTCCTCGCGGAGAGCCTCGGGTCGATGGCCGCGAACGTGCACGCCGGGCCCGGCCGCTACGCCGTCGGCATCGAGCTCAGCGCCTCGCACTCCCGCAGCGCCACGAGCGGCATCGTCACGGGCACGTGCACCGCCATCCACCTGGGCGGCACGCTCACCACCCACGAAATCGTCCTGACCGACGACCAGGGTCGTCGCTGCTCCACCGTGCGGATCACGAACATGATCCGCGAGCGTCGCTGACCGACGGAGCGACGGACCGACGACTCAGTCCTCCGGCGGCCGCTGCAGCAGCAGGCGGGCGTCGCCGAACCCGAGCCTCCGGTAGAGCCGCTCGCCGTCCACGCTCGAGTGCACCGACGTCCGCTCCACGCCGAGCTCGTCGGCGAGCTCGAGCAGGGCCGTGACGAGCCGCCCGGCGACGCCGGAACCACGCAACTCCGGGTGCACGTAGACCGTCTGCACGTCAGCGGTCAGTCGGCGGCCCGGCCGGTCCGGCAGTGGCGGTCGCGCGACGAGCCCGAGCCACGCCATGCCGAGCACCACACCGTCCCGCTCGGCGACCACGCACCGGTGCGACTCCGTGTGGTCGGCGGCGAACGCCGTCATGGCAACGCGGTACGACTGCACACTCGCCGCCGGCTGCGCGCCGCCCTCGTCGACGCTCCACCGCCACCGCAGGTCCGCCACCGCCGGCATGTCGTCAGGCCGGGAGGCCCGGATCACCACGTCGTCCATGGCTCCAGCCTGCCAGGTGGTCGCGGCACACGCCCCGCCCCCGGACGCAGGAACGCCGCCGACCCCAGGGGGTTCGACGGCGTTCCGTGAGCGACGGTGGTGCGCTGACTACTTCTTGGCGCTGAGCTGCTCGATGATCGCCTTCGCGACGTCGTGCATGGTCAGGCGGCGGTCCATCGAGGCCTTCTGGATCCAGCGGAACGCCTCGGGCTCGGTGAGGCCCATCTTCTCGTTCAGCAGGCCCTTGGCGCGGTCGACGAGCTTGCGGGTCTCGAAGCGCTCGACGAGGTCGGCGACCTCGGCTTCGAGCGTGATGATCTGCTGGTACCGCGAGAGGGCGATCTCGATCGCGGGGAGCAGGTCGTTCGGGGTGAAGGGCTTGACCACGTAGGCCAGCGCACCGGCCTCGGTGGCACGCTCGACGAGGTCCTTCTGGCTGAACGCGGTCAGCAGGACGACGGGCGCGATGTGGTTCTTGGACAGCTTCTCGGCTGCGGAGATGCCGTCGAGCTGGGGCATCTTGACGTCCATCACGACGAGGTCGGGGCGGAGGTCGGTCGCGAGCTGGACGGCGGTCTCACCGTCACCGGCTTCACCGACCACGTCGAACCCGTTGTCGCGGAGGATCTCCACGATGTCGAGGCGGATGAGCGACTCGTCCTCGGCGACGACGACGCGACGGGGTGCTGGTGCTGTTGCTTCTGTGTCACTCACGGACGAAAGCCTACTAGACGACGGAAGTGCCGTATCCCAGACCACGCAGATCGATCAGTCGCAGATCGATGCTTGGTACGAGTGGCGGGACTTGAACCCGCACGCCGTGAGGCAGAGCATTTTGAGTGCCCCGTGTCTGCCGATTCCACCACACTCGCGAGGAGGCCAACACTACCAGCCCGACCCGCGCCTCCCGGCCCGTCGTCTACCGTCTCAGGAGCCCTCGAGCGCCTCGATCGCCGCCACGAGACCGGCCCGTCGCGGCGACCGCCGCGGCAGCACCGCGAGCAGCGCGCGGAGCACGAGCGCGTCGGTCGCACCGTCCGGGGTGCGCGCCCACGCGAGCAGGGCGTCGACGCCGCCGTCGGCGACGACCGACTCGCGGAACCGCAGCCGCACCAGGTCACGGACCGCGTCGACGCCGGGTGCGGCGGAGCCCGGCAGGACCGGTCCGGCGTACCGGTCGACGGCCTGGAGGCGCGCCCCGCGTTGGAGCGCGGACAGCACGCCGTCGACGTCGGTCCGGACCCCGGTCACCCGGTACGGCCGCGACGTCACGGTCACGTCCGGCGCGTGCTGCGCGAGGACCCGGCGCAGCCGGACGACCTCGGCGCGCAGGGTGACGACCGCGCCCGGGTCACCGTAGACGGCGGCTGCGAGGTCGGTCGCTGCGAGGCCGGCGGGGTGCGCGGCGAGCACGACGAGCAGTTCGGAGTGCCGGGCGGACAGCTCGACCCGGCGGTCGGCGATCCGGAGCACGGCGGTGTCGGTCCCGAGCACGGTCAGCTCGGCCGACGGTACGCGGGGGGTCCGCGCCCGTGGTCGGACCGCGGCCAGGGCGAGCTGGGCCTCGGCTGCGGCGACCGTGGCGGCGAGCAGCGACAGCGTGTGCCGCTCGACGGCGCGGTCGTCGCCCGTCAGGTCGAGCACGCCGACGGTCGCACCGCTCGCGTCGTGCACCGGGACGGCCGTGCACGAGAACGGCTTGACGGCGTTCGCGTAGTGCTCGTCGGAGCGGATCTGCACCGGACGGTCGAGGCGCAGTGCCGTGCCGGGCGCGCTGGTGCCCACGCGGTCCTCCGACCAGTCGGCCCCGGGGACGAAGCCCATGTCCTCGGCCGCGCGACGCGTGGAGCGGGCGCCGTCGACCCAGACGAGACGGCCCGCGGCGTCCGCGACGGCGACGACGCACCCGGCCGAGCGGGAGTCGTCGAGCAGCAGCCGGCGGACCACCGGCAGCAGGGTGGCGAGGGGGCCGTCGTGCCGGACGGCATCGAGTTCGTCGTCGCCGATGGCGAGGACCGGCGCGGCGTCGGGGTCGACCCGGGCGGACCGCTGCCACGATGCGGCGACGAGCGGGCGGAGCCGACCGGGTGCGCGCATGCGTCCTCCGATCGACCCCACCCGCCGCTCCGTCGCGACGCGTGCGGTCAGCCTACGTCCGGGCCACCCGCGGGACCAGGCCGAGATCGGCGAGCTCGGCGTCGTCGAACATCCGCGACCGGGTGAGGAACCGTTTGCCCTCGGGGACCTCGACCGAGAACCCGCCGCCCCGACCGTCGACGACGTCGATCGTCAGGTGCGTGTACTTCCAGTACTCGAACTGCGACACCGACATGTAGACCTCGACCGGCTCGAGGCCGTCCACCTGCAACGCGCCGAGCAGGACGTCCCCCGGACCGGTCCGGAACATGCCGACGGGGTAGCACATCGGACTCGAGCCGTCGCAGCAGCCGCCGGACTGGTGGAACATCAGCGGGCCGTGCCGGGCGGTGAGGGTGTGCAGGAGCTCCCCCGCCGCCGGCGTCACCGCGACGCGTGCGGTGTCGGGCATCAGAAGAAGCCCATCGGTCCGTCGGCGTAGGAGACGAGCAGGTTCTTCGTCTGCTGGTAGTGGTCGAGCATCATCTTGTGGTTCTCGCGCCCGATGCCGGACTGCTTGTAGCCGCCGAAGGCCGCACCCGCCGGGTACTGGTGGTACGTGTTCGACCAGACCCGCCCGGCCTGGATGTCCCGTCCGGCGCGGTACAGGGTCGTGACGTCACGGCTCCACACCCCGGCGCCGAGCCCGTACAGGGTGTCGTTGGCCGTGGCGATCGCGTCGTCGTAGCCGCTGAAGGACGTCAGCGCGAGCACGGGCCCGAAGATCTCCTCCTGGAAGATCCGCATCGAGTTGTCGCCCTCGAACACCGTCGGCGTGACGTAGTAGCCGCCGGAGAGTTCGCCGCCCAGGTCGGCGCGCTCGCCACCGGTCAGGAGCTTCGCACCCTCCTGCTTGCCGATGTCGATGTAGCTCAGGATCTTCTCGAGCTGGTCGTTGGACGCCTGGGCACCGATCATCGTCGACAGGTCGAGCGGGTGTCCCTGCTTGACGGCACGGACGCGCTCCAGGCCGTCGGCGACGAACCCGTCGTAGATCTCCTCCGCCACGAGTGCCCGGGACGGACACGTGCAGACCTCGCCCTGGTTCAGGTTGAAGAACGTGAAGCCCTCGAGCGCCTTGTCGTAGAAGGAGTCCTTCTCGGCCGCCACGTCGGGGAAGAACACGTTCGGGCTCTTGCCGCCGAGCTCGAGCGTCACCGGGATGAGGCTCTGCGAGGCGTACTGCATGATCAGCCGCCCGGTGGTGGTCTCCCCCGTGAAGGCGATCTTCCGGATGTCCGGGTGCTGCGCGAGCGGTGCGCCGACCTCGATGCCGAAGCCGTTGACGACGTTGAGCACCCCGGCGGGCAGCAGGTCGCGGATGAGCTCGACGAGCACGTGGATGGACGCCGGGGTCTGCTCGGCGGGCTTCAGCACGACGCAGTTGCCGGCGGCGAGGGCCGGTGCGAGCTTCCACACCGCCATCAGGATCGGGAAGTTCCAGGGGATGATCTGCCCGACCACGCCGAGCGGCTCGTGGAAGTGGTAGGCCACGGTGTCGTGGTCGATCTCGCCGGCGGAGCCCTCCTGTGCGCGGATCGCCGCGGCGAAGTACCGGAAGTGGTCGATCGCGAGCGGGATGTCGGCGCCGAGGGTCTCACGGATGGGTTTGCCGTTCTCCCACGTCTCGGCGACGGCGAGCATCTCGAGGTGCTCCTCCATGCGGTCCGCGATCTTGTTGAGGATGACGGCACGTTCAGCCGCGCTCGTCCGTCCCCAGGCCGGGAACGCCTTCCATCCGGCGGCGACGGCCCGGTCGACGTCCGAGGAGTCACCGCGGGCCACCTCGGTGAACACCTTGCCCGTGACGGGGGTGGGGTTCTCGAAGTACTGCCCGCTGGCGGACGGCACGTACTCGCCGCCGATGAAGTGGTCGTACCGGGATCGGTACTCGACCAGGGAGCCGGGCTCGCCGGGTGCGGCGTAGCTGGTGGGCGAGGGTGCGATGGTCATGGTGGTGCCCTTTCGACGACGCTGTCGGGGCGCACGGGTCGCGCGCCTGCTCCGCACGGTACGACCGCGGGGGTTGCAGGTCGTTGCACGGTCCGGGGCTCCGACGGGTAGCGTGCTGGACACCAGCGCTGGCGATCAGGGAGGAGCGCTCGTGGATTCTCGTGCCGTCAGGACGTTCCGGGTGTTCGTCGTCGTCACCGCCGTCGTCGCCATCGCACTGGGCATCGTGGCCATCGTCTGGCCCCGCCCGTCGCTCGTGCTCGTGGCGCTGCTGTTCGGCGTGTACCTCGTCGTGGCCGGGGCGCTCCGCGTCTTCGCCGCGGTGCGGGGGCACGGCACCCGGCCGGTGTGGCGGTGGACGTCCGGCATCGTCGGCGGCCTGGTCGCGGTCGCGGGGCTCGTGACCCTGCTCGACCCGGCGATCCCGCTCGTCGTCTACGCCGTGCTCGCCGGGGTCGGGTTCCTGATCGAGGGGGTCGCCGCGATCGTCGGCGGGTTCGTCGGACACCCGGGATCGTCACGCGTCCCGACGGTCGTCAGCGGCGTGCTGTCGATCATCGGGGGAATCGTCGTGCTCGTCGCACCCGGACTCGCACTGACCGTCTTCATGGTCTTCGCCGGCATCGCGCTCATCGTCGTCGGGGCCGCTGCCCTGCTGCTCCTGCCGCCGCGCGCCGCCGTCCGTCGGTAGCCGCCGCTCGCCGGCCGCGCGCCGCCGTCCGCCGCTAGGCCGACCCGGTGCCGAAGAGCAGCCCGAGTGCGTAGGTCACGATCGCCGCACCGAACCCGATGGCGAGCTGCCGGAAGGCCCGCTTGCCGGGAGACGCTCCGCTCAGCACGCCGACGACGGCACCGGTGCCGAGCAGGGCGATGCCCACCAGACCGCCGGCCACCGCGATCGCCGGCCACCCCTGCATCCCGAACAGGAACGGGAGCACCGGGATGATCGCGCCCGAGGCGAAGAAGCAGAAGCTCGACACCGCGGCGCTCAGCCCGGTACCGACCGCCTCGTGGTCGTCCGCGACCGCGGTCGAACCGGTCGCCGGCCGCCGCTCGCCGATGCCGGACAGCACCTGCGCGGCGTGCTCGGTCGCCTCGGCCTCGGGCATCCCGCGCGCGCGGTAGACCAGGGCGAGCTCGTTCGCGTCGACGTCGAGGTCCGACACCGCCTTGCCGGCCTCGGGGTGCGGCGCGGACGCCTCGAGCAGTTCGCGTTGCGACCGGACGGAGACGTACTCCCCCGCCCCCATCGACAACGCGCCGGCGAGCAGGCCGGCGATGCCGCTCAGCAGCACGAAGTGCCGGTCGGCCCCCGAGGCACTGATGCCGATGATGAGCGCCAGGTTGGACACCAAGCCGTCGTTCGCGCCGAACACCGCCGCCCGGAACGTGCCGGACAGCCGCATCCGGCCCCGGTTCGCGAGCCCGCGCACGACCTCGCCGTGGATCCGCTCGTCGGCGGCCATCCGCGCGGTCGCGTCCGAGTCGTCGGCGTACGGCGAGCGGTCCTCGGCGCGCTGCATGAGCGCGAGGACGAAGACCGACCCGAACCGCTTGGCCAGCACGGCGAGCACCCGGGTGCGCAGGCTCCCCCGCTGGGGCCGTCCGACGTCGTCGCCGAGCAGGTCGAGCCAGTGGTCGGCGTGCCGTCCCTCGGCCTCGGCCAGCGCGGCGAGGATCTCGCGCTCCTCGCCGGAACGGCGGGCAGCGAGGTTGCGGTACACGGCCGCCTCGGCACGTTCGTCGGCCAGGTAGCGACGCCAGCGGCGGACGTCGGCGCGCGGCGCCGGGGTGTCGGATCGGAGGCTCACAGCGACCATCCTGCCGCCTGCGGCCGACGTCCGGTCACCACCAGGGCCGTGGAGACGCGGCAGGGCGCGGACCGGAAGCGGTCGGCGCTGCTCGCGCCGGGCCTCCAGTCCGCGCCCTGGTGGCGACGGATCCCTCGGATCAGTCCCGGACGTAGGCCGGGGCGGCCTCGGCGTGGGCGTCGCCCACCCGGTGCACGCGCAGGTCGTTCGTCGATCCCTCGATGCCGGGAGGGGACCCGGCCGTCACGATGACGCGGTCGCCGGGGGCGGCCAGGCCGTTCTCGAGGAGGACGTCGTCCACCTGCGAGAAGAGCTCGTCGGTGTGGGTCTTCCGCTCCACCAGGAACGAACGGACACCCCAGGTGAGGGCCATCCGGCGACGCGTGGCCTCGTTCGGGGTGAAGGCGATGATCGGCAGACCGTGGCGCAGGCGCGACATGCGGCGGGCCGAGTCACCGGACTCGGTGAAGACGCAGAGGTACGACGCCTCGGTGAACTCGGCGATCTCGACGGCGGCGAGGGTGATCGCCCCACCGAGGGTGCGCGGCTTGGTGCCGAGCGGCGCGATGCGCTCGAGACCGTGGTCCTCGGTGGACTCGACGATGCGGGCCATGGTGCGGACGGTCTGCACCGGGTACTCACCGACGCTCGTCTCACCGGACAGCATGACCGCGTCGGCACCGTCGAGGACGGCGTTCGCGACGTCGGACGTCTCGGCGCGGGTGGGGATCGGCGACGAGATCATCGACTCGAGCATCTGCGTCGCGACGATGACCGGCTTGGCCATGCGGCGGGACAGCTCGACGGCGCGCTTCTGCACGATCGGGACGGCCTCGAGCGGGAGCTCGACGCCGAGGTCACCGCGGGCGACCATGATGCTGTCGAAGGCGTCGATGATCTCCTCGAGCGCGTCGACGGCCTGGGGCTTCTCGACCTTGGCGATGACCGGCAGGCGCTTGCCCTCTTCGTCCATGATCTCGTGGGCACGCACGACGTCGCTCGCGTTGCGCACGAACGACAGCGCGATGAGGTCGGCGCCCTGGCGGATCGCCCAGCGCAGGTCGGCCTCGTCCTTCTCGCTCAGCGCGGGGACGTTGACGGCGACACCGGGCAGGTTGATGCCCTTGTTGTTGGACACCGTGCCGGGGACGACGACCTCGGTGCGGACCCGCACGCCGTCGGTGTCGAGGACACGGAGGCGGACACGGCCGTCGTCGATGAGCAGCGGGTCGCCGGGCTTGACGTCCTGCGGCAGGCCCTTGAACGTCGTGCCGCAGATCTCCTTCGAGCCGGGGACGTCCTCGGTCGTGATGGTGAAGATGTCACCGACCGCCAGGTCGTGCGGGCCGTCGGCGAACCGAGCCAGACGGATCTTCGGACCCTGCAGGTCGACGAGGATCGCGACGGGCTTGCCGAGTTCTTCGGCGGCACGACGGACGTTGACGTAGTTGGCCTCGTGGACGCTGTAGTCACCGTGGCTGAGGTTGAGGCGGGCGACGTCGACGCCCGCTTCGATGATCTCCTTGACGGTCTCGTAGTCCGACGTTGCCGGTCCGAGCGTCGAAACGATCTTTGCGCGTCTCAATGGATTCCTTCGTGGTGGTGGATGGAGCTTGGGTTTCCGCGCTGTGGGGCCGCGCGGAACGAAGCGAGGCCACCAGCACCCTACCGAGTGCTGGTGGCCTCACGCTCACGGGAGCGTGAGCATCTGGTGGAGACGGTCCGCCGTCTGGCGGCGGTCCGACATCTGGTGGCCGTCCGACATTCCGTGATCGTCCGACATCAGACGGAGATCGCCCGGTCGGTCGCCTTGACCGGTGCCGGCAGGATCGTGGAGCCCTCGAGGTACTCGTCGACCTGCGCGGCCGCGGCACGGCCCTCGGCGATCGCCCACACGATGAGCGACTGCCCGCGACCCGCGTCGCCGGCGACGAACACGCCGGCCTCGTTGGTCGCGTAGTCGGCACGGCGGTCGAGCGCCCCGGAGACCGTGGTCGGCAGACCGAGCTGCGGCTCGATCGTGTCCGACTCGGGACCGGTGAAGCCCATCGCGATGAGGACGAGGTCGGCCGGGATCTCCCGCTCGCTGCCCGCCTTCGGGACCCGCCGGCCATCGAGGTACTCGGTCTCGGCGACCCGCAGTGCGCGGACCTCGCCGGCGTCGTTCGACAGGAACTCGACGGTCGAAGCGAGGAAGTGCCGCTCGCCGCCCTCTTCGTGGGCGCTCGTGATCTCGAACACGGTCGGGAACATCGGCCACGGCTGGTCGGACGGACGCTCGAGCGGCGGCTGCTTGCCGATGGCCAGGTTCGTCACGCTCAACGCGCCCTGGCGGTGAGCGGTGCCGATGCAGTCCGCGCCCGTGTCGCCGCCGCCGATGACGACGACGTGCTTTCCCTCTGCCGTGATCTGGTTGTCGACTGTCGTGCCCGCGTTCGCCTTGTTCTGCTGGACCAGGTAGTCCATGGCGAAGTGCACGCCCTCGAGGTCGCGCCCCGGGATCGGCAGGTCGCGCGGCACCGTGGCACCGGTGGCGACGACGACCGCGTCGTAGCGCGACTTCAGGTCGTCCCAGGTGATGTCCTTGCCGATCTCGACCCCGGCACGGAACCGGGTGCCCTCGGCCTGCATCTGGGCGAGGCGCGCGTCGATCTGGCGCTTCTCCATCTTGAAGTCCGGGATGCCGTAGCGGAGCAGGCCGCCGATGCGGTCGTCCCGCTCGTAGACGGCGACCGTGTGGCCGGCACGCGTGAGCTGCTGCGCGGCGGCGAGCCCGGCGGGACCGGAGCCCACGACGGCGACGGTCTTGCCCGTCAGGCGCTCCGGCGGGTGCGGGGTGACCCAGCCGTTCTGGAACGCCTGGTCGATGATCGAGACCTCGACCTGCTTGATCGTCACCGGGGGCTGGTTGATGCCGAGCACGCACGACGACTCGCACGGTGCCGGGCAGAGCCGACCCGTGAACTCCGGGAAGTTGTTCGTCTCGTGCAGGCGCTCGATCGCCTGGCGGCCCTCACCGCGCCAGGTCAGGTCGTTCCACTCCGGGATCAGGTTGCCGAGCGGGCAGCCCTGGTGGCAGAACGGCACGCCGCAGTCCATGCAGCGGCCGGCCTGGCGCTTCAGGACACCGGACTCCTGCTGCTCGTAGACCTCTTTCCAGTCCATGAGCCGCACGGGCACGGGTCGCCGGGGCGGGAGTTCGCGTTCCTGGACCTTCAGGAATCCCTTGGGGTCAGCCACCGGTCACCTCCATGATCCTGTTCCAAACGATGTCACCGTCGGGGTCGAGCCCCTCGTCGACGGCCTGTCTGCGCGTCTCGAGCACCGCCGCGTAGTCGCGCGGCAGCACCTTGACGAAGTCGCTCAGGTCTCCGGACGCCAGCAGGTCGGACGCGAGCGTCGAACCCGTCTCGTCGGCGTGCCGGGTGAGCAGGTCGGTGACGATCTCTACGTCGGCGCTGTCGAGCGCCTCGAGCCGGAGCTCGCCGGACGCCAGGGCGTCGGTGTTCACGTGTTCCTGGCGCAGGCCTCGGACGTACGCCGTCCCACCGGACATGCCGGCGCCGAGGTTCCGGCCGGTCTCGCCGAGGATGAGCGCGAGCCCGCCCGTCATGTACTCGAGCGCGTGGTCGCCCACGCCCTCGACGACGGCCGTGGCACCGGAGTTCCGCACCAGGAAGCGCTCGCCCACGATGCCGCGGATGAACATGCTGCCCTGGGTGGCGCCGTACCCGATGACGTTGCCGGCGATGACGTTCTCGGCCGGGTCGAAGCCCGAGCCGGCGTCGGGCCGGACGACGATCTGGCCGCCGGAGAGCCCCTTGCCGACGTAGTCGTTGCTGTCGCCGATGAGCCGCAGCGTGATGCCCGCCGGCAGGAACGCGCCGAGCGACTGCCCGGCGGAACCGCGCAGCGTCACGTCGATCGAGCCGTTCGGCAGGCCGTGCTCGCCGTGCCGCAGGGTCACCTGGTGGCCGAGCATGGTGCCGACGGCGCGCTCGGTGTTGCGGATGGGCAGGTCGAGCGCGATCGAACCGCCGTGGTCGAGCACGTCCGCGGTCTGCTGGATGAGCTGCACGTCGAAGTGCTGGTCCAGCTCGTGGTCCTGCTCGCGGTGGTGGCGGCGCGGTTCGGCGTCGTCGAAGTGCGGTCCCTTGAGCACCGGCGCGAGGTCGAGGCCCGACGCCTTCCAGTGCTCGACGGCACGGTCGACGTCGAGCGAGTCGGTCTGCCCGATGGCCTCGTCGAGGCTGCGGAACCCGAGCTCGGCGAGGAGCTCGCGGACCTCTTGTGCGATGAACTCGAAGAAGTTCACGACGAACTCGGGCTTGCCGGAGAACCGCTTGCGGAGCTCGGGGTTCTGCGTGGCGACGCCGACCGGGCAGGTGTCCAGGTGGCAGACGCGCATCAGGATGCAGCCCTCGACCACGAGCGGGGCGGTCGCGAAGCCGTACTCCTCGGCCCCGAGCAACGCGGCCACGACCACGTCGCGTCCGGTCTTCATCTGCCCGTCCACCTGCACGACGACGCGGTCGCGCATGCCGTTCAGCATGAGCGTCTGCTGGGTCTCGGCCAGGCCGATCTCCCACGGGGTGCCGGCGTGCTTGAGCGAGTTGAGCGGGCTCGCGCCGGTGCCGCCGTCGTGGCCGGACACGAGCACGACGTCGGCCAGGGCCTTCGTCACGCCGGCCGCGACCGCACCGATGCCGGACTGGCTCACGAGCTTCACGTGGACGCGGGCGGCCGGGTTGGCGCGCTTGACGTCGAAGATCAGCTGCTTGAGGTCCTCGATGGAGTAGATGTCGTGGTGCGGCGGCGGCGAGATGAGGCCGACGCCCGCGGTGGCGTGCCGGGTGCGGGCCACCCACGGGTAGACCTTGGCCGGGGGCAGCTGACCGCCCTCGCCGGGCTTCGCGCCCTGCGCCATCTTGAGCTGGATGTCGGTGGCGTGCGTGAGGTACATGCTCGTCACGCCGAACCGGCCGGAGGCGACCTGCTTGATCGCGCTGCGGCGCTCGGGGTCGAGCAGGCGGTCGACGTCCTCGCCGCCCTCACCCGTGTTCGACCGGCCACCGAGTCGGTTCATCGCGATGGCGAGCGTCTCGTGGGCCTCCTTCGAGATGGACCCGTAGGACATCGCACCGGTGTTGAACCGCTTGACGATCGACTCGATCGACTCGACCTCGTCGAGCGCGATGGGCTTCCGAGCGCCCTGCTTGAACCGGAACAGCCCGCGGAGCGTCATGAGCTGTTCGGACTGGTCGTCCACGGCGCTCGAGTACTCGCGGAAGATGTCGTAGCGGCGGGCACGGGTGGCGTGCTGCAGGCGGAACACCGTGTCCGGGTTGAACAGGTGCGGCGGGCCCTGACGGCGCCACTGGTACTCGCCACCGATCTGCAGTCGCTCGTGCGAGAGCACCGCGCCGTCCTGCGGGTACGCCTGGGCGTGCCGCTCGGCGTTCTCCTTGGCGATGACGTCGATGTCGACGCCGCCCAGGATCGACGAGGTGCCCGTGAAGTACTTGTCGACGAACTCCTGGCTGAGCCCGACGGCCTCGAACGCCTGCGCACCGGCGTAGCTGGACACCGTGGAGATGCCCATCTTCGACATGATCTTCAGCACGCCCTTGCCGAGCGCCTTGATGACGTTCTTGACGGCCTGCTCCGGGGTGATCCCGGGGATCATGCCGGCGCGGACCAGGTTCTCGCAGGTCTCCATCGCCAGGTACGGGTTGATCGCCGAGGCGCCGTACCCGATGAGGGTCGCCACGTGGTGGACCTCGCGCACGTCGCCGGCCTCGACGATCAGCCCGACCTTCATGCGCTGCTCGGTGCGGATCAAGTGGTGGTGGACCGCGGCGAGGAGCAGGAGGCTCGGCACCGGTGCCTGCTCGGAGTTGCCGTCGCGGTCGGACAGCACGATGAACTGCTTGCCGGACTCGATCGCGGCGTCGACCTCGTCGCACACGGCGGCGATGCGCTTCTGCATCGCCTTCTTGCCGGCGTCGACGCGGTACAGGCCCTTGATCGTGACGGTCAGGTGGCGACCCGACTCGGTCTCGAAGTGCTGGACCTTGGCGAGCTGGTCGTTGTCGATCACCGGGAAGTCGAGCGTGATCTGCTTCGCGTGCTCGGGACCGGCGGAGAGCAGGTTGCGCTCCGGACCGAGTCCCATCCCCATCGAGGTGATGACCTGCTCGCGGATCGAGTCGAGCGGCGGGTTGGTCACCTGCGCGAACTGCTGCGTGAAGTAGTCGAAGAGCAGTCGCGGACGCTCCGACAGCACGGCGATCGGGGTGTCCGATCCCATCGCCCCGAGGGGTTCGGCACCCGCTGCCGCCATCGGGCGCAGCAGGATGCGGACTTCTTCCTCGGTGTACCCGAACGCACGCTGACGACGGGTCACCGACGCCGGGGTGTGCACGATGTGCTCGCGCTCCGGCAGGTCGTTGAGGTTGATGCGTCCGGCTTCGAGCCAGTCGCCCCACGGACCGGAGGCGGCGAGCTCGCGCTTGACCTCGTCGTCCTCGATGATGCGGCCGGCCTCGGTGTCCACCAGGAACATCCGGCCCGGACGCAGGCGGCCCTTGCGCACGACCTTGGCGGCCGGCACGTCGATGACCCCGGTCTCGGAGCCCATCACGATGAGGCCGTCGTCGGTGACCAGGAAGCGTCCGGGGCGCAGGCCGTTGCGGTCGAGGGTGGCGCCGACGAGCGAGCCGTCGGTGAAGGTGATCGCGGCGGGGCCGTCCCACGGCTCCATGAGCATCGAGTGGTACTCGTAGAACGCGCGGAGGTCCGGGTCCATCCCGACCTGGTTCTCCCACGCCTCTGGAACCATCATCGACACGGCGTGCGGCAGGGTCCGGCCGGTCAGGGTCAGCAGCTCGAGGACCTCGTCGAACGAGGCCGAGTCGCTCGCCCCCGGGCTCACGATGGGCAGCAGCGGGGCCATGTCGCCGAGCAGTTCGCTCTCGAGCTGCGACTGGCGGGCGCGCATCCAGTTCCGGTTGCCGCGCACGGTGTTGATCTCACCGTTGTGGGCGATCGTCCGGAACGGCTGCGCGAGCGGCCACGACGGGAACGTGTTGGTGGAGTAGCGCGAGTGCACGATCGCGAGCTTCGACGCGAAGCGCTCGTCGCTGAGGTCCGGGTAGAACGGCTCGAGCTGGAGCGTCGTGACCATGCCCTTGTAGACCATGGTGCGGCTCGACAGCGACATGAAGTACAGGTCGTTGTCGTGCTCGGCGCGCTTGCGGAGGCGGAAGGCCTGACGGTCCAGCGCGATGCCGCTCCACGAGGCACCGTGCACGTCGTGCCGGATGGAGGCGACGAAGAGCTGCTCGAACGCCGGCATCGCGGCACGGGCGAGCGTGCCGAGGACCTCCGGACGCACCGGGACCTCGCGCCACCCGAGGACCTTCAGGCCCTCTTCGCGGGCGAGTCGCTCGACGGCGCCCTTCACCGCGTGGCGGGCGTCGTCGTCCAGGGGCAGGTAGGCGGTGCCGACGGCGTACTCCCCCGCTGCCGGCAGCTCGAACGGCACGACGGCGCGCAGGAACTCGTCGGGCACCTGGCACAGGATGCCCGCGCCGTCACCGGTGCCCGCGTCGGACCCCACGGCACCGCGGTGCTCGAGGTTCCGGAGCGCACCGAGGGCCGCGTCAACGATGTCGTGCCCGGGCGTGCCGCGCAGGGTCGCGACCATCGCGAGACCGCAGGCGTCCTTCTCGTTCGCCGGGTCGTACATGCCCGTCGCGTCCGGGACCGCGGAGAAGCGGCGGTGCGGCGGCACGAGGCTCGTCGGTGCCGAGGGCTGGGTTGGCTGGAGCGCCATGGGGAACCGTCCTCACGAGGAAGTGGAACAGGGACAGCGGTGGCCCGGTGGTGCGTTCCGCCCGAGCGGGCGGGACTGGTGCCCGTGCCCGCCGTCAGTGAGTTGCCCTGCCGGCCGGCGAGGTTGCTGGGCCCCGCTTGTGGCGGGGACCGTCTGGTGCTGCTGCTGCTGCTGGTGTGCTGCACGTGACCGGTGGTCGTCGGGAGCGGGTGCTCCCACCACGGGATCAGCGAGTGGTCGTGACCGGTTCGTCGCTCGTGACGCCGTCTGCTGCGTCGTCATCGTGCTCCGAGAAGGTGTCCTCGGAGTCTACAACGGAGGTCGGACGGGGCCCGCGACCCGGCAGGTACGGGCTCGGCTCCTTGCCGGTGTGGCGACGGCTCTGCACCACGAAGATCAGGATGCCGATCACGACCGCGGCGAGGGCCACCCACACGTTGGTGCGGACGCCGAAGAAGGTCTCGCTCGTGTCGACGCGGATGGACTCGAGCACCGAGCGCCCGGCGCCGTACCAGATCAGGTACAGGCCGAGGACCTTGCCCCACTGCAGCGTGAACTTGCGCGCCAGGAAGAGGATGACGACCACACCGAGGACGTTCCAGATGATCTCGTACAGGAAGGTCGGGTGGAACAGCGTGCCCTCGGGCAGGCCCTTCGGGAACGCGGCGTTGCTCGAGTCGATCTCGAGGCCCCAGGGCAGGCTCGTCGGCATGCCGAAGAGCTCCTGGTTGAAGTAGTTGCCCAGGCGACCGAAGGCCTGTGCGAGCAGGACGCCCGGCACGACCGCGTCGATGAACGACGTGAACCGCAGGCCCACCTGACGGCAGCCGATCCACGCACCGACCGACCCGAGGATGAGCGCCCCGAAGATGGCGAGCCCGCCCTCCCAGATGTACAGAAAGGACAGCGGGTCGATGCCGGGGCCGAAGTAGTCGGACACGTGGGTGAACACGTGGAAGAGACGACCGCCGATGATGCCGGCGGGCACGGCCCAGATCGCGATGTCGATGATGATCCAGCGCTCGACACCACGGGCGTTGAGTCGTCGGTTCGCCAGGACGACCGCGGCGACGATCCCGATCAGGATGCAGATCGCGTACGCGTGGATGCGGAAGTCGAGGGGCAGCGACCAGCCGAACGCGTCGCGCAGCCAGGCGGTCAGGTCGAAGTACTGCCAGGCGGTGCTCGGGCTCGGGATGCTCAGGAGGGGCATGGAGGTGCTGTCGCCTTTCGGAACTGACGGGGCGCGGTCGACGTGGCGTCGGCCTCGCTCACTGTAGCGCGGCTCGCGGGCCGGACAGGAACTGGACTAGCGGCGGCGGGCGCCGGTGGCGAGGTCGGCGGCACGGTCGGCCACACCCTGCACACCGAGGTCGGCCAGCGCACGGACGAACGCGGACCCGACGATGGCACCGTCGGCGTACTCGAGGACCTCACCGACCTGCTCGGCCGTCGAGATCCCGAGACCGACGCAGGTGCGCTCGACCCCGGCGTCGCGCAGACGCGACACCACCGTGCGTGCGGCGACGTCGACGCCGACCCGGGCACCGGTCACACCCATCGTCGAGACGGCGTACACGAACCCACGGCTGGCCTCGACCGCCTGGCGCATGCGCTCGTCCGACGAGGACGGCGCGGCGAGGAAGACCCGGTCGAGCCCGGTCCGCTCCGAGGCCTCGGTCCACGCGGAGGCCTCGTCGGGGATGAGGTCGGGCGTGATGAGGCCGGCGGCACCGGCGGCGACGAGGTCGTCGGCGAAGCGGTCCACGCCGTAGCGCAGCACCGGGTTCCAGTAGGTCATGACGAGGACCGGCACGTCGGCCCGTTCGGTGATCTGCTGCACGGCGTCGAAGACCTGTGCGACCCGGAAGCCGTTCGCCAGGCTCTCCTCGGCTGCCCGCTGGATCACGGGGCCGTCCATCACGGGGTCGGAGTACGGCAGACCGAACTCGATGACGTCCACGCCGTTCTCGGCGAGGGCGACGGCGGCGTCGACGCTGGTCTGCAGGTTCGGGTACCCGGCGGGCAGGTAGCCGACGACGGCTCCGGCGCGCTCGGCGTTGGCGGCGTCGATCGTCTGGGCGACGGTCTTGTTCGTGGTCACAGCTGCACCGCGTTCTCGTCGAGGATGCCGAAGTAGCGACTGGCGGACGCGACGTCCTTGTCACCGCGGCCGGACAGGTTCACGAGCACGACGCCCTCGGGGCCGAGCTCCTTGCCGAGCTTCATCGCACCGGCGAGGGCGTGGGACGACTCGATCGCCGGGATGATGCCCTCGGTCTGGCTCAGCAGGCGGAACGCCTCCATGGCCTCGGTGTCGGTGATCGGCTGGTACTTCGCGCGGCCGATCGACGCCAGGTACGCGTGCTCCGGTCCGACGCTCGGGTAGTCGAGTCCGGCGGAGATGCTGTGGCTCTCGATCGTCTGGCCGTCCTCGTCCTGCATCAGGTACGACTTCGCGCCCTGCAGGACGCCCTCGCGACCGAGCGTGATGCTCGCCGCGTGCCGACCGGTCTCGACGCCGTCGCCCCCGGCCTCGAAGCCGTGCAGTGCGACGGACTCGTCGTCGAGGAATGCCTCGAAGATGCCCATCGCGTTCGAGCCGCCGCCGACGCACGCTGCGACGGCGTCCGGCAGACGACCGACGCGGTCGAGGACCTGCTGGCGCGCTTCCTCGCCGATGACCTTGTGGAACTCGCGCACCATCTCGGGGAACGGGTGCGGACCGGCGACCGTGCCGAGCAGGTAGTGCGTCGACTCGACGTTGGCGACCCAGTCGCGCAGGGCGTCGTTGATGGCGTCCTTCAGGGTGCGCGAACCGGTCTCGACCGGGATCACCTCGGCACCGAGCAGGCGCATCCGGGCCACGTTGAGGGCCTGTCGCTCGGTGTCCACGGCGCCCATGTAGACGACGCACTCCATGCCGAACAGGGCTGCGGCGGTCGCGGTGGCGACGCCGTGCTGGCCGGCACCGGTCTCCGCGATCAGGCGGGTCTTGCCGAGCCGACGGGCGACGAGTGCCTGGCCGAGGACGTTGTTGATCTTGTGGGACCCGGTGTGGTTCAGGTCCTCGCGCTTCAGGATGACCCGGGCGCCACCGGCGTGCTTCGCGAAGCGCGGCACCTCGGTGATGATCGAGGGGCGACCGGTGTAGTCGCGCTGCAGCTCGTCGAGCTCCGCACGGAACGCCGGGTCCGCCCAGGCCTGGCGGAAGGCGGCCTCGAGCTCGTCGAGCGCGAGGACGAGGGACTCGGGGACGAAGCGTCCGCCGAAGTCACCGAAGTAGGGGCCGTGCAGGTCGCGGAGTGAGGTCACGATGTGTCTCCCGGGACGAGTCCGACGCGGCCGGTCGGCCGCGTCGGACGGGTGGAACGTGCGGCCGCGGTCGGCGGCCTCGATACGTGGGCGGAGCCGGTCAGGCCCGGTCGGCGGCGTCGACGAACGACGCCAGGGTCGCGGCGGGGTCGTCACCCGTCACGAGCGCTTCGCCGACCAGCACGACGTCGGCGCCCGCCGCACGGTAGTGCGCGACGTCGGCCGGACCGGAGACCGCGGACTCGGCGACACGCACGACCCCGTCGGGGATGCGGTCGGCGAGCGACCCGAACAGGTCGCGGTCGAGCGAGAAGTCGGTGAGGTCCCGCGCGTTGACGCCGAGGATGCGGGCACCGGCGTCGAGGCCACGCGTGACCTCGTCACCGGAGTGCGCCTCGACCAGCACGCGCATGCCGAGTTCTTCGGCCAGGGTGTGCAGCTCGACAAGACGGGCCTGCTCGAGCGCCGCCACGATGAGCAGCACGACGTCGGCTCCGGACGCCCGGGCCTCGATCACCTGGTACGGGTCGGCGATGAAGTCCTTGCGGAGCACGGGCACCCCGACGCGGGCTTTCACGGCTTCGAGGTCGGCGAGGCTGCCGAGGAACTTGCGGCCCTCGGTCAGGACGCTGATCGTCGAGGCCCCGCCACGCTCGTAGTCGGCGGCGAGGGCGGCCGGGTCGGCGATCGCGGCCATCGACCCGCGGGACGGGCTGGCGCGCTTGACCTCGGCGATGATCTTCACCCGGTCGCCCGGGCTGAGGAACGCGAGGGCGTCGAGCGGCGACGCCACCCGGTCGAGGTCGCGTTCGACGTCCGAGTACGGACGGTCGACACGACGGGCGGCGGCGTCCTCGAGCGCGCCCGCGATGAGGGTCTCGAGCACGTTCGGCATCGGGAGACCCCTACTCGCCGTGGTGCTTGGGGACGAACTTCGGACCGTCGACGCCGTAGCCGGCCTTCTTCATCACGCCACCGACGATGAGGCCGATGAGGACGACGCCAGCGGAGGCCCAGACGCCCCACGGCTGGTCGAACCAGAAGAACAGCGTGCCTGCCGCGAATCCGATCAGCATGATCACGACGGCGGTCCAGGCGGCCGGCGAGTGGCCTTCGCCGAGTTCTGCGGGCTCAGTGTTGCTCACGGTGCTCCTCGTTCTGCTCCGGCGTCGTCGGTCGAGCGACGCCCTGTCGATCCTACCGTGTCGTCACTCGGCGCCCCCGCGCCCGCGCCGTCGGCGGTGGTCGGGTCAACGCCCGCGCTCAGGTCGTCCCAGTCGACGACCGCGTCGCGCTGGACGGGTGCTGCTGCACGTGCTGCTGCGGCGGCTCCGGCGGTGGCGGCACCGTACTTCCGGCTCGGGCCGGGCCAGGCGCGCTGGACGACGATGACGACCACGCCGAGCAGCACGGCGAGCACGCCACCCGCGATCCCGACGGCGGGCCACGGGCTCACGGAGACGCTCGACACGACACCGCGGACGGCACCGAGGTCACTGACCCCGGCGACCTCGCCGACGGCACCGCGTGCGGCGGCGATGGGGTCGCCGAGGGCGGTGATGCCGCTGACGACCACGCCGAGGCCGAGCAGGATCTCGACGGCGGCGAGCACGATGCGCAGCACCCGTCCCGCGATGGTCATCGCCAGGAAGAGCGCGAGGCTCGCGATCGCCAGCGCGGTGTACTGCGGCACGACCGCCGCCCCGTCGGCCGAGACCGTCGAGGTGACGGCGGCACCCGCGTGCAGACGGACGGTGAACCAGGTCTGGGTCCAGGCGAGCATGATGACGCCGGCGACCAGCAGCCCGGCGACGACGACGATCGGACGCGAGCGCTTCACGAGCGGACCTCGCGCATCCGGTTGGCCGTGGCGACGGCACGCAGCGGGGCGGCGGCCTTGTTGACCGCCTCGACGTGCTCGGTCTCCGGGTCGGAGTCCGCGACGAGTCCGGCACCGGCCTGCACGCGGGCGACGCCGTCCTTGATCAGGGCGGTGCGGATCGCGATCGCCAGGTCGGCGTCACCGGCGAAGTCGAAGTACCCGACGACACCGGCGTACGCACCGCGCTTCGCCGGCTCGAGCTCGTCGATGATCTCGAGCGCACGCGGCTTCGGCGCGCCCGAGAGCGTGCCTGCCGGGAACGTCGCGCGGAACACGTCGATCGCCGAGGCGTCGGGACGCACCCGCCCCTCGACGCTCGACACCAGGTGCATGATGTGACTGAACCGCTCGACGGTCATGAACTCGGTGACGCTGACGGTGCCCGGCTCGCACACCTTCTGCAGGTCGTTGCGCGCGAGGTCGACGAGCATCAGGTGCTCGGCGCGCTCCTTCGGGTCGCCGAGCAGGTCCTCGCCGAGGTGGACGTCCGCTTCCGGGGTCGCACCGCGCGGGCGGGACCCGGCGATCGGGTGCGTGATGGCGCGGTCGCCCTGCACCTTGACCAGCGCCTCCGGCGATGCGCCGACGATCCAGAACCGCTCGTCGGCGGTGTCCGCGAGGGCGAGGAAGTACATGTACGGACTCGGGTTCAGCGTCCGGAGCACCCGGTAGACGTCGAGCGGGTCCGCCGTGACCTCGTGGTCGAACCGCTGCGAGATGACGACCTGGAACACGTCACCGTCGCGGATGAAGCCCTTCGAGCGCTCGACGGCCGCCATGTAGTCGGCCGGGCTCGTGCGGTGGGTGGGGGTCGGCTCGGCGATCTCGAAGGCCTCGGCCACGGTCGCGACGCTCGGCTGCACCAGGTCGCCCTGCATGCGGTCGAGTCGCTGCTGCGCGTCCGCCCAGAGGGTGTCCGCATCGTCGGTGCCGTCGTTCAGCACGCTCGCGACCAGCAGCACGAGACCGGTGCGGTGGTCGAGCGCGGCGAGTTCGGAGACGAAGGACAGCGCCTGTCCGGGCACGTCGAAGTCGGCCGGCGGCACGTTCGGCAGGTGCTCGAGCTGGCGCACGGCCTCCCACCCGATGAAGCCGACGGTGCCGCCGACGAGCGGCGGCGAGCCGGGCACGCGGGGCGTCGCCCAGCGCTCGTGCAACCGCGCCAGGACCTCGAGCGGGGCGCCGTCGAGCGATCCGACGGCACGCTCGGCGTCGATGCCGGTGTCGATCCAGGCCGCGCGGTCGCCCTCCTGGGTCAGGACGCCGAAGCTCCGCACGCCGACGAACGACCAGCGCGACCACAGGCCGCCCTGGCCGGCGGACTCGAGCAGGAAGGACCCGGGGCGGCCGTCGGCGAGCTTGCGGTAGACGCCGACCGGCGTCTCGCTGTCGCCGTACAGCGCACGGACGACCGGCAGGACACGGTGGTCGCCGAGCAGGCCGTCGAACTCCGGTCGGGAGGTCGTGTGCGGGGTCTCGGAGATCGTCGCGGTGGTCATCTGGTCGGCTCCACGGCCGTGTCCGCCGGGGCGGACATGGTCACGGGCGCGAGCGGGTCGACGTCGAAGCACCGGTGCGCACCGGTGTGGCACGCCGCCCCGACCTGCTGCACCGTGACGAGGAGCGTGTCGTCGTCGCAGTCCAGCGCGGCACCGCGGACGTACTGGGCGTGTCCCGACGTGTCGCCCTTCCGCCAGTACTCGTTCCGCGACCGCGACCAGAAGGTCACACGGCCTTCGGTGAGGGTGCGGCGGAGGGCTTCCCGGTCCATGTAGCCGAGCATGAGGACGTCCTTCGACGATTCCTCCTGCACGATGGCGGGGAGCAGGCCGTCCGCACCGAAGTGTGCGCGGTCGAGGACCGCCTCGGTGTCGGTGCTGGTGCTGTCGGTCATGAGGCTCCTAGCCTACGGCGGCGGATCAGCGGACGGCGTGGCCGGTCGCGCGGAGCGCGGCCTTGACGTCCCCCACGGTCATCTCGCCACGGTGGAAGACGCTGGCGGCGAGGACTGCATCCGCACCCGCGTCGACGGCCGGGGCGAAGTGCTCGACGCGACCCGCGCCTCCCGAGGCGATCACCGGGACGGACGAGACGGCGCGCACCGCGGCCACGAGTTCGAGGTCGAACCCGTTCTTCGTGCCGTCGGCGTCGATGGAGTTGACGAGCAGCTCCCCCGCGCCGCGCTCGACGGCCTCGCGTGCCCACGCGATGGCGTCGAGGTCGGACTCGGTCCGCCCGCCGTGGGTGGTGACCACGAAGCCCGAGGGCATCCGGTCGGAGCGCTTGACGTCGAGCGACAGCACGACGGCCTGGGCACCGAACCGGTCGGCGATCTCGCCGATGAGCTCGTGCCGGGCGATCGCTGCGCTGTTCACGCCGATCTTGTCCGCGCCGCACTGCTGCAGCCGCGAGACGTCGTCCACACTGCGCACCCCGCCGCCGACGGTGAGCGGGATGAAGACCTGCTCGGCCGTCCGGGTCACGGTGTCGTACATCGTCGCCCGGTTCTCGACCGTGGCGCCGACGTCCAGGAAGGTCAGCTCGTCGGCACCCTGGTCGTAGTACCGAGCCGCGAGCTCGACGGGGTCACCGGCGTCCTGCAGGTCCAGGAAGTTGACGCCCTTGACGACGCGGCCGCCCTTGACGTCGAGGCACGGGATGACCCGGACCGACACGCCACCGGGGGTCACAGGCGTGCGGCGTGGATCGGGCTGACGAGGATCGCCCGGGCGCCGAGGTCGTAGAGCGCGTCCATGATGAGGTTCGCGTCGTCGCGCGGGATCATCACGCGGACCGCGGCCCAGTCACGGTCGTGCAGCGGCGACACGGTGGGCGACTCGATGCCGGACGCCACCGCCGTCGCCTGCTCGAGCAGGGCCGTGGGGACGTCGTAGTCGAGCATCACGTAGCCACGGGCGACGAGGACGCCCTGCAGGCGTCGGCGCAGGACGTCGATACCCGGGATGGTCTCGTCGGTGGAGACGAGCACCGCGGTCGACTCGAGGATCACCGGGCCGAAGATCTCGAGGCCCGCCTGCCGGAGCGTGCTGCCCGTCGACACGACGTCGGCCACGGCATCGGCGACCCCGAGGCGCACGGCGCTCTCGACCGCACCGTCGAGCTTCACGAGCGTGGAGCTGACCCCGTGCTCGGCGAGGAACGCCCCGACCAGGCCGGGGTAGCTCGTGGCGACCCGGACGCCGTCGAGGTCCTGCAGCGAGCCGAACCGACCGGGCGTGCCGGCGAACCGGAAGGTGGAGTCGGCGAAGCCGAGCGCGTCGACCTCGTGTGCCTCGGACCCGGAGTCGAGCAGCAGGTCGCGGCCGGTGATGCCGACGTCGAGTGCGCCGGACCCCACGTACGTGGCGATGTCCCGCGGGCGGAGGAAGAAGAACTCGACGCCGTTGCGCTCGTCGAGCAGGTGCAGCGCCTTCGGGTCGCGGCGGCCGGCGTACCCGGCCTCCCGCAGCATGTCGGACGCGGTCTCGGACAGGGAGCCCTTGTTGGGCACGGCGATGCGGAGCATCAGTGGGTCTGCTTTCTGTGGGGTCGTCGGCGGTCGTCGGTGCGCCGGGCGGCGCTTCCTACAGATGTCGCCAGACGTCCGCCGGGGTGAGCCCCTTGGCGACCATGAGGACCTGGAGGTGGTAGATCAGCTGCGAGATCTCCTCCGAGGTGCGCTCGTCGCCCTCGTACTCGGCCGCCATCCAGACCTCGGCGGCTTCTTCCACGATCTTCTTGCCGATCTGGTGCACGCCGGCGTCCAGTTCGGCGACGGTGCCGGAGCCCTCGGGGCGCGTGCGCGCCTTCTCGGTGAGCTCCTGGAACAGGTCGTCGAACGTCTTCACGAGGTCCAGGCTACCGGTCTCCGCTGACGCTGCCGACGCACCGTCCGGACGGGAGGCAGTGGTCGCCCCGGTGACACCGGTACCGGCCGGCGCTCCCCCGGTCACGAGCGCGCCCGAGCGGCGGCCTCGCGCAGGTCGGCGATGCGCGCGGCGGGTTCGCCGCCGTACACCGCGGAGCCCGCGACCAGCGTGTCGGCACCGCTCCGGACGGCCTCGGGCACGGTGTCGACGGCGATCCCGCCGTCCACCTCGAGCCACACGTCGAGCCCGGAGGCATCGACGGCGGCGCGGGCGTCGGCGAGCTTCGGCATCACGGACGGCATGAAGGACTGGCCGCCGAACCCGGGCTCGACGGTCATGAGCAGGATCATGTCGTAGGCGTCGAGGTGGTGCAGCACCTGCGTGATCGGGGTGCCGGGCTTCACGGCGACGGCGGCGCGGGCACCGTTCGACCGGATCGCCGCGGCGGTCGCCACCGGGTCGTCGGCTGCCTCGAAGTGGAACGTGACGCTCGACGCACCCGTCTCGGCGTACTTCGGCGCGTTGCGGTCGGCGTCGGTCACCATCAGGTGGACGTCGAGCGGCACCGGCGACACCTGCTGCAGGCGCTGCACGATCGGCAGCCCGAGCGTCAGGTTCGGCACGAAGTGGTTGTCCATCACGTCGACGTGCACCAGGTCGGCGGTCTCGATGCGCTGGAGTTCGCGCTCGAGGTTCGCGAAGTCGGCGGACAGGATGCTCGGCGAGATGCGGATCGTCACCGGGCAAGCCTACCGGCGTGCCGCTGGAGGCCCGCGGTCATCGCCACAGCGACGTCGCGTTCCAGTCCACTGGCGCCCCCGTCTGCTCGAAGGGGACCAGTGCGATCGGCGGGTAGGCAGCCATCGCTCCGGCGAGCAGCCGGGACGGCCCGATGCCGCTGGCTTGGCGGAGGTACTGCACCAGCGTCAGCTGGCCGTAGGTCCGGTTCATCGCGTGGGCGGCGAGGTCGAGTCCGTCGTGCGTCCCTCCGCGCGGCAGGCGGGGGCGTTTCGGGTACACCCTGTTGAACAACCGGCCGTGGTGGGCACAGGCGTTGCGGACGACGTTCAGCGCACGGAGCCACGAGGAGAACTGCGGCGGTCTCAGCCCGAACGCTCCGGCGACCTCGGTCTGCACCAGCGGCGGTGCGAACCCGAAGAGCCGGCTCAGGCTCCCCCAGTCCATGAGCTCGACGGCGGCCCACACGGGCAGGGTCCCGCCGTAGGCGAGCCGGTGGTGCTCCACGAAGTCCTCTCGGGACCGCCCGACCTCACGGTCGTGGCGACGGCGCCAGTCGGCGTACTGGTCACCCGACCGGGCGAGCACGCCGAGCAGCGCCGGCTCCAGGTGGGCGCACGGATCGAGCCGCCCCAGTTCATGGCCGAGTGCGGCGCGGACGGCGAGTTCGATCGGCGCGATCGCGTCGAAGACCGTGGTCCGGAGGCGGGCGTCGAAGTCGGAGAGGGAGACCACGTCAGCGAGACGAGTGCCCGCCGCGAAGTCGTCGCTCCGGTGCCCGGACCGCAGTCGACGGAACGAGTACCAGTACCCACTGAGTCGGTAGTAGCTGACCCGCCGCAGCAGCTCGACCGCGGCGTCGTGGTCCCCGACGTCCATCCCGCGGGCCTCGAGCAACGCGACCTGTTGGCTTGTCGACCGGAACGCCTTGACCTCGCTCAACGCACCCCCACACGAAGAGGACCGGCCCTGGACCTGCTTTCGCAGGCGGAACCGGTCTTGTGGAACCAACATATCAGAAGCGTTCCAGCGGAGCAACCGCCTCAGTCGACGCGACGGAACAGCGCGATGAACATCGCGTCCGTCCCGATGCGGTGCGGCCACAGCTGCGCCGTGGCACCGTCCGCGATCTCGGGGTCGCGTGCGGCGACACCCCGGACGATCGTGGCGGTGTCGAGCTGCTCGAGCCGGTCCCCGTGCCGCCCCATCAGCGCGTCGACCTGCCCGCGGGTCTCGGCCAGGTGCGGCGAGCAGGTCACGTACGCCAGGGTCCCGCCCGGTGCGAGCACCCGGACGGCGGCGTCGAGCAGTTCGGTCTGCAGGGCCGCGAGCTCCTCGACGTCCTCGGGGAGCTTCCGCCAGCGAGCCTCCGGTCGGCGACGCAGCGCGCCGAGCCCGGTGCACGGGGCGTCGAGCAGGATGCGGTCGAAGGTCATCCCGGTGCCGTCGCGTCCGTACCGACGGGCGTCACCCTCGACGACCCGCACGTGGTCACCGAACACGCCGAGGGCGTTCCGCACGAGTCCGGCGCGGGCGGGCACGAGTTCGTTGGCGACCAGGGTCGCCCCGCCCTGCTGCGCCTCGGCGGCGAGCAGCGCGGCCTTGCCGCCGGGCCCGGCGCACATGTCGAGCCACCGCTCGCCCGCACGCACGTCCGACGAGCGGCTCAGCGCCAGCGCGGCGAGCTGCGAACCCTCGTCCTGCACGCGCAGGCGTCCGGCGGCGACGCCCGGCACGCGCGCCGGGTCGCCGCTGATGCCGCGGATGCCGACGGGCGACACCGGCGCGGCGTCCGCCTGCACGACGGGCTCGTCGGCCCGGACGGGAGGCACGGTGCCGGTCGCGCCGTCGGCCTCCGGTTCGTCGTCGGCGGGCACCAGGGCCGCAGGCACGTCGTCCGCACCGGTCGCGTCGGCGAACGCGGCATCGGTGTCGTCGTCCGGGGCGGTGCGGGCGGTCGCGGTGGCGATGTCCTCGTCGGTGGCGAGTCCGGGCAGGGCCGCGAGCTGCACCCGGGGTGCGGCGTTGTCGGCGGCGAGCAGGGCGGCGAGCTCGTCGCGCGAGCGTTCGGCGGCCAGGGCGTCGCGGAGCGCCGAGACGACCCAGACGGGGTGCGACCAGCGGGTGGCGAGCAGGGCGTCCCCGGCACGGCCCTCGGTGATCAGGGCGTCCCACTCCTGGTCGGTGCGGGCGGCGATCTTGCGCATCACGGCGTTCACGAACCCGGTCGCGCGGCGGGCACCGACCTCGCGGGCGAGCTCGACCGTGGCGTCGACGGCGGCGTGCGTCGGCGTGCGCATGGCGAGCAGCTGGTGCGCACCGAGGCGCATCACGTCGAGGACGTCCGCCTCGATGTTCTCGGCCCGGCGACCGGATGCCAGCGCGATGATCACGTCGTAGCGGCCGAGCATCCGGATCGACCCGTAGGTGAGCTCGGTCGCGAACCCGGCGTCGCGGGCGGTGAGCCCGGCGCGGCGGATGCGCGTCGGCAGCAGCAGGTTCGCGTAGGCGTCGTCGACCTGCACGGCGCGGAGCACGTCGAACGCCACGCGGCGGGCACTCGCCGGACGCGGGCCGCGGCGGGCACCCTGGGGCTTCGTCTGGGGGCTCATGCGAGGACCTTCCCGTCCAGTTCGCCGAGGCCACGGGCCCAGGCGGCGGCGTCCATCGCCTTCTTGCCCGCCGGCTGCACCTCGAGCAGCACCAGCGGGGTGTCGGCGGTCCCGACCAGCAGCCGACCGCCGTGGAGTGCGAGCGCACCGGGCGCGAGCGACGGGGCGGGGTCCTGCGTGCCTCCAGGCTCGATCGTGCTGCGGAGCAGCTTCACGCGGGTCTCGCCCAGGTGGGCGTACGCGCCGGGCTCGGGCGTGACCCCGCGCAGCCGCGCGTGCACGGAGGCGGCGGGCGCGGCGAAGTCGGTGCGGCCGTCGTCGATCGTGAGCTTCGGGGCGAGCGTGGGCTCGCCGGACTGCTCGGTCGCGACGGCGGTGCCGGCGGCGATGGCGTCCACGACGTCCGCCACCACGTCGGCGCCGACCTCGGCCATCGCCGCGAGGACCTCACCCGAGGTCGCTTCGGGGTCGATCTCGAAGGGCAGGGCGGCGTAGACCGGGCCGGCATCGAGCGACTCGACCAGCTGGAAGACCGTGGCGGCGGTCCGGGTGTCGCCAGCCATCACCGCACGCTGCACGGGAGCCGCACCGCGGTACGCCGGCAGGTCGGAGAAGTGCAGGTTGATCCACCCGTGCCGCGGGGCGTCGAGGGCTGGGCGGCGGAGCAGTGCGCCGTAGGCGACGATCACGCCGAGGTCGACGTCGAGGTCCGCGATCCGGGCGGTGACGGCGTCGTCGACACGCGAGGCCTCGATGACCGGCAGTCCGAGCTCCGCGGCGACGACGGCCACCGGGGTCGGGGTGAGGACACGCTTCCGGCCCTGCGGGGTGGCCGGCCGCGTGAGCACCGCGACGATCTGGTGGTCGGACGCCGCCAGACGGCGGAGGGTGGGGACGGCCGCAGCGGGGCTGCCGGCGACGACGAGACGCATGGGTTCGATCCTCCCACGCCGACGGCCCCACCCGACCCCGACCGCCTGTCCGGAGCACGCGGTGCTCGGCTCTGCCTGTGCACCAGCAGAGCGTGGGCTGCGTAGGTTCTGGCTGCATCGACGGAAGGAGCACCATGACCGACCGAGACCTGCCCATCCCGGACTTCGACCACGTCCCGCTCGGCAACCTGACGGAGCACCTGACGGCCCTCGACCGCGAACAGCTCCAGGTGCTGCTCGACCACGAGCACGCCCACGGCGCGCGGTTGCCGGTGCTGGAGCGGATCCGTCACCGGATCGAGGCCCTGGACGGCGGTGCGGAGCCGACCGGTTCCGTGCCGGAGCACCTCCCCGAGACGTCTGCGGGGGCCTCGGCACCCGCGGACGTCACGCCGGCCACCGCCGGTCCGACGATCAACCCGCCGTCCCACGGCGTGCCCACCAACCCCGCGCAACCGCGCTGAGATCAGGAGACACCATGAGCGACGTCACCACCGCCACCAACCGCTACGCCGGTTCGTCCGTCCAGAAGGCCGCCCTCGTGGTCGGCATCGTGTTCCTGCTCGTCGGGATCGCCGGGTTCGTCCCCGGCATCACGACCGGCGACCTGGCCGGGGCCGGACACGAGTCGATGGGCATGCTGCTCGGCATCTTCCAGGTGTCCGTGCTGCACAACATCGTGCACCTGCTGTTCGGCGTCGTCGGACTGCTCGCCGCCAACCGCGCCTCCGGCTCGCGGATGTACCTGGTGCTCGGCGGGATCGTCTACTTCGTGCTGTGGATCTACGGCCTGTTCACCGCCGGCCACAGCTCGGGTGCGAACTTCGTCCCGCTGAACAACGCCGACAACTGGCTGCACCTCGTCCTCGCCATCGGCATGGTCGCCCTCGGCGTCGTGCTGCCTCGCGAGCGTCGCCGGCCCGCCAACGCCTGACCGACCCGCACCAGCCGGTCGCCGCACGGCGGCAGACCCCGAACGACACCGCCGACGTCCCACGACGTCGGCGGTGTCGTTCTGCGTCGTGCAGCGCCCGGGCCCACACGGACCCGGGCGCGGTCAGACCTCGGAGAACGGCTCCGCGTCGTCCAACCGCACCCGCAGCGTCGGAGCGGCCCGTCGGCGGTTGCCGCCCTTGAGCACCCGCCGGGTCGACGAGCGCCGGATCACCTCGGCCTTGAGCGTCGCGGCGACCTCGGCCCCGTGCGCGTACGGGAACCGCACGATCGCCCGGACCGTGCCCGGCAACGTGTCGTCCTCGACCGGGACCGGGCCGAGCACCGGACCGACGACAGCGTCGCCGAGGGCCTCGACCGCAGCGGTGACGGCCTCGTCGGTGCCGGTCATCGTCGCCACCCGCACCGCCGGCGGGAAGTGGAGTTCGCGGCGGTCGGTGAGCTCGTCGTGCGCGGGACCGTCGAGCCGCCACAAGGCCATCGCCGACGCCAGCCGCCCACCGATCCCGACCAGGTACACCTCGGCCCCGGGAGCCGACTTCGCCGCCGCGTTCGTCCAGAAGCGCAGCACGTCCTCCTGCACCCGCAGCCCTTCGCGGGCGAGCATCTTCTCGCCGTCGAGCAGCAGCACGCAGGCGTACCCGCCCGGCACCGACGGCTCGGCCCCACGGGTGGCGACGACGACCGATGGCCTGGCGGGAACCTCGTCGAGCGGGCGGGAGCCGTCCGCGACGATGATCCGGGTGCCGGGGAACGCCCGCCCGAGCTCCTCCGCGGTGCGCTGTGCCCCCTGGCCGACCGGCTTCACGGTGCCGTTGCCGCACGTCGGGCAGCGGAACCCGACGGCCAGGGCGCCGCAGAACCGGCACTGGGGCGTGGCGCCGCGGTGCGGGCTGCCGAGCGGCCCGCCGCAGACCCGGCAGTGCGCGCGTTCGCCGCACTCGGCGCAGACCAACCCGGTGCCGAAGCCCGGGCTCGCGACCTGCACCAGGACGGCACCGTGCTGGCTGGCCTCGCGCGCGGCACGCCAGGCGGAGCTCGGGATGCGGGCCTGTGCGGCGAACCCCTCGGCCCCGGTCTGCTGCACGGTGGGGATGACCTTCGGCGTCTTCACGCGGTAGGGCACGACGTCCTGCAGCCAGTGCAGCTCCACCAGCCGTTGCACGTCGGTGCTGCGCGCGTGTGAGACGAACAGCAGCGCGGCCCCGGACTGGGCGGCCCGCACCAGGGCCACGTCACGCGTGTGCACGTAGGGCGCCCGCTGCTCGATGAACGAGGCGTCGCCGTCGTCCCACATCGCGATCAGGCCGAGCTCCGTCGCCGGCGCGTACATCGCCGTGCGGTTGCCGATCGCGACCACCGGGTGCGTGCGGGCCTGCAGCAGGGCCTTCGCGCGCTGCCCGTTCGTCTGTTTGGCGTCGAACCGCACCACCCGTTCCGGCGGCAGCACGGCGAGCAGGGCGCGCTCGAGGTCGATGACGTCGCGGAAGTCCGGCACGGCGATCACCGCGGACTGCTCGGCCGCCACCGTGTGTGCGGCGGCCTGGGCGAGCGTCGCGGCCCACCCCGGGACCCAGACCGGTGCGTCCGCGTCACCCACCGCCACGGGCTGGGGCACGGCGGCGACCGCGGCGCGCCCGCGCTCCGTCACCACGGCCTCCAGGACGCCGTCGGCGTAGCCGGTGACGGGCGGGGCGGTCACCGGCGGCGGCGACCACGCGGTGTCCCGGGCGAGCCAGGCCTTCTCGGCGCGCACCTGCCGCGGCGGCACGGCCAGGCGCAGGACGTCCGAGGCGACACCCGCGGCGCGGTCGGCGACGGCACGCGCGAGGGTCCAGATCTCCGGCGCGAGCACGGGCACCGGGGACAGCACGGCCTCGATCTGACTGAGTTCCCCCGGGTACTCGCCCTCGGTGACGATCTCGACCACGTAGCCGTCGGACATCCGGGCCCCGGTGCGCAGCGGCACCTTGACGCGGACCCCCGCGACGCAGTCGTCCTCGAGCTCGGCCGGCACCCGGTAGTCGAACAAACGGTCCAACTGCGGGAGCGGCGAGTCGAGGACGACGCGCGCGACGGTGGTCACGCGGTGCTTCAGACGGTCGCGGCGACGAGTCCTGCGGCGGCGCGGAGTTCCTCGACACGGTCGAGCTGCTCCCACGTGAACCCGGGGAGCTCACGGCCGAAGTGGCCGTAGGTCGCGGTCTGCGCGTAGATCGGTCGGAGCAGGTCGAGGTCGCGGATGATCGCGGCCGGACGCAGGTCGAAGACCTGGCGGATGGCGGCCTCGATCGTGGCGTCGTCGACGTGTCCGGTGCCGAAGGTCTCGACGTACAGCCCGACGGGCTTCGCACGGCCGATCGCGTAGGCGACCTGCACCTCGAGCCGGTCGGCGAGCCCCGCGGCGACCGCGTTCTTGGCGACCCAGCGCAGCGCGTACGCCGCCGAACGGTCGACCTTCGACGGGTCCTTGCCGCTGAACGCGCCGCCACCGTGACGGGAGGCCCCGCCGTAGGTGTCGACGATCACCTTGCGGCCGGTGAGCCCGGCGTCACCCTGGGGGCCGCCGATCTCGAAGCGACCGGTCGGGTTCACGATGACGTCGACGTGCGACGAGTCGAGGTCGACCAGGTCGAGGACCGGACGGATCACGTGCTCGGTGATCGCGGCGGTGAGCTCGTCGAGCGTGACGCTCGGCGAGTGCTGCGTGGAGAGCACGACGGTCTCGACGGTCTTCGGCACGACGCCGTCGTACCCGATGGTGACCTGGGTCTTGCCGTCCGGGCGCAGGAACGACAGCTCGCCCGACTTCCGGACCGCGGCCAGGCGCTCGGCCAGGCGGTGCGCCAGCCAGATCGCGACCGGCATGTACTCGGGGGTCTCGTTCGTCGCGAAGCCGAACATGATGCCCTGGTCGCCGGCGCCCTGACGGTCGAGCGGGTCGACCGCACCGGTGCGGGAGTCGAGCGACTCGTCCACACCCTGCGCGATGTCCGGCGACTGCGCACCGATCGAGACCTCGACACCACAGGTGGCACCGTCGAACGAGACGTCCGACGAGTTGTAGCCGATCCCGGTGATGACGTCACGGACGAGCTTGGGGATCTCGACGTAGCCGGAGGTCGTGACCTCGCCGGCGACGTGCACGAGCCCGGTGGTCACCATCGTCTCGACGGCGACGCGCGCGTTCGGGTCGACCGTGAGCAGTGCGTCGAGGATGCTGTCCGAGATCTGGTCGCAGATCTTGTCGGGGTGCCCCTCGGTCACCGACTCGGACGTGAAGAGGCGGAGAGCAGCTGCAGTCACCGGGATCAGTCGGTGGGCTGCTGCTGCTTGGTGACGGTGAGCTTGTCCTCGTTGATCTCGTGGAGCGCGACGGACAGCGGCTTGTCGTCGATCGTCGAGTCGACGAGCGGTCCGACGTTGTCGAAGAGCGAGCCCTCGTGCAGGTCGGCGTAGTAGTCGTTGATCTGGCGGGCGCGCTTCGACGCGAAGATGACGAGCGCGTACTTCGACTCGACCTTGCTGAGCAGGTCGTCGATGGGCGGGTCGATGATGCCCTGGGGGTTGGCCATGGTGTCTCCTCGAAGTCAGTGCACCCGTCAGGGCGCAGAGAACAAGTCTACGACCTCACGTGCCGCGGTGCCGACATCGGAGTTCACGATCCGCACGTCGAACTCGTCCTGCGCGGCCAGCTCGACCTTCGCGGTCTCGAGACGACGCGCCTGTTCCTCCGCGGATTCGGTGCCGCGGCCGATCAGCCGGCGCACCAGTTCCTCCCACGTCGGGGGCAGCAGGAACACGAGCACCGCCTCGGGCATGGCGTCGCGGACCTGCCGGGCGCCCTGCAGGTCGATCTCCAGCATGACCTTCTCGCCGGCGTCGAGCGCGCGGTCGATCGGCGGGCGCGGGGTGCCGTAGCGGTACGAGTTGTGGACGGTCGCCCACTCGAGCAGCTCGCGGTCGCGGATCATGCGGTCGAACTCGTCGTCGTCCACGAAGTAGTAGTGCACGCCGTCGACCTCGCCGGGGCGCGGCTTCCGGGTGGTGGCGGAGACGCTGAGGTTGACGTCCGGGTAGTGCTGTCGGATGTGCGCGCTGACCGTGCCCTTGCCGACCGCGGTGGGTCCGGCGAGCACGACGAGCTTCGAGGCGCCACGCTTGCGACCGCGGGCGGCGAGCCAGTCCGCCAGGGCGGTCCGCTGCCGGGTCCCCAGGCCACCGAGGCGCTTCGAGGGGGCGATCCGCAGGGTCCCCATGATCGCCTCGGCTCGTGCGGGGCCGATCCCCGGCAGGCTGACGAGCAGGTCACGGACCCGGAGCGAGCGTTCCGCCGAGGTCGTCTCGACCAGCGAGTCGTCCCAGGCGGCACGGGCGACGTCGAGTGCCGAGCGCTCCCCCGACGCGATCGCGGCCTTCACCGCGGCCCGGGCGCGTCGCGCGGCGACCGCGGCCTTCGCCGCAGCGACGCGGTCGACCTCTGGCGGGGTCCGGTGGGCGGGCAGGCCCTCGTGCTCGTCGGTCACGCTGCCGCCACCAGTGCGGTGCGGATGCGGTCCGCGCGGTCGGTGACGAGCGCCGCGACGCCGTCCGGACCGTCGGTCAGCAGGCCGCGCGACTCGCTCACGAGCACCTGCTCGGCACGCGCGCCGTACAGCGCACGGAGGTCCTCGATGCGGGCGCCCTGGGCACCGAAGCCCGGGGCGAGGACCGGCGCGGTGCCGATCGCGTCCGCGTCGATGCCGAAGTCGTCGAGGTGAAGGGTCGCGCCGAGCACGAGCCCGACGTCGCCGAGGGCCTGATCGCCCACGGACCGGTTGTCGTCTGCCACGTCCAAGACGATACCGGCCGCGACCGTCCGGCCGGTACGCGGTCCTTCCGCGAGCACCGCGGTCTGCAGCACACGGGCCTCGGGGTTGCTCGTCGCCGCGAGCACGAAGACCCCGGCACCGTTCCGGCGCGCGACGTCGATCGTGCCCCGGAGCGAGCCGTACCCGAGGTACGGCGACACCGTCATCGCGTCGGCCGCGAACGGCCCGTCGCGGTCCAGCCACGCCAGCGCGTAGTCGTCACCGGTGGTCCCGATGTCGCCCCGCTTCACGTCGGCGACGACCAGGAGGCCCGCATCGCGTGCCCGGCGGATCGTCGCGTCGAGCGCACGGTAGCCCGCGACCCCCGCCGCCTCGAAGAAGGCGACCTGCGGCTTCACGATCGCCGCGCGGCCGGCGGCCGCGTCGACCAGGGTGGCGCCGAACGCCGTCAGGCCCTGCTCGTCGCGGGCGAGCCCCCACGCCGCCAGGGTGGCGGCGTGGGGGTCGATCCCGACGCAGAGCGGTGAACGCTCCCCCATGGCGGACGCGAGGCGGTCGCCGAAGGAGGCCGGGCCTCCTGACCGGGTCGTTGCCATGCTGGCAGCCGTCACCAGGTTGCGCGCTCGAGCGCGTAGTCCTGCAGGCTGCGGACGTTGAGCGGCGAACCGATCGTCTCGATCGCCGCGACGGCCGCCCCGATCTGCGCGATCGTCGTGAACAGCGGCTTGTCCGCCGCGACCGTGGCCGCGCGGATCTCGTACCCGTCCGCACGACCGGCGGCACCCGACGGCGTGTTGATGACGATGTCGACCTCGCCCCTGGCGAGCAGGTCGACGACGCTCTCGCCGCCCTGGCTGTACTTGCCGACGATCCCGACCTCGATGCCGTTGCGGCGGAGGATCTCGGCCGTGCCCTCGGTCGCGATGATCGTGAAGCCGAGCTGCTGCAGGCGGTGCACCGGCAGCACGATCGCGCGCTTGTCGGTGTCGGCGACGCTCACGAAGACCGTGCCGCTGGTCGGCAGGCCGCCGTACGCGGCGTCCTGCGACTTGAGGAACGCCCGCGGGAAGTCGCGGTCGATGCCCATGACCTCGCCGGTGGAGCGCATCTCGGGGCTGAGCACCGAGTCGACGACCTGGCCCTCGCGGGTGCGGAAGCGACGGAAGGGCAGCACGGCCTCCTTCACGGCGACGGGCGACTGCGCGGGCACGAACGCCCCGTCACGCTCGGGCAGCATGCCCTCGGCGACGAGCTCGGCGACCGTGGTGCCGGTCATGATGCGGGACGCGGCCTTGGCCAGCGGGATGCCGAGCGCCTTCGAGACGAAGGGCACCGTGCGGCTGGCGCGCGGGTTCGCCTCGAGGACGTAGAGCACGCCGGCGCCGATGGCGAACTGGACGTTGAGCAGGCCCTGCACGCCGATGCCGCGGGCGATCTTCTCGGTCGCGTCGACGACGCCCTGGATCTCCGCGCGGCCGAGACCGACCGGGGGCAGGGTGCAGGCCGAGTCGCCGGAGTGGATGCCGGCCTCTTCGAGGTGCTCCATGATGCCGCCGATGTAGAGCCGCTCGCCGTCGAAGAGCGCGTCGACGTCGATCTCCACGGCGTCGTCCAGGAACCGGTCGACCAGCAGCGGGAGCTCCGGGCCGATGATCGCCTGGTCGGCCATCCGGTCGAAGTAGTCCGCGAGCGACGGGGAGTCGTAGAGGATCTCCATGCCGCGGCCGCCGAGCACGAACGACGGACGGACGAGGACGGGGTACCCGATCTCCTCGGCCACCGTGGTCGCGCTCGGCAGGTCGTGGGCGGTGCCGTTCCGCGGTGCGAGCAGGCCGGCGGCGTCGAGGATGGCGGAGAACTGCCCGCGCTCCTCGGCCGAGTCGATCGCGGTGGGGCTGGTGCCGAGGATCGGGATGCCCGCGGCCTCGAGCGGCTTCGCCAGGCCGAGGGCGGTCTGGCCACCGAGCTGCACGACGACGCCGACGAGTTCGCCGGAGGCGGCCTCGGCCTCGATGACCTCGAGGACGTCCTCGGCCGTCAGCGGTTCGAAGTACAGGCGGTCCGAGGTGTCGTAGTCGGTCGACACGGTCTCGGGGTTGCAGTTGATCATGATCGTCTCGAACCCGGCCGCGCTCAGCGCGAAGGACGCGTGCACGCAGGAGTAGTCGAACTCGACGCCCTGTCCGATTCGGTTCGGGCCGGAGCCGAGGATGACGACCTTCTTGCGGTCGCTCGGCGTGATCTCGGTCTCGGTGTCGTACGAGGAGTAGTGGTACGGCGTCAGGGCGGGGAACTCGCCGGCGCAGGTGTCGACCGTCTTGAAGACCGGTCGGATGCCCTGGGCGTGCCGCTCGTCACGGACCTGCTGCTCGGAGACCGGTGCCGCGTCCGTGCTGCGCAGGCTCGCGATCTGGGTGTCGCTGAAGCCGTGCTCCTTCGCCCAGCGCATCGTGTCCGCGTCGAGGGTCTCGGCGGCCCGGACCTCGTCCGCGACCTCGTTGATGAGCACGATCTGGTCGATGAACCAGGGGTCGATCTTGGTGGCCTCGAAGACCTCGTCCGCGGTGGCGCCCGCGACCAGCGCCTGCTGGACCGTGACGATGCGGCCGTCGGTCGGGATCGACGACTTCGCCAGCAGGGCGTCCTTGTCGAGCTCGGCCGCCGGGGTGTCCCAGTGGAAGCTCGACCCGCGCTTCTCGAGCGAGCGCAGCGACTTCTGCAGGGCGGTGGCGTAGTTCCGGCCGATGGCCATCGCCTCGCCGACGCTCTTCATCGTCGTGGTGAGGGTGGCGTCGGCGGCCGGGAACTTCTCGAACGCGAACCGCGGGGTCTTCACGACCACGTAGTCGAGCGTCGGCTCGAAGCTCGCCGGGGTGACCTTCGTGATGTCGTTCTCGATCTCGTCGAGTCGGTAGCCGATCGCGAGCTTCGCGGCGATCTTGGCGATCGGGAAGCCCGTGGCCTTCGACGCGAGGGCCGACGAGCGGGACACGCGGGGGTTCATCTCGATGACGATGACGCGGCCGTTGGACGGGTCGACGGCGAACTGGATGTTGCAGCCACCGGTGTCGACGCCGACGCGACGGATGATGTCGATGCCGATGTTCCGCATGTTCTGGTACTCGCGGTCGGTCAGGGTCAGCGCGGGGGCGACCGTGATCGAGTCACCGGTGTGGACACCGACCGGGTCGACGTTCTCGATGGAGCAGATGACGACGGTGTTGTCGTAGTTGTCGCGCATCAGCTCGAGCTCGTACTCCTTCCAGCCGAGGATGGACTCCTCGAGCAGGACCTCGGTCGTCGGGCTGGACTGCAGCCCGTCGCCGACGAAGCGGACGAGTTCGGCCTCGTTGTAGGCGAAGCCCGAGCCGAGGCCGCCCATGGTGAAGGACGGGCGGACGACCAGCGGGTACCCGAGGTCCTTCGCGAACTCCTTCGCTTCCTCCAACGTGTGCGCGATGTGGCTGCGGGCGACGTCGGCACCGGACTCGAGCACGAGCTCCTTGAAGAGCTGGCGGTCCTCGCCGCGCTGGATCGCCTCGACCTTGGCGCCGATGAGCTCGACGCCGTGCTTGGCGAGGATGCCGGCCTCGTCGAGCGCGATGGCCGCGTTCAGGGCCGTCTGGCCGCCGAGGGTCGGCAGGACCGCATCCGGCTTCTCGATGCGGATGATCTCCTCGAGCGACGCGTTCGTGATCGGCTCGATGTAGGTCGCGTCGGCGAAGTCCGGGTCGGTCATGATCGTCGCCGGGTTCGGGTTGACCAGGATGACCCGGACGCCCTCGGCCCGGAGGACCCGGCACGCCTGGGTGCCGGAGTAGTCGAACTCCGCGGCCTGACCGATGACGATCGGGCCGGAGCCGATGACGAGGACGGAGTTGATGTCTGCACGCTTGGGCATCAGTTCGCTTCCTTGGTGATGTCTGCTGCGGGGGTCGTGGCGTCGGCGGTGGCCGCGTCGAGCGGCTCCCCGTCGCGACGCTCGCGCACCATGTCCGCGAACCGGTCGAAGAGGTACATGCTGTCGTGCGGTCCGGCGGCGGCCTCGGGGTGGTACTGCACGCTGAACGCCGGCACGTCGAGCGCGCGGAGGCCCTCGACCACGTTGTCGTTCAGCGAGTAGTGCGAGACCTCGACCCGACCGAACCCGGCTGGGGACTCGAGGACCTCGCCGAGGGGCGCGTCGACCGCGAAGCCGTGGTTCTGGCTCGTGATCTCGACCTTGCCCGTGGTCGTGTCGAGCACCGGCTGGTTGATGCCGCGGTGGCCGAAGGGCAGCTTGTAGGTGCCGAAGCCGAGCGCGCGGCCGAGCAGCTGGTTGCCGAAGCAGATACCGAAGAAGGGGCGGCCGGTGCGCAGGCTGTCCTGCAGCAGCTCCACCTGTGCGTCCGACGCGGCGGGGTCGCCGGGGCCGTTCGAGTAGAACAGGGCGTCCGGTGCGAGGGCTTCCAGCTCCGCAGCGGAGATGCCCTGCGGCACCACGTGCACCTCGAAGCCGCGGGCCGCGAGGTACCGGGTGGTCGAGGCCTTCACGCCGAGGTCGAGCACGGCCAGGGTGCCGATCTGCTCGCCGACGGCGGGGACGACGTAGGTCTCCGGGGTGGACACGACCGCCGAGAAGCTCGCGCCGGCCATCGTCGCCTGCGACACGACCGCGTCCAGCTGCGACTCGGCCGACAGCGCCGCGTCCGCACCGCTGAAGACGCCGCCCTTCATGGCGCCGGCGTCACGGATGCGGCGGGTGAGTGCGCGGGTGTCGATGCCGGAGATGCCGACGATGCCGTCGCGCACCAGGTGGTCGTCGAGCGTGGCGTTCGCGCGGTGGTTCGACACCACGCGGCTGGGGTCGCGCACCACGTACCCGGCGACCCAGATGCGACGGGACTCGGGGTCCTCGTCGTTCACCCCGGTGTTGCCGATGTGCGGCGCGGTCTGCACCACGATCTGTCCGGCGTAGGAGGGGTCGGTCAGCGTCTCCTGGTAGCCGGTCATGCCGGTCGCGAAGACCACCTCGCCGAGCGTGCGCCCACGGGCGCCGTAGGCCCAGCCGTCGTACCGGGTGCCGTCTTCGAGGACCAGGACGGCCCGTTCGCGTGTCATGCTTTCTTCCCTTCGCCCGCGGTTCGCGGAGCATCGGCCGCAGTCGCCTGCGGCCCGGTCTCGGTCAGTCCCTGCAGGGCGTGCAGCGCGGCTGCGTCGCCCTCCGGGAACCGGAAGTAGGTGTCCAGGTCCGTCGCACCTGCGGCGCCGGTCGCCGTCCATCGCAGACGGACCAGTCCCCCGGGTTCGACCACCCGGTCGATCGCCCACGTGGAGCGGTCGGCGCCGCGGACCGCGTCACGCGCGATCCAGCGGTCGTCGGTACCGGCGAGGCGCATCACCACGCCGGTCGCGTGGACCGTCACCCCGCCGCGGCCGCGGAACCCGAAGCCGCCTGCGGTGATGCGTTCCAACGGCTGGTCGGCGCGGGTCGTCGCGACGGTGAACCCGTCCCACGACCCGACCTCCGGTGCCAGGTCGGCCGGCACGCGGACTGGAGGCACGGCTTCCGCCTGTTTCCTGGTCCGCGTCCGCCAGGTGCGCGCCATCGCGACGAACAGGGCGGCGACCGCGAGCAGGATCACCGCGCCGAGGAGCCAGCGCTGCGCGTCGCCGCTCATGCGCGCGCCCCTGTCCGGAGCGCCGCGGCGTGCGCCGCGATCGTGTCCGCGTCGGCGACCCGGCCGTCGAGCACCGTCGCGTACCCCTGGTGGAAGGTGGCGACGACCCGGCCGGGCAGCGTCATGCCGAGGTACGGCGAGTTCTGCGATTGCCCGGCGAGGTCGGTGACCGCGAACTCGCGGCTGGCCGACGGGTCGTAGAGCGTGATCTCGGCGGGTGCTCCCTCGGCGATGCGCTGCCCGTGCCCCTCGACCTGGCCGATCCGCGCCGGCGCCTCGGACAGCACCCGGGCGACGTCGGCCCAGTCGAGCCGGCCGTCGTCGACCACGGCGGACTGCACCACGCTCAGCGCCGATTCGAGGCCGACCATGCCGTTCGCGGCGGCGGGCCACTCGCAGCACTTCGCCTCGGCGGTGTGCGGCGCGTGGTCGGTCGCGACGATGTCGATGGTGCCGTCGGCCAGGGCCGCGCGGAGCGCCTCGACGTCCTCGCGGGCGCGGAGCGGCGGGTTCACCTTGTAGCGGGCGTCGTAGCCGGGCGCACCGTCGTGGCCGGCGATGAGGTCCTCGGTGAGCACCAGGTGGTGCGGGGTGACCTCGGCCGTGACGTCGATGCCGCGGGACTTCGCCCACCGGATCACCTCGACGCTGCCGGCCGTCGAGACGTGGCAGACGTGCAGACGTGCTCCGACGTGGTCGGCGAGCAGGACGTCGCGGGCGATGATCGCCTCTTCCGCGACGGCGGGCCACCCGGCGAGGCCGAGCTCCGAGGACAGCCGGCCCTCGTTCATCTGCGCGCCGATGGTCAGCCGGGGCTCCTGGGCGTGCTGCGCGAGCACCCCGCCGAAGCCCTTGATGTACTCGAGGGCGCGGCGCATGAGCAGCGGGTCCGCGACGCAGGAACCGTCGTCGGAGAAGACCCGGACCTTCGCCCGGCTCGTCGCCATGGCGCCGATCTCGGACAGGTGCGTGCCCTGCAGCCCCTGCGACACGGCGCCGATCGGGCGGACCGTGACGTAGCCCGCGTCGTCACCGAGGGCCTGGACCTGCTCGACGACCCCGGCGGTGTCGGCGACGGGGCTCGAGTTCGCCATGGCGTTCACGGCGGTGAAGCCACCGGCGGCCGCGGCACGCGAGCCGGTGAGGACGGTCTCGGACTCCTCGTGCCCGGGCTCGCGCAGGTGCGTGTGGAGGTCCACGAGACCGGGCAGCGCGATGAGGCCGTCCGCGTCCACGGCGGTGGCGCCGGCGGTGTCGAGACCGGACCCGACCGCGGTGATGCGCCCGGCCTCCAGACGGATGTCGGCACGCGAGCCGTCGACCAGCTGCGCGCCACGGATCAGGTGAGCGGTCATGCGGCGGACTCCTTCGCGTCGGTGCCGGTTCCGGCACTGCCCGTCAGGGCGAGGTAGAGGACGGCCATCCGGACCGAGACGCCGTTCTCGACCTGCTCGACGACCGTCGAACGGGGGTCGTCGGCGGCGACGCCGGCGATCTCGAGCCCGCGGTTCATCGGACCGGGGTGCATGATCAGCGTGCGCTCGGACAGCCGACCGAAGCGCGCCGCCGTCAGACCCCAGTGCCGCGTGTACTCGCGCGGGTTCGGGAAGAAGGCGTCGTTCATCCGCTCCTGCTGGATGCGGAGCGTCATGACGACGTCCGGGTCCTCGGCCAGGGCGGTGTCGAGGTCGTGGTGCACCGCGGCGCCGAACGGCGACGGGGTGGCGGGCAGCAGCGTCGGCGGCGCGGCGAAGGTCACGCTCGCGCCGAGGGTGCGGAGCAGCCAGGCGTTCGACCGGGCGACCCGGCTGTGCAGCACGTCGCCGATGATCAGGACGCGCACGCCGTCGAGGCCCTGGCCGCGCGAGCCGGCACCGTGCAGGCGGCGGCGCATGGTGAAGGCGTCGAGCAGCGCCTGCGTCGGGTGTTCGTGCGTGCCGTCACCGGCGTTGACCACCGGCACGTCGATCCAGTCGGCGTCGGCGAGCACCCGCGGCGCGCCCGATGCACCGTGGCGCATGACGATGCCGTCGATGCCCATCGCGCCGAGGGTCTGCACGGTGTCCTTCAGGGATTCGCCCTTCGAGACGCTCGAGCCCTTCGCGGCGAAGTTGAGGACGTCGGCGGACAGGCGTTTCGCGGCGGCCTCGAACGAGATGCGCGTGCGCGTGGAGTCCTCGAAGAACAGGTTCACCACGGTCTTGCCGCGCAGGGCCGGGAGCTTCCGGACCTCGCGCGTGTTGACCTCGGCCATCTCCTCGGCGACGTCGAGGATGTGGACGGCCTGGTCGCGGGACAGGTCGGCGGTGGAGAGCAGGTGCCGCATCACGCCACCCCCTGCTCGATGAACACTGTGTCGTCGCCGTCGGTCTCGGCCAGGTGCAGCGTGACCCGCTCGTCGGACGCCGTCGGCAGGTTCTTGCCCACGTGGTCCGCACGGATCGGCAGCTCGCGGTGGCCGCGGTCGACGAGCACGGCGAGCCGGACGGCACGCGGCCGCCCGATGCCCTGCAGCGCGTCGAGCGCGGCGCGGACGGTGCGACCGGAGTACAGCACGTCGTCGACGAGCACGACGACCTTGCCGTCGATGCCGCCGGCGGGGATCACCGTCCGGTGCGGCGCGCGGCCGATGCCGTGGCCGAGGTCGTCGCGGTGCATGGTGACGTCGAGCGTGCCGACACGCTCCGTCCCGATGCCACCGGCGGCCGAGGACCACTCCGGCTCGATGCCGGCCAGGATCCGGCCGAGGCGTTCCGCCAGGACGGCGCCGCGGGTCGGGATGCCGAGGAGCACGAGGTCCGAGCCCCCGTGGTTGGCTTCGAGGATCTCGTGCGCGATGCGTGTCAGGGCACGCGTGATGTCGGGCTGTTGCAGGACCGTTCTGGTTCCCACGTCGACCCCCTTCCCCGCCTCACTGGACGGCATTAAAGGATGCTGACGTGGTCAACCCTACCGGGACTCCTGGTCTCTTGCGACCGTCCGACCGGACGGTGCACGACCGCCGGCGACGGCCCCGAGCACGCCGTTGACGAAGCCGGCGGAGTCCTCGGTGGACAGCGACTGCGCGAGCTCGACCGCCTCGGCGATCGCGACGGCGTCGGGCACCTCCGGGTTGAACCGGAGCTCCCACACGGCCATCCGCAGGATGCAGCGGTCGAGGACCGGCATCCGGGCGATCGACCAGCCCTGGGCGTGGTCGACGATGACGGAGTCGATCTCGTGACGGGCGTCGTCGACACCCGTGACGATCTGGCGGGCGTAGTCCCAGCTGGAGGCACGCTCCGGCTGGTCCAGGTGCCGGACCGTCTCGGTGGCGAGCACGTCCGCGATCGGCAGCTCACGCACCTCGGCGACGTACAGCATGTCGAGGGCGCGCTTGCGGGCCTTCGAACGAGCACTCATACGGTCAGCGCCTAGGAGTTGACGCGGCCGAGGAAGCTGCCGTCGCGCGTGTCGATCTTCACCAGGGTGCCGCTCTCGAGGTACAGCGGGACCTGGATGCGGTGGCCGGTCGCGATGATGGTCGCGTCCTTGGTGCCGCCGGAGGAGCGGTCGCCCTGCAGGCCGGGCTCGGTCTCGACCTCGGTGACGATCGACGTCGGGAGCTCGACGTACAGCGGGTTGCCCTCGTTCATCGCGATGGTGACCATCGCGGACTCGAGCAGGTAGTTCTTGGCGTCGCCGACCACGGTCGCGGAGACCGGGATCTGGTCGTACGTGTCGGTGTCCATGAACACGTAGGAGTCGCCGTCCTCGTAGAGGAACTGGTAGTCACGACGGTCGACGACGGCGGTGTCGATCTTCGCGCCGGCGTTGAACGTGCGGTCGACGACCTTGCCGGAGACGACGTTCTTGAGCTTCGTGCGGACGAACGCGCCGCCCTTGCCCGGCTTGACGTGCTGGAACTCGACGACCGACCACAGCTGGCCGTCGATGATGAGAACGGCGCCGTTCTTGATGTCTGTGGTACTGGCCATGAGTCGTCGGTGTCCCGTTCGGTCGTGTTGTGAAGTGTCCTCGGGCCGCGGACGGCCCCGGACGAGTGTAGCGGACGCCCGCCCGGCGGCCGGAGCGGTGCGCGTGCGTGCCGGACGCGCCGGTCACGGACGGGCGCCGGGCCCGCGGTCAGCGTCGCCGTCGAGCGAGCCAGGCGTCGATCGCCGCCCAGCCGAGCAGCACCACCGCCGCTCCCCCGAGCAACCCGCCCGCGACCCCGGTGGACAGGGCCGCCGTCGGTCGTGCCGGCAACGACAGGTAGACGATCGCCAGGATCCCTGCCCCCGCACCGAGCAGCACGAGCAGGATGCGCCGGATCATCCCGGACACGAGCTGCCGGTCGCGACTGTCCGCGAAGAGCCGGATGTTCACCGTGAAGCGACCGGTCTCGATCGCCTCGCCGATGCGGTCCACCCGTCGGGGCAGGCGTCTGGCAGCCGACACGACGCCGAGCAGTTCCTTCGCCGCCAGATCGCGGAGCTTGCCCGGCCGGAGCTGGTCGGTGATCTGCTCCCGGGCGAGTCCGCGGGACTCCTCGAGCAGGTCGAACGACGGTGCGAGCGTGCGGAGCGTGCCCTCGAAGATGGCCAGGGCGCGTGCCGCGGCGACGAAGTCCGGCGGCGGCTTCAGCCGGTACCGCCCGAAGACCTCGACCGCGTCGTCCACGGTGTCGACGCCGATGCGCGCACCCGGGCCGAGCTCGTCCGCGACGAAGCGGGCGATGTCCCGACGGAAGTCGGGCTCGTCGTGCGCATCGCGCACGGGTGCCATCCGCAGGACCGCATCGGCGATCCGCGACGTGTCGTCCTGCAGGTACGCGGCCAACAGGTCCTGGACCGTGTCCCGGAGACCCGGGTCGAGCCTCCCGACCGATCCGAAGTCGATCAACGCGGGCCGACCATCGGGCAGCACCAGGACGTTCCCCGGGTGCAGGTCCGCGTGGTACAGGCCGTCGAAGACGACCTGGCGCAGGAAGGCGCGGAGGATCGCGCGCATCGGCGCGTCGAGGTCGCGCTCGGAACGCTCGGCGCGGATCGCGCTGAGCGTGTCGCCCTCCAGGAACTCCATGACGAGCACACGCCGGCCGGACAGGTCCGGGTAGGGGTCCGGGAACCGGACCTCGTCCGGACGCGCGCTGCGGGCCTGGGCCGCACGCAGCGCGGTGAGGTTCCGGAGCTCGGAGACGAAGTCGACCTGCCGGATCAGGTCGTCCGCGTACTGGCCGGCGATGTCCTGCACGCCGACCTGCCGCGCCTCGGTCGACCACCGGGCCATGAACCGGACGACCCGCAGTGCGATGTCCACGTCGCGGCGCACCGCTGCGTCGATCCCCGGCCGCTGCACCTTCACGGCGACCGCGGTGCCGTCGGGCAGTCGGGCGCGGTGCACCTGCGCGATGGACGCCGCTGCGACGGGCACCGGGTCGAAGGTCGCGAACACCTGGTCGACCGGGGCGCCGAGCTCCTGCTCGAGGAGCGCACGGACCTCGTCAGCCGGCGCCGCCGTGACGTTCCGCTGCAGGTGGGCGAGTCCCTCGGTCCACTCCTCGGGCAGCAGGTCGTCACGGGTGGAGAGCAGCTGGCCCATCTTCACGAATCCGCCACCGGCTTCCTCGAGCGCCCGGCGCAGGTGCTCGGCCTGGTCGCGACGCAGCTCCGACGTTGCCGGGTCGTGCGAGAAGTCGAGACGACGGAACGGCACCAGGTGGTGGCGGCGGGCGATCGAGAGGAGTTCGGTGAAGCGTCGACCACGGGAGCGCAGGGTGCCGGTGTCGGCATCGCGCGGGCCGGAGAGGTCGCTCAGTCGGGGTGGGGTGGGCACGCCCGCCAGTCTGCTCCCCGGTGCTGGGTCCGCAGCGTGCGCGTGGCCCGGTCCGTCGCGTCGCCCCATCCTCCTCCACAGCCTGGAGGCCCGGTGCGGCTTCCACAGGTCGGCGCGGGCCCGGCGCGGGGCTCGGTCCTGGAGCGAGACACTCGTGCCCGAGCACATACGACATTTCGACAACGGTGCTCCGAGACCTGGAGACCGTACCGTGGTGGTCGAAGGCCGATCGCCGACTCGCGAGCCGAGCGCTCCGCAGGCGAGCCAGCGCCGACCAGGCACATGACGACGACGAACGAAGGGCCTCCGACTGATGTCGATCCTGCGACCGCTCCCCGACGCGCCCGACCTCGACGAGGACGACGACGTCCTCTTCGCCTGGGACCACGGCGCCACCGTCGACGAATGGCGGGAATCCCAGCGCACCGGCGTGGTCACCGTCTCGACGCGTGTCACCTGGTGGTGGCGCAGGATGCGACGGGTCCTGCGCTGACCGGCGTGGCTAGACGCCGACCTCCTGGTAGGCGGTGAAGAGCAGGTGGTCCTCGGGGCCCTCGAGCACGACGGGCTTGCCGACGCCGTCCAGGATGATGAACCGCAGCATGCCGGCACGGGCCTTCTTGTCACGACGCATGGTGGCGAGCAGCCCCTGCCAGCGCCCGACGCCGTACGAGGTCGGCAGGTCGAGCGACTCGAGGATCGCCCGGTGCCGGTCGACCGTGGCGTCGTCCAGGTGCCCGGTCAGTCGGGCGAGCTCGGCGGCGAACACCATGCCGACCGAAACCGCTGCACCGTGGCGCCACTGGTACCGCTCGGCGTGTTCGATCGCGTGCCCGAGGGTGTGGCCGTAGTTCAGGATCTCGCGTCGCCCTTGCTCCGTGAAGTCGTCCGAGACGACCTCGGCCTTGAGCGCGATGGCGAGCTCGACGACCCGACGGAACTCCGCGGTCGTCGGGTCGGTGACCCGGTCGACGTCGGCCTCGACGATGTCCAGGATCTCGGGCACGGCGATGAACCCGGCCTTCACGATCTCGGCGAACCCGGTCAGGATCTCGTTGCGCGGCAGCGTGCGGGCGAGGTCGAGGTCCACGACGACGGCACGCGGGGCGTAGAAGGCGCCGACCAGGTTCTTGCCCTCGTTCGTGTTGATGCCCGTCTTCCCGCCGACGCTGGCGTCCACCATGCCGAGCACGCTGGTCGGGACGGCCACGTACGGCACACCGCGCAGCCAGGTCGCGGCGACGAAGCCGGCCAGGTCGGTGACCGCACCGCCACCGAGGCCGATCACCGCGTCGGTGCGGGTGAAGTCGGCCTGCCCCATGATCTGCCAGCAGAACGCGGCGACCTCGACGCGCTTGGCGCCCTCGGCGTCGGGGACCTCGGCGATCAGGGCTTCGAGCCCGGCCTCGACCAGCAGCGCACGGAGCTCGTTCGCCCGGGCACCGAGCGTCGGCGAGTGCACGATGAGGACCTTGGCGACACGCGGGCCCAGGATCGCGGGCAGGGCACCGAGCAGGTCCGTGCCGACGGCCACCGTGTAGCCGTCGTCACCGCCGACCCGGATCTCGGTGGTCCCGGCGGGCAGGGTCGACTCGGTCACGGTGCTCCTTCGGTGCTGGTGGTGCTGCTGGTCGTGCTGCCGGGCGCGGCGGTGGTGCCGGCGTCGCTGCGCAGCCACGTGACGACCTCGTCGACCACGCGGGACATCGGCCGGCGGGACGTGTCGACCACGACGTGCGCGAGTTCGGCGTAGGTGGCCGCCCGCTCGTCCATGATCGTCTGCCAGGCGTCGATCCCGCCGTTGGCGAGCAGCGGCCGGTCGGACCCGGCGATCCGGTCGGCGACGGCCTCGGGCGACACGGTGAGCAGGACGATGCGCGCGCCGCTCAGGGCCTGCCGGGTGTCCGCGTGGGTGACGGCTCCCCCGCCCACGGCGATGACGCCGCCGGTGGCCAGCGCTGCCCGGACCGCCTGGGCCTCGAGCGCGCGGAACGCCGGCTCGCCGCGGTCGGCGAAGATCCCGGGGATCGGCCCGTGCTCGCGCACGATGACCCGGTCGGTGTCCGTGAACGGGACGCTGAGGGCCTTCGCCACCCGCTTGCCGACGCTCGACTTGCCGGCGCCCATCGGGCCGATCACGACCACGGGCGCGTCGGCGCGTCGGACGTCGGTGCTCACAGGTCGGTCGACGTCGCCGACGGCTCGGTCCGGCGTGTGCGCAGGGTCTCCGGGATCGCCGCGAGGTAGGCGTCGAGGTTGCGCTTCGTCTCGACGACGTTGTCGCCGCCGAACTTCTCGAGCACCGCGTCGGCGAGCACCAGGGCCACCATCGCTTCGGCGACGACACCGGCAGCGGGCACGGCGCAGACGTCCGAACGCTGGTGGTGCGCCGAGGCGTCCTCACCGGAGACGACGTCCACCGTGTGCAGGGCGTGCGGGATGGTCGCGATCGGCTTCATCCCGGCGCGGACGCGCAGCACGGTGCCCGTGGACATCCCGCCCTCGGTCCCACCGGCGCGGTCGCTCGTGCGGTAGATCTCGCCGTCCTCGCGGTACAGCTCGTCGTGCGCGGCGGAGCCCCGGCGACCGGCGGTCGCGAAGCCGTCACCGACCTCGACCCCCTTGATGGCCTGGATCCCCATGATCGCCGCTGCGAGGCGGGCATCGAGCCGGCGGTCCCAGTGCACGTGCGAGCCGAGGCCCGGCGGGACGCCGTAGAACAGCACCTCGACGACGCCGCCCAGGGTGTCGCCGTCCTTCTTCGCGGCCTCGACCTCGGTGACCATGCGTGCGGAGGTCTCGGCGTCGAAGCAACGCAGCTGGTCCTCGTCGAGGCGGTCCACGTCGTCGGGCAGCGGCAGGTCCGTGCCGTCGGGGACCCGGACGGTCCCGACCTGCAGGGTGTGTGCCACCGAGCGGATGCCGAGTTCGGCCAGGAACGACTTGGCGACGGCACCGAGCGCCACGCGTGCGGCGGTCTCGCGGGCACTCGCCCGCTCCAGGATCGGGCGCGCCTCGTCGAAGCCGTACTTCTGCATGCCGACCAGGTCAGCGTGGCCCGGACGCGGTCGGGTGAGCGGCGCGCTCCGCCCGCGGGACATCTCGGTGGACTCGATCGGCTCGGGGTTCATGACCTCGACCCACTTCGGCCACTCGGTGTTGCCGATGCGGATCGCGATCGGGCTGCCGAGCGAGTAGCCGTGCCGGACGCCGCCGGACACGTGCAGCTCGTCCTGCTCGAACTTCATCCGCGAGCCACGGCCGTAGCCGAGCTTGCGGCGCGCGAGATCGGCACGGATGGACTCGAACGACACCGGGACACCCGCGGGCAGGCCCTCGAGCATGGCGATCAGTTCGGGTCCGTGGGACTCACCAGCAGTCAACCAACGAAGCATGCCGCAATCCTCCCACAGCGATCGTCCGTGCGACGTCGTCGCCTACTGGTAGTCGGGGTGCGCCCGGAGCCACGCCTGGAACTGCTCGACCGCCACCAGGTGCTGGTCGTAGGTGTCCGAGAAGACGGTCTTGCCCGACTCCAGGTCGACCGTCACGAAGTACAGCCACTTGCCCGGGGCCTCGTTCGTCACGGCCTTGATCGCGATGTCACCCGGGTTGGAGATCGGTGCGGGCGGGAGCCCCTCGTGCGCGTAGGTGTTGTACTCGTTCGAGGCGTCCGCACGCTCGGCGTCCGTGGTCGTCACGGTGTGCGTGTTGCCCGTGCCGTACGCAACCGTGGCGTCGGACTGCAGCTTCATGCCCTGGTCGAGGCGGTTCTGGAACACCCGGGCGACCTTGGGGTAGTCGGCTGCGAGACCGGCTTCCTTCTGCACCAGCGACGCGAAGACGATGGTGCGCTCCTGGTCGGCCTCCTTGACGCCGGCGGCGGACAGGTGCTCCTTCATGGTGTCGACCATCGACTTGAAGTACTGCTCGGCGGTCCAGCCCGGGTTGATCGGGTAGGTCGCGGGGAAGAGCCAGCCCTCGAGCGTCGTGACGCCGGACGGCAGGTCGTAGGCCGACAGGTCCTTCGCGGCCGCGTCGACCTGCTTCTCGGTCAGGCCGGCCTTCGAGACCATCCCGGCCTTGATGTCGGCGAGTGCCGTGCCCTCCGGGATGATGATCGACGCCTGGACGCGGTTGTCCTTGTCCTGCAGGGCCGCCAGCGCCGACTTCGAGCTCATCTGCTTCTTCAGCGCGTACGAACCGGGCTGGAACTGCACGTCCGGCGATGCCAGCAGGAGCTTGTAGAACACCTTCGAGTCCTTGACGACGCCGCTGCGCTGCAGCGTCGCGGCGACGTTCTCGCCGATGTCGCCCTGCTTGATCGTGATGGTCACCTTCGAGGTGCCGTTGCCCGTGTAGTCGTCGGGCTCCTGCGCGCCGCTGATCGCCGCGATGAGCTGCTGGATCTTGGGTGCGGCGAACGTGTACGCCCCGACGCCGGCAGCGAGCACGACCGCGACGATGACGAGCCCCGCGACGAGCGGTCCACGCCGGCGCTTCGGCCGTGGCTCGCGGGGCGGCCTGGAGGCGCGTCCTCCGCCGCCTCGTCCCCCGCGTCCGCCGCCTCCCGCGGCACCACCGCCGCCGGTCGCGTCACCGTCGTCCGTCCCGTCGGCTCCGGATCCGCCGGCCGCAGCGGTCGCCGCGGACTCGGTCGGCAGCTCGCCGGTCAGCAGTGCGGCGACCTCGGGGTGCAGGTCTTCGGGGCGGGTGGCGATCGGTGCGTCGGCGGGGGACGCAGGGCGTTCGTCGCGTGCGGCTGGCGGAGCCTCGGTGGTCCGTTCGGCGGCCGGCGGCTCCTCGGTCGCTGCGACGCGGGCTCGTTCGGCCTCGAGGGCGCGGGCTTCGCGTCGGGACAACGGAGGCGCCGGCGGTGGGGTCACCTGACCAGCGTCGTCGCGGTCATCGGTGCCTGTCGCGCGGTCGGAAGTCGCCTTCCGCCGCTCGGCGTCGTTGCCGGGCGCGATGATCGCGTTCCAGTCCAGATCGTCTGCCAACGTCCTCGGTCTCTCGGTCGGGAACTCCACCTGGGCACCGTCGTCCTCACAGCTGACGACGAGAGCACCCATGTGCGGTACCGGGCAGCCCTGTCAGGGAAGCGTGGTGCCCGGAGGGGCACCGGCACTGCGCTCGTGGTCGAGCGCGTGTTGCAGAATGATAACAGCGGCTGCTTGGTCGATCACGGCCCGGGACTTCTTCGTGTTCTTGCCGGCCTGGTGCAGCCCTCGCTGGGCGGTCACGGTCGACAGTCGTTCGTCGACCAGGCGCACCTGTCGACGCACCGCGATCCGGGCGGCGAACACGCGGGCGTCCTCGGTGGAGGCCGTGTCCCCACCTGACATCGACAGCGGCAGCCCGACGACGACCTCGAGCACGTCGTACTCGTCCGCGAGCTCCAGGATGCGCCGGAGGTCCTTCGAGTCGTCACGACGGACGGTCTCGACCGGCGTCGCCAGCAGGCCGTCGCGGTCGCACACGGCGACCCCGATCCGGGCGCGTCCGACGTCCACGCCGAGCCGCCGCCCGGACCGGATGCCCACGGTCAGCCCGCGAGCCGTGCGGTCACGGCACGCAGCGCCGCGGGGAGCGCTGCTGCGTCCGTCCCGCCGCCCTGCGCCAGGTCCGGCTTGCCGCCGCCACCGCCACCGAGCACGCCGGCGGCCTCCTTCGCGAGGGGGCCCGCCTGCACGCCCGCAGCACGGGCGGCGTCGTTCGTCGCGACGATCACGATCGGCTTGCCGCCCACGACGGCACCGAGCACGACGACGGCCGCGCCGTCACCGAGCTGGCCCCGGACGCCGGTGGCGAGCGAGCGCAGGTCGTCGCCGGACTGCAGGCCGTCGACCGTCTCGGCGACCACGGTGGTGGCACCGACGGTGGTGGCGTTCCGGGCGATGGCGGGCACGCGCTGCTGCAGGTTCGCCGACTCGTACTCGGCGAGCTTCTTCTGGGCGGACCGGAGGTCCTCCATCAGGTTCTGCACGCGCGCCGGCAGGTCGGCACGGGGAGCCTTGAGCGCGCTGGAGAGCTGCGACACGATCGTGCGCTCGACGGCGAGGTCGCGGAACCCCTCGAGCCCGACCAGTGCCTCGACACGGCGGTTCGTCGAACCGACGCTCGACTCCCCCACCAGGTTGACGAGCCCGATCTGCGCGCTCGAGGCGACGTGCGTGCCACCGCAGAGCTCGCGGGACCACGGGCCGCCGATGTCGACCATGCGGACCTCGGCGCCGTACTTCTCACCGAACAGGGCCTGCGCCCCGAGGGCCTTCGCCTCGTCGATGGGCAGGATGCGCGTGGAGACCTCGAGGTCGGTGCGGATCGCGGTGTTCACGACCTCCTCGATCTCGGAGCGCGTCTCGAGCGAGACCGGCTGCGACCACGAGAAGTCGAGGCGCATGTAGCCGGACTTGTTGTACGAACCGGCCTGCAGCGCCTCCGGCCCCAGGATGTCGCGGAGCGCCGCGTTCACCAGGTGCGTCGCGGAGTGTGCCTGGGTCGCGCCGCGGCGGTACTCCGCGTCGACGACGGTGCTCGCGGCGTCACCGACGCCGACCTCGCCGGAGCGGACCTGCACGGTGTGGCTCCACAGTCCGGAGACCGGTCGCTGGACGTCGAGGACCTCGAGGTCGAACCCGTTGCCGACGATCGAGCCCTGGTCGGCGTCCTGGCCGCCCGACTCGGCGTACAGCGAGGTCTCGCCGAGGATCACCTCGGCGATGTCACCGGCGACCGCACGGTCGACGCTCACACCGCCGACGATGATGCCGAGCACGTGCGTCTCGGCCTCGAGCGCGTCGTAGCCGAGGAAGGTCGTCTCGCCCTTGGCCCGGAACGCGCTGTACACGCTCAGGTCGGCGATCGCGGTCTTCTTGCTCTTCGCGTCGGCCTTCGCCCGGGCACGCTGCTCGGACATCAGGGTCTCGAACGCCGTGCGGTCGACGTGGACCCCGGCTTCCTCGGCCATCTCCATCGTCAGGTCGATGGGGAACCCGAAGGTGTCGTGCAGCAGGAACGCCGTGTCACCGCCGATCGACGGGGCGCCGTCCTGCTTCGCACGCTCGACGGCCACGTCGAGGATGGTCGTGCCCTGCGCCAGGGTGCGGAGGAAGGTCTCCTCTTCCGCGTAGGCGATACGGGAGATCCGGTCGTAGTCGGACGCCACCTCCGGGTACGCGTCGCGCATGGCGTCCCGGGACGCCGGGAAGAGCTCGGGGAACGTGGGCGCCTCGACACCGAGCAGGCGCATCGCGCGGACGGTGCGACGGAGCAGACGACGGAGGATGTACCCGCGGCCCTCGTTCGACGGGCTCACGCCGTCGGCGATGAGCATCAGCGAGGAACGGACGTGGTCGGCGATGACGCGCATCCGCACGTCGTCCTCGTGCACGGCGCCGTAGCGTCGGCCGGAGATCTCGGCTGCACGGTCGAGCACCGGGCGCACCTGGTCGATCTCGTACATGTTGTCGACGCCCTGCTTGATGAAGGCGACGCGCTCGAGCCCCATACCGGTGTCGATGTTCTTGTTCGGAAGCTCGCCGGTGATCTCGAAGTCGTACTTCGACCGCACGTCGGCGATCTGGTACTGCATGAAGACGAGGTTCCAGATCTCCACGTAGCGGTCGTCGTCCGTCGCCGGGCCGCCGTCGATGCCGTACTCGGGGCCACGGTCGAAGAAGATCTCCGAGCAGGGACCCGCGGGTCCGGGCTGTCCGGTCGACCAGTAGTTGGTGTCCTTGCCGAGGCGCTGGATCCGCTCGTCGGGCAGCGACGAGTGCTGCTTCCAGAAGCCGATCGCCTCGTCGTCCTCTTCGTAGACGGTGACCCAGAGGTCGTCCGGCGAGAAGCCGAGTCCGCCTTCGGTCTCCGGGTTGGTCAGGAACTCCCAGGCGAACTGGATCGCCTGCTCCTTGAAGTAGTCGCCGAACGAGAAGTTCCCGTTCATCTGGAAGAACGTGCCGTGGCGAGGGGTCTTGCCGACCTCTTCGATGTCGTTCGTGCGGATGCACTTCTGCACGCTCGTCGCCCGCGGGAACGGCGCCGGGATGAGACCGGTCAGGTACGGGATGAACGGCACCATGCCGGCGACCGTGAAGAGGAGCGACGGGTCGTCGGAGACGAGGGACGCGGACGGGACGACGGTGTGGCCGCGGTCACCGAAGTACTGGAGCCAACGGCGGCGGATCTCTGCGGTCTGCATGGTGCTTCCTGGGTTCAGGTCGTGGGTGGAGGAGGGTCGAGGCTGCTCGGTCGGAGCGCTCAGACGTCGGTACGGAGCTCAGCCTCGCGCGACCGGTAGCCGTCCGCGACGGCACCCGTGAAGGCCTTCGTCTTGGCGTTCACCTCGGCGAAGAGCCGGGCGCCACCGGAGGTCTGGGCGACCCGGTGTGCGACGGCGAACCCGATGACGATGCCGACGGCGACGAAGAACAGCTGCTTCACGGTGCCTCTCCCTCTGTGCACCCGGGCGGTGCATGCCCGGACAAGCTTAGTCGCCGGGCACTTCCGCGCGTCCCCGTCCGCAAGACGCCGTCGTGTCGGCAGGACGCCGCCGAAATCAGAAGCGTCTCGCGCACCCGGCGGCGCGTCGATGAGACGACGGCGTGTTGCGGACCGACCAGGGGCCGGGCTGGAGGCCGTGCGCACGGCGCACCCCGCGCCTCCCGTCCGCCCCTGCTCACGTCCACTGCCCCACACAAGACGCCGTCGTGTCGGCAGGACGCCGCCGAAACCAGAGGCGTCTCGCGCATCCGGAGGCGCGTCGATGAGACGACGGCGTGTTGCGAAGCGGAGGCGGTGCCGGAACGCCGAACGGCGGGTCGCCCTCGAGAGGACGACCCGCCGTTCGGGTGTGATCAGTGGATCAGCGAGCTGCGTAGTACTCGACGACGAGCTGCACTTCACAGGTCACGGGGACCTCGGCGCGCTTCGGGCGACGCACGAGGCGGGCCTGGAGCTTCTCGATCTCGACCTCGAGGTAGCCCGGGACCTTCGGGAGGACTTCCTGGTGGCCACCGGCAGCGGCGACCTGGAAGGGCTCCATCGACTCGGACTTTGCCTTGACGTGGATCAGCTGGCCCTCCTTGACGCGGAAGGAGGGGCGGTCGACGAGCTTGCCGTCGACCAGGATGTGGCGGTGCACGATCAGCTGACGGGCCTGCGCGGTGGTGCGGGCGAAGCCGGCACGGACCACGAGGGCGTCGAGGCGCTGCTCGAGGAGCTCGACCAGGTTCTCACCGGTCAGGCCCTTCGTCTTGCGGGCCTCTTCGAAGACGATGCGGAGCTGCTTCTCGCGGATGCCGTACTGGGCGCGCAGACGCTGCTTCTCACGGAGGCGGACGGCGTAGTCGCTGTCCGCACGACGGCGCGTACGGCCGTGCTCACCGGGCCCGTAGGGGCGCTTCTCGAGGTAACGGGCGGCCTTCGGCGTCAGCGGGATGCCGAGTGCGCGCGACAGGCGGGTCTTGCTGCGGGTACGTGACTTGGTAGACACAGGGTCCTTTTCTCTGTTCGAACTGAATACTCACCGGAGGCCGGGCACGCGAGCGCCGGTGGCCCCGACGACGGGATCCAGAGGGATGAGCCTGTGGGATCGGACGGCTACAGTCCGAACCTCTGCCCCCGTACCACCGGAGTGGCACTCTGTCCTCGACGCAGCCGTGCTCGAGGACCAGGACGTAGGCCCGGCAATGCTAGCAGCATCGGGGCGAGCGCAGAAGCACCGACGCTAGTGGCCGCGTGTGATCTTCCGGAGTCGCTCGAGCCGCGGCCCGACCTCGCGCTCGTAGCCGTTGGCCGTCGGCGTGTAGTACTCGGTGCCCTCGAGGGCGTCCGGCAGGTACTGCTGCGCGGCGACCCCGTGCTCGGCGTCGTGGGAGTAGACGTACCCCTTGCCGTGCCCGAGGCGCTTCGCCCCGGCGTAGTGCGCGTCGCGCAGGTGCATCGGGACCGTGCCCATGCGCCCCGCCTTGACGTCGGCCATCGCCTGGTTGATGCCGTTGTAGGCGGCGTTCGACTTCGGCGCCGTCGCCAGGTACACGACGGCCTCGGCCAGCGGGATCCGCCCCTCGGGCATCCCGATGAGCTGCACGGCCTGAGCCGCGGCGACCGCGATGGGCAGCGCCTGCGGGTCGGCCATGCCGATGTCCTCGGACGCGGAGATGATGATCCGCCGCGCGATGAACCGGGAGTCCTCGCCGGCCTCGATCATCCGGGCGAGGTAGTGCAGGGCGGCGTCGACGTCGCTCCCCCGCACCGACTTGATGAACGCGCTGATGACGTCGTAGTGCTCGTCGCCCTGTCGGTCGTAGCGCAGCAGCGCACGGTCGACCGCGGCCGCGACGGTGTCAGCGTCGACGACGGGCACGGTGTCGTCGTCCTCGTCCTGTGCGGCGGTGGCCGACGCCGCCGCGGCCTCGAGCGCGGTGAGGGCACGTCGGGCGTCACCGGACGCGAGGCGGATGATCGCGCTGCGGGCTTCGTCACCGAGGACGACGGCACCGCCGAGCCCGCGGGGGTCCTCCACCGCGCGGTCGACCAGCATGCCGAGGTCGGGATCGGTGAGCGGTTTGAGCGTCAGGAGCAGCGAGCGGGACAGCAGGGGCGAGATGACCGAGAACGACGGGTTCTCGGTGGTGGCGGCGATCAGGATGACCCACCCGTTCTCGACGCCGGGCAGCAGGGCGTCCTGCTGGGCCTTGCTGAACCGGTGGATCTCGTCGAGGAACAGCACCGTGGTCGACCCGTACAGGTCGCGGTGGGTCAGGGCCTTCTCCATGACCTCGCGCACGTCCTTCACGCCGGCGGTCACGGCGGAGAGCTCGACGAACTCGCGACCGGACTGCCGTGCGATGGCCTGCGCCAGCGTGGTCTTGCCGGTGCCGGGTGGGCCCCACAGGATCACGGAGACCCCGCCGGGGTTCTCACGCGTGCCGGTGGCGAGCTGCACCAGGGGCGAACCCCGGCCGAGCAGGTGCTGCTGACCGGCGACCTCGTCGAGGCTGGTGGGGCGCATCCGGACGGCGAGCGGGACGGAACCCTGCGCGAGACCGGCGCGACCACCCGTGGTGGGCGCGTGCATTCCCGAACGATCCGCTGCCATCCTGCAATCGTAGGCCGGTCCACCGACGCAGGCCGCGCCTCCCGCCAGGTGGTGGTGGTGACCGTTCGGCTACGCTCGTTGCACACTGCGACGAGAGGGCAGACCAGCACCGTGGCACCGAAGAACCCAGCGCGTGACAACCGAGAGGCGCGCGAGCGCCTCCGCCTCTACCAGGCCCGCCAGGGCCTCCACGAGCGGCAGCGACGCCGCCGCGTGCGGGACAACCTGATCGGTGCCGGTGCCCTCGTCCTCGTCGCGGCCCTCGCCACCGGGTCGCAGCTCGCCTTCGCCGGATCGCGGGGATCGGACGCCCCGGCCCCGAGCGCCTCCGCGTCGTCGACGGCCACGCCGTCGGCCAGCGCCACGGCCGCCAACACCGGCGACGTGCCGAGCAAGTCGATCGCGAAGGGTGCGACCTGGACCGGCAGCCTCACGCTCAACAAGAGCATCGACCTCGGCATCGAGCTGGACGGTGCGAAGGCACCGCAGGCCGCGAGCGTCGAGATCTCGTTGATCCGTCAGCAGTTCTACAACGGCACGACCTGCCACCGGCTCGCCGACAGCGACGGCCTGAAGTTCCTGCAGTGCGGCTCCGCGAACGGCGACGGCACCGGCGACGCCGGCTTCGAGTACGGCCCGCTCGAGAACGTGCCGGAGGACGGCGTCTACGAGAAGGGCACGATCGCGATCGCGCGGTCGGACTCCCCGTACTCGCAGTCGACGCAGTTCTTCATCGTCTACGGGGACACCACGCTCGACGGCTCCACGGGCGGCTACACGGTCGTCGGCAAGGTCACGAGCGGGCTGTCCGAGCTCGAGTCGGAGATCGCCTCGAAGGGCATCGCGTCCCCCGGCCGCGACGGCACCGGCGAGCCGAAGGTGGCGACGAAGATCACCGACGCGAGCATCGCGGAGCAGAAGTAGTCCACAACCCGTCGCACCGGTCGGGCGGCGGAGCCCGTCCGTGCAATAGGCTGACGACCTGACCGTGCCGACGGTGACGTCGGCGATGCACGACCACGATCGAGGCGAGACCTGTGGGATCTGACGAAGCAACGACCTGGGGGCGGGTCGACGAGAACGGGACCGTGTACGTCCGGTACGAAGAGACCGAACGTGCTGTCGGTGAGTACCCGGACGCCACCCCCGAAGAAGCCCTCGCCTACTTCGCGCGGAAGTACGCCGACCTCGAGGGGCAGGTGAAGATCGCCGAGCAGCGCGTCCAGCGCGGTGCGTCGGCGAACGACGTCGCCCGGACGGTCGAGCACCTGACCGCCTTGGTCGCCGACGCGCGCGTGGTGGGTGACATCAAGTCGCTCGAGACCCGCGTGGGCGCGCTCACCGAGCAGCTCGGCTCGCTCACCAAGGAGCAGGCGGAGCAGGCGCAGCAGGCCCTGCAGGACGCCCTGGCGCACCGCACCGCCCTGGTGGAGGAAGCCGAGGCACTCGCCGCGGTGGACCCCGCACGCGCGCAGTGGAAGCAGATCACGGCGCAGCTCGACGACGTGTTCGCGCGCTGGCAGCAGCACCAGCACGACGGGCCGCGGATCCCCAAGAACGAGGCGAACGACCTGTGGAAGCGGTTCCGCGCAGCACGGTCCACCGTCGACCAGCACCGTCGTGCCTTCTACTCCGAGCTGGACGCACAGCACCGTGACGCCCGGACGCGCAAGCAGGAGCTCGTGGCGCAGGCCGAGGCCCTCGCGCCCCGCGGTTCCGATGCGATCCCGGACTACCGCCAGCTGCTCGACGACTGGAAGAACGCCGGACGTGCCGGCAAGCGCCACGACGACGCGCTCTGGGCACGCTTCAAGGCCGCCGGAGACGTGCTGTTCGAGCAGCGCCACGCCGAGAGCGCAGCCGAGAACGAAGAGTTCTCCGCCAACCTCGAGGCGAAGCAGGCCCTGCTGACCGAGGCCGAGCCGCTCCTGCAGGCGACCGACCGGGTCGCCGCGCGCAAGACCCTCACCGGCATCCAGCGCCGCTGGGACGAGATCGGCAAGGTCCCCCGCGGTGACGTCCGTCGGGTCGAGGACCGCCTGCGTGCCATCGAGGACCACGTCCGTGGGCTCGAGGACGCGCACTGGAAGGAATCGAACCCGGAGCGCAAGGCCCGTCAGAACGGCCTCGCGAGCCAGCTGGAAGACGCGATCGGCAAGCTCCAGTCCGAGCTCGCCGCGGCGCAGGCCACCGGTGACGCGCGGAAGATCAAGGACGCGCAGGAAGCCCTCGACGCCCGCAAGATCTGGCTCGACGCCCTGGGCGGCTGAGCTTCCGCCCCGACGAACGACGCCCCCGTGACCGATCGGTCACGGGGGCGTCGTCGTACGGGGGCGTCGTCGTACGGGGGAACCAGTGTGCTCGGCAGGTCAGACCGGCGCGGGCAGTCCGAGCAGCAGCCGGATGTCCAGGTCGTCCTGCCGCATCTGCGCGGCGAGCTCGTCCATCGACGAGAACTTCACCATGCCGCGCACGTACGACACGAAGAGCACGGAGATCCGATCGCCGTACAGGTCGATGTCGACGTCGAGCAGGTGCGCCTCGATCTGCTTCGCGGGCACACCCTCGAACGTCGGGTTGTTGCCGACCGACACCGCCGCCGGGTAGACGGTGCCGTCGTGCAGCACCCGGGCGGCGTAGACACCGTCGGCGGGGACGAAGCCCTCGCACGCCGGGTCGAGGTTCGCTGTGGGGTACCCCATCGCACGGCCTCGCTGGTTGCCGTGCACCACGACGCTCCGCACGGCGTGTTCCCGCCCGAGGAGTCGTGCGGCTTCGGCCACGCGGCCCTGGCCCAGGAGCTCCCGGATCCAGGTGGAGGACACCCGGCGCTCACCGTCGGGTCGGACGTCGTCGATGAGGTCCACGTCGTCGATGAGCTCGACGGTGAAGCCGTGCTGCTCCCCCAGGGTCCGCAGCAACGCGACGTCACCGGCGCCCTTCGCACCGAAGCGGAAGTCGCTGCCGACGAAGACGAGCCGGGCGTGCAGGGTGTCGACGAGGATCTCGGACACGAACGCCTCGGGCGACTTCGACTGCAGTTCCTGGTCGAAGCGGAGCAGCAGGGTGGCGTCGACCCCGGCCTCCTCGAGCAGTTCGCGGCGCTGCGCGGTGCTGGTCAGTGCCGGCGGGACGTGCGGCGGGTCGATGACGTTGAGCGGGTGGCGGTCGAACGTGACCACGGTGGCCACGAGGTCGTGCTCGCGGGCGGCGCGCTCGAGGTGTGCGATGACGGCTCGGTGCCCGACGTGCACGCCGTCGAACTTCCCGATGGTGACGGCGCTCGGGCCGAACCCGTCCGCCACGTCGGCGGTGTCCTCGTAGAACTGCACGGCGGCTCCTACTCGCTCGCCGGGGCGGTGGACGAGGACGCAGCCGGTGCCGACGGCTCGGTGACCGCGGTGCGGTGGTGCTTGCGGAGCCACCAGAGCCCGGCGATCGGCAGCACGAGCGGCGCGAAGGCGTAGCCCAAGCCGTAGTACGACCAGATGGTGTCGTCGGGGAACAGCTGGCGGTCGAACAGCGACAGGGTGCCGATGACGAGCACGCCGGTCATCTCGAACACGATCGTGACGCAGGCGACCCGGTACCAGAACCGGCCGGGCACGATGAGGGCGATCATCGCGACGATGTAGACGACGGCAGCGATGGCACTGAGCGTGTAGGCGAACGGTGCGAACGAGAACTTCTCGATGATCTGCACGACGCTGCGTCCGGTCGCCGCCAGCGCGAGGATGCCGTACACGGCGATGAGGACGCGGCCGATGCCGGTCGCGAGTGAGGATCTGGTCGCCATTGCACCGATTCTACCGACGCGCGGCTGCGCGCATGACCTCCGGCGTCAGTTCAGCGCGAACCAGATCTGGTACATCCGGTAGACCATCACCGCGACGGTGAAGGCCCCGGCGCCGAGCACCACGGTGCTCCACTTCGTGCGGTCGATCAGTGCCCACACGACCGCGGCCGGCGGGACGAGCAGCACCGAAACGGCGTACACCCCGAACTCGAGCGCGTTGCCGTCGGGCGGACTGCCCGTCGCCGGCAGCACGATCGAGATGACGCCCTGCGCAAGGAGCAGCAACTCGATGAGCACGAGCGCGCCGACCGTGTAGTCGTTCGGCTTCCAGCCGATGAACCCCACGACGACCGCGAAGAGCCCCACCACGACGGCGAGCACCAGCTGCACCCACATGTACCACTCGATCACGCGCGGGCTCCGGTCTGCGAGGAGGACGACGCACCGGGCGTCGGGAAGTTCGTGATGACCCGGAGCAGCCCCCGGCGGACGGAGACGAGGCCGACCAGCCGGTCGTCGGACGCGGTGACCGCTGCCACCGGTCCGTCCGAGTCGGGATGCTCGGCCGCGACACGCTTGCCGTCGGTGAGGTCCTTCGCCGAGGCTGCGTCGAGCGTCACCGACGAGAAGAGTCGCCGGGCGATGTCCGCCGGACGTGCGAGCGCGGCGCGGACGTCGACGGCGTCGTCCTCGAGGTCGATGGCGTCCTGCACGTCGAACGGTCCGACGCGGGTCCGACGGAGGGCGACGAGGTGCGCCCCGGTGCCGAGGGCAGCGCCGACGTCACGGGCGAGCGCACGGACGTAGGTGCCCGACGAGCAGGTCACGACGACGTCGAGGTCCACCACGGCGACGTCGGTGCCGTCGACGGCGACGGTCCGCTCGTTCCGCGTCGTCACGTCGAACTGCGAGACGGTCACCGTGCGGGACTTGAGCTCCACCGCCTCGCCCTTGCGCGCCAGGTCGTAGGCGCGGCGCCCGTCGACCTTGATCGCGCTGACCGTGGACGGGACCTGGTCGATCACGCCCCGCTGCGCCGCGACGGCGGTCTCGACGGCGTCGTCCGAGACGTCCGCAGCGGCCACACCGACCGCAGCGGTCGGCGTGCCGTCGGCGTCGTCGGAGTCCGTGGAGACACCGAGCCGGATGGTCGCCGTGTAGGTCTTGTCGAGGCCCACCAGGTGCGTCAGCAACCGGGTGGACGGCCCGATGCCGAGCAGCAGCAGCCCGGTGGCCATGGGGTCGAGGGTGCCGGCGTGGCCGACCTTCTTCAGGCCGAGGCGCCGACGGGCGATGGAGACCACCCGGTGGCTGGAGATCCCCTGCGGTTTGTCGACGAGGAGGATGCCGTCCGGCGCGGTTTCGAGCACCAGGCGAGATTACCAGCGCCGGTCAGCAGGCGTCGTTCCACTCGCGGCGAGGGTGCTCGGGATCGGTGACGTCGAGCACCGCGGAGGCCGCGATCTTCACGTCGGCACGACGCTCGAGTCGGCCGGACTCCTGCTCGACCCACAGCGACCAGCGCCACAGGGTACGGACCCCGGGGGCCAGGATGCCCCGCCCGTGCACGATCAGGACACCGTCACCGGCTCCGGTCGTGCGGAAGGGCGTCACCAGGTCGGACCGGAGCGTGTCCTGGTCGGCGGACGGCGCGGCGGCCGCCATCGCGGAGATCCCGTGCTGCTCGAAACCGGTGACGAGCGCGGCCGCGACCCGCTCGAGGTCGGTGCCGTCCTGCCCGTCGACGCCGATGACGGTGCGGTTCGTGCCGACCTGCGCGATCGCCTCTGCAGCGATCGCAGCCATCGTGTCGGTCTCTTCGGGTGCCCAGCGTGCCATGCGTCCACCGTAGGCTGTCGAGGTGAACGCGAGTCGGGCCTCCAGACCGGATGTGGACAAACCGACCGCGCGACGCGGTGTGCAGGAGCCGGCCACGCCGGAACGGCCCGACATCGCGACCCCGCTGATCGCGTGGTTCCGGCAGCAGGCGCGGGACCTGCCGTGGCGCCGCCCCGGCTTCCCCGCGTGGGGGACGCTCGTCAGCGAGATCATGCTGCAGCAGACGCAGGTCGCGCGCGTGGTGCCCCGACTGGAGGCGTGGCTCACCCGGTGGCCGACGCCTCGCGACCTCGCGGACTCGCCCCCGTCCGAGGCGGTGCGTGCCTGGGACCGGCTCGGCTACCCGAGACGCGCGCTCGCGCTGCACGCGGCGGCGACCGCGATCGCGACCGACCACGGCAACGTCGTGCCGCGCGACGTCGACGCGCTGCTCGCACTGCCGGGCATCGGCGACTACACCGCCCGCGCCGTCGCGGTCTTCGCGTACGGCGACCGGCACCCGGTCGTGGACGTCAACGTGCGCCGCGTGCTCGCACGTGCGGTCCTCGGCCAGGGCGAACCCGGGCCGGCGAAGGCGAAGCAGGACCTCCCGCTCATGGAGTCCGTGCTGCCGGCGGACCGCGACGACGCCGCCGCCACGAACGCCGCCGTGATGGAGCTCGGCGCGCTCGTGTGCGTGTCCCGCTCCCCCGCGTGCGATGCGTGCCCCATCGCGGACCGCTGCGCGTGGCGTGCGGCCGGGTACCCGGAGCACGACGGGCCGCGGGCTCCGCGGCAGGCGAAGTTCGCCGGCAGTGACCGCCAGGTGCGCGGCCTGATCATGGCCGAGCTGCGCGCCAGCGACGTGCCGGTCACCCGGTCCGAGATCGAACCGGTGTGGCCGGACGCCGACCAGCGGGACCGGGCGCTCGCGTCGCTCCTGCGTGACGGACTGGCCGTCGGGGACGACGCGAGCGGCTACCAGCTGCCCGGGGTCTAGGAACGCGGCTCGGCGGAGCCGTCGGTCTCGGCAGCGTCGTCGGCGTCGTCGCCCTCGTCGCGCTTGTACGGGTCGGCGTCGCCGGCGTACGTCGCACCGACCGAGGCTGCGCGGACCTGCTCGTCGCGCACCTGGGCCTGCACGAGCAGGTCCTCCATGTGCGCCGAGGTCTCGGGCAGGGCGTCGGCGATGAACTCGAGCGACGGCGTGAGCCGGGCGGTGATGTTCTTGCCGACCTCGGACCGGAGCATGCCGGTCGCGGCCTTGAGCGCCGCGGCGGAGTCCGCACGCTCCTCGTCGGTGCCGTAGACGGTGTAGAAGATCGACGCGTGCTGCAGGTCACCGGTCACACGGACGTCGGTGATCGTGACGAACCCGAGTCGCGGGTCCCGCAGACCCTTGTCGAGTCGACGTGCGACGACTTCCTTGATGCGGTCCGCCATCTTGCGTGCGCGCTGCGGATCGGCCATTGGGTGCCTCCTGAGGCAGTGGCGGGACGCTTCCCGCCGGTGGTCCTGCGTGGGAAAGGGGTCGGGCCCCGGCCTCCCGCGTGGGGAGGCCGGGGCCCAGAGGAGTCACGCGATCAGTCGCGCGGCTTCTCGACGAGTTCGGTCGTCTCGACCTCGTCGCCGATCTGGATGTCGTTGAACTTGCCCAGACCGATACCGGCTTCGAAGTCCGTGCGGACCTCGGTCACGTCGTCCTTGAAGCGACGCAGTGACTCGATGGCCAGGCCATCGGCGACCACCACACCCTCGCGGATGACGCGCGCCTTGGCGTTGCGCGTGATCGTGCCGGAGCGGACGATGACACCCGCGATGTTGCCGAACTTCGAGGAACGGAACACCTCGCGGATCTCGGCGACGCCCGACTGGACCTCTTCGTACTCGGGCTTGAGCATGCCCTTGAGGGACTGCTCGATGTCGTCGAGTGCGTTGTAGATGACCGAGTAGAAGCGCACGTCGATGCCTTCGCGCGCCGCACGCTCACGGGCCTTGACGTCCGGACGGACGTTGAAGCCGATGACGATGGCGTTGTCGATCGTGGCGAGGTCGATGTCCGACTCCGTGATCGCACCGACACCGCGGTGCAGGATGCGGAGCTGGACGCTGTCGTCGACCTCGATGTCCAGGAGCGACTGCTCGAGTGCCTCGACGGCACCGGAGACGTCACCCTTGATGATGAGGTTGAGCGACTCGACCTTGCCCTCTTCGAGCGCACGGGTGAAGTCCTCGAGCGAGATGCGCTTGCGCGACTTCGCCAGCAGGGCGTTGCGCTCGGCGGCTTCACGCTTCTCAGCGATCTGACGCGCCGTGCGGTCCTCTTCCGTGACGAGGAAGGTGTCGCCGGCGCGGGGCACCGAGGACAGACCCTGCACCTGGACCGGGCGGCTCGGCGTCGCGGCCTTGACCGCGACCCCGTTCTCGTCCGTCATCGCACGGACTCGGCCGTAGGCCGTGCCCGCCACGATGGCGTCACCGACGTGGAGCGTGCCGGACTGGATGAGGACCGTGGCGACTGCACCGCGACCCTTGTCGAGCCGGGCCTCGATCGCGACACCACGGGCGTCCTTGTCGGGGTTCGCACGCAGGTCGAGACCGGCGTCCGCGGTGAGCAGCACGGCGTCCAGGAGCTCCTGGATACCGATGTTCTGCCGCGCCGACACGTCGACGAACATGACGTCGCCGCCGTACTCCTCGGCCACCAGGTTGTACTCGGTGAGCTGCTGGCGGACCTTGGCGGGGTTCGCGCCTTCCTTGTCGATCTTGTTGACCGCGACGACGATCGGCACACCGGCCGACTGCGCGTGGTTCAACGCCTCGATGGTCTGGGGCATGATGCCGTCGTCCGCCGCGACCACGAGGATCGCGATGTCCGTCACCTGGGCACCACGGGCACGCATGGCCGTGAAGGCCTCGTGACCCGGGGTGTCGATGAAGGTGATCGGGCGGTCGATGCCCTCGTGCTGCGCGACGATCTGGTACGCACCGATGTGCTGGGTGATGCCACCGGCCTCGCCCTCGACGACCTTCGAGTTGCGGATCGCGTCGAGGAGGCGGGTCTTGCCGTGGTCGACGTGACCCATGACGGTGACCACCGGCGGCCGCTGCTGCAGCACGTCGTCGTCTTCGTCCTCGAGTTCTGCGTCGAGGTCGATGTCGAAGCCCTCGAGGAGCTCCTTGTCCTCGTCCTCGGGCGAGACGATCTGGATCTTGTAGCCCAGCTCGTCACCGAGGACCTCGAACGTGGCCTCGTCCAGCGACTCGGTCGCGGTCGCCATCTCACCGAGGTGGAACAGCACCGTCACGAGGTTGCCGGGCATGGCGTCGATCTTGTCCGCGAAGTCCGAGATGCTCGCACCACGACGGAGTCGGACGACCGTGTTGCCGTCGCCACGAGGGACCTGCACACCGCCGAGCGACGGGGCCTGACGCATCTCGTACTCGGCGCGCTTCGTCCGCTTCGACTTGCGGGCACGGCTCTTGCCGCCACCGCGACCGAACGCACCGGCGGTACCACCACCGGGGCCACGACCACGGCCACCGCCACCGGCGGGACGCGGGCCGCTGAAGGCCGGACGCGGGAAGCCACCACCGGCACCGCCGCCGGCACCCGGACGGGCACCGGGGCCGCCACGGCCACCACCCTGGCCCGGGCGCTGCCCGAAGCCGTTGGGACGGTTGCCCTGACCGGGACCACCCGGACGCGGAGCACCCGGACGGGGCGTGCCCGGACGCGGGGGCTGCGGACGCGGGATGCCACCGCCACCGGCTGCGCCGGCGGCCGGGCGCTGGCCCATGCCCTGGTTGGACGAGTACGGGTTGTTGCCGGGGCGCGGCGGGCGCGAGCCCATGCCCTGGTTCGACGAGTACGGGTTGTTGCCCGGACGTGCACCGGGCTTGGGGCCACCCGGCTTCGGACCGGCTGCCGCGGGAGCCTTCGGGCTGGTGCCCGGCTTCACGGCGTCGGACTTCGGAGCAGCGTCGGTCGACCCGCCTGCCTGCTCGGCGGCCTGCTTCTCAGCGGCCTGCTTCTCGGCACGGGCCTTCTGCGCGGCCTCGGCCTCGGCCTGTCGCTGGGCGACGGACTTCGGTGCGGCCGGTGCGGGGACGTCGGCAGCGGGTGCTGCCGGGGCCTCGGGCTCGGGAGCCGGTGCCGGACGAGCCGGACCCGGACGGGGACCGCCGGGCTTGGGTGCACTCGACTTCGGCGCGCTGGCCTTGGCGGGTGCGCTCGGCGCGGAGGCCGAGGCGGCGGGCTTCGCCGCGGGGGCGCCGTCTGCCTGGAGGGCGGCACGGAGCTTCCGTGCCACGGGGGGCTCGATGCTCGAGCTGGCACCCCGGACGAACTCGCCGAGCTCCTTGAGCTTCTCGAGTGCGGTCTTGCTGTCGACGCCGAGTTCGCTTGCGATCTCGTGTACGCGTGGTTTAGCCACTGTTCTCCTTCACGGGTCCCACCCCGTGAAGGGGCAGGACTCAATGGATGACGGGTCTCATTTCGAGCCGCTCATCAGTTGTCCATAAGCCGTTCAGCCTGTTCTGTCATGTCCGGGCGCTCGGCCGGTTCCTGTGGGAGACCGACGATGTGGTCGAGCACCGCGGACGTGTCGGGATCGCGATCCAACCGGAGCGCACGGCGGAAAGCCCTGCGCTTGACGGCCAGATCGTAGGCATCGACGGTCGGTGTGAGCCACGCTCCCCGGCCCGGCATGACTGCCTTCGGATCCGCCACGACACGGCCATCGCTCAGGGCGACGACTCGGAGGAGGGAGGATCGGGAAGCGCGACGACGACTGCCGATGCACGTTCTGACGGGAACCACTCTACTCCTTGCCTCGGACGTGCGCGATCCGGCGCGCCCTCGCAGGGCGCGCCGGGAGCGAAATCGTCCTAGTCCTCTCCGTCCAGGATGGAGTCCGGCTGGATGTCGATGCGGGCACCGGTGAGCTTCGCGGCGAGGCGGGCGTTCTGCCCTTCCTTGCCGATCGCGAGCGACAGCTGGTAGTCCGGCACGAGCGCGCGGACGGCCTTCGTCGAGGCGTCGAGCACGAACGCGCTGGTCACCTTGGCCGGCGACAGGGCGCTCGCGACGAACGATGCGAGGTCGGACGAGTAGTCGACGATGTCGATCTTCTCGGCGCCGAGCTCGTTCGTGACCGCACGGACACGTGCGCCGAGCTCGCCGATGCAGGCACCCTTCGCGTTCACGCCGGGCTCGTTCGCCTTGACGGCGATCTTCGTGCGGTGGCCGGCCTCGCGGGCGAGCGAGGTGATCTCGACGACACCGGACGCGATCTCCGGGACCTCGAGTGCGAAGAGCTTCCGGACGAGGCCCGGGTGCGTGCGCGACACGATGATCTGCGGGCCCTTGTTGCCGCGGGCGACGCTCGTCACGTAGACGCGGATGCGGGAGCCGTGCTTGTACGACTCCCCCGGCACCTGCTCTTCGGGCGGCAGGATCGCCTCGATCGTGCCGAGGTCGACGTGCACCATCTTCGGGTTCGGGCCCTGCTGGACCACGCCCGCGACGATGTCGCCTTCCTTGCCGCGGAACTCGCCGAGGATCTTGTCGTCGCCGATGTCGCGCAGGCGCTGGTTGATGACCTGCTTCGCCGCGAAGGCCGCGATGCGTCCGAAGTCGCTCGGCTGGTCGACGGCTTCACCGATGACGGTGCCCTCGTCGTCGAGCTCGGGGACGTAGACGCTGACCTCGCCGGACTTGCGGTCGAGCTCCACACGCGACTGCGCGTGGGCCGGCTCGCCGTTCTCGTCGGCGTGCTTCTGGTAGGCGGTCAGGATGGCAGATTCGATGATCTGGACGAGCTCGTCGAACGGGATCTCCCGCTCGCGCTCCATGAGTCGCAGGACTGCGAGATCGATCTTCACCGAGGTGCCTCCGTATTCAGATGAGTCGCTCCTGCGGGGTGGAACTGCGCAGAAGTCGGCCACAAGCGTACCCCAGAACCAGGAAACGGACAGGAGGCCCGTGGCGGGGTCGCCACGGGCCTGCTGTCCGTCAGGGGTCGCGTCTAGATCGCGCGGACCGCGTCGAGCAGCTCGGCCACCGGCACGTCGCGGCGGTCGCCGGTCGCGCGGTCCCACAGCTCGACGACGCCCTCGGCGGCGCCGCGGCCGGCGACGACGACGATCGGCATGCCGAGCAGCTCGGCGTCACGGAGCTTCACGCCGGGCGAGACCTTGGGGCGGTCGTCGTACAGCACGTCGAACCGCTCGCCCTCGAGCTCGGCGACGACGGACGCCGCCAGCTCGTAGGCGACCTGGTCACGGCCGGTGGCGACGATGTGCACGTCGAACGGCGCGACGTTCTTCGGCCAGACCAGGCCCTTCTCGTCGTTGTGGGACTCGGCCAGGATCGCGAGGATGCGGGTCACGCCGATGCCGTACGAGCCCATCGTGACCGTCGCGAGCTTGCCGTTCTCGTCCTGCACCTTGAGACCGAGCGCCTCGGCGTACTTGCGGCCGAGCTGGAAGACGTGCCCGATCTCCATGCCGCGCGCGGTCTCGAGGGGGCCGGAGCCGTCCGGGGACGGGTCACCCGCGCGGACGTCGGAGACCTCGACGACACCGTCGGCCACGAAGTCACGGCCGGCGACGAGGCCGGACACGTGCACGCCGCGCTCGTTGGCGCCGGTGATCCAGCTCGTGCCGTCGACCACACGCGGGTCGACGAAGTAGCGGAGGCCGGTGGCGCTGTCGGCGCCGAGGACCTGCGGGCCGATGTAGCCCTTCACCAGGCCGCGGTGCTTCTTGAAGTCGTCGTCGCCGGCGGCCTCGACCTCGGCGGGGGCGAACGACACCTCGGCGCGCTTCAGGTCGACGTCGCGGTCACCGGGCAGGCCGACGACCACGACCTCGCGCGTGCCGTCGAGGTGGGTGAGCGCCAGGACGACGTTCTTCAGCGTGTCCGCCGCGGTCCACGGTGCACCCTCGCGCGGCGCGACCTGGTTCGCGTGGGCGACGAGCGTGTCGATCGTCGGGGTGTCCGACGCCGGCAGCAGCACGGGCTCCGGCTGGCCCTCGATCGGCAGCGACTCGGGGACGGGGGTGACGTACGCCTCGACGTTGGCCGCGTAGCCGCCGGCGCTGCGGACGAAGGTGTCCTCGCCGACGCCGATCGGGTGCAGGAACTCCTCGGACTTCGAGCCGCCCATCGCGCCGGCGTCGGCCTTGACGATGACGTAGTCGAGGCCGAGGCGGGCGAAGATCTTCTCGTACGCGTCGCGCATGACCTGGTAGCTGCGCTCGAGGCCCTCGTCGGTGAGGTCGAACGAGTACGCGTCCTTCATGGTGAACTCGCGGCCGCGCAGGAGTCCGGCGCGGGGCCGGGCCTCGTCGCGGTACTTGTCCTGGATCTGGAACAGCGTGACCGGCAGGTCCTTGTAGGACGAGTACAGGTCCTTCACCAGGAGCGCGAACATCTCCTCGTGCGTGGGTGCGAGCAGGTAGTCGGAACCCTTGCGGTCCTGCAGGCGGAACATGCCGTCGCCGTACTCGGTCCAGCGGTTCGTCGCCTCGTACGGCTCACGGGGCAGGAGCGCGGGCAGCAGGACCTCCTGCGCACCGGCTGCGACCATCTCGTCGCGGATGATCGCCTCGATCTTGGCGCGCACCCGGAGGCCGAGCGGCAGCCAGGCGAAGATCCCCGGGGACTGGCGACGGACGTACCCGGCGCGGACGAGCAGCTTGTGGCTCGTCACCTCGGCGTCGGAGGGGTCGTCGCGGAGCGTACGGAGGAACAGATGCGAAAGCCGTGTGACCACGGGGCAAGCCTAGTGGCGGCGGGCCGACGGCGCGGGTTCCCTGCAGTGTCCCCGCCGCTGGGCGCTGGCGGCGCGGTTCGGCACGGTGCGCGGTTCGCCGGCTCGTGCGGCGCCAGCCGCTGCGTGCGCGCCTGCAGGCTCGCACCGGGCGATCAACCCGGCGGCCGCTCGCGAAGTCCGCACCGTGCGGAGGGGACGCACGTCGAGCAGCCGCAACGGGCCTCCGAGCCGGGCCCCATTGCGGCACGCGCGTCGCAGTCGTCGCGGAGCGGAGCCGCACGGTGCGAGGTTCGCCGGCCCGTGCGGCGGCAGCCGCTCCGTGCGCGCCTGAACGCTCGCACGGGGCGATCAGCCCGGCGGCCGCTCGCGAAGTCCGCACCGTGCGGAGGGGACGCACGTCGAGCAGCCGCAACGGGCCCCCGAGCCGGGCCCCGGTCCGGCACGCGCGTCGCAGTCGTCGCGGAGCGGAGCCGCACCGTGCGAGGTTCATCGGCCGGTGCGGCACCAGCCGCTCCGTGCGCGCCTGCAGCCTCGCACGGGGCGATCAACGCGGCACGGAAGCGCGAAGCGCGCACCGTGCCGACCGGCGCTGGCGCCAGCGTCGGCGCCGCACGACGACGGACCGGAGGCCCGGTGCCAGCTGGCACCGGGCCTCCGGTCCGGAGGGTGGTCGCGCCTACGGCGCCATGATCACCTGGGGCGTGCCGGTGGCGGCGGCCGGACCCATCTCGTCCGCGATGCGGTTCGCCTCGTTGATGAGGGTCTGGACGATCTCGGCCTCGGGCACGGTCTTGACGACCTGGCCCTTGACGAAGATCTGCCCCTTGCCGTTGCCCGAGGCGACGCCGAGGTCGGCCTCGCGCGCCTCGCCCGGGCCGTTCACGACGCAGCCCATGACGGCGACGCGGAGCGGGACGGTCATGCCCTCGAGCCCCTTCGTGACGTCGTTCGCGAGCTGGTACACGTCGACCTGCGCGCGACCGCAGCTCGGGCAGGAGACGATCTCGAGCTTGCGCTCGCGCAGGTTGAGCGACTGCAGGATCTGCAGGCCGACCTTGACCTCCTGCGCGGGCGGGGCGGAGAGGGACACGCGGATGGTGTCGCCGATGCCCTCGGCCAGCAGGATGCCGAACGCGGTCGCGCTCTTGATGGTGCCCTGGAACTCCGGGCCGGCCTCGGTCACGCCGAGGTGCAGCGGCCAGTCGCCGGCGGCGGCGAGCTGCCGGTAGGCCTTGACCATCACGATCGGGTCGTTGTGCTTGACCGAGATCTTGAAGTCGTGGAAGTCGTGCTCCTCGAACAGGGAGGCTTCCCACACCGCGGACTCGACGAGCGCCTCGGGGGTGGCCTTGCCGTACTTCTGCAGCAGGCTCGGCTCGAGCGACCCCGCGTTCACGCCGATGCGGAGCGAGACGCCGGCATCCTTGGCTGCCTTGGCGATCGCGCCGACCTGGTCGTCGAACTTGCGGATGTTGCCCGGGTTGACGCGGACGGCGGCACAGCCGGCGTCGATCGCCTGGAAGACGTACTTCGGCTGGAAGTGGATGTCAGCGATCACGGGGATCTGCGACTTCTTCGCGATGATCGCCAGCGCGTCGGCGTCGTCCTGCGTGGGCACGGCGACCCGGACGATGTCGCAGCCCGAGGCCGTGAGTTCGGCGATCTGCTGCAGCGTCGCGTTGATGTTGGTGGTCTGCGTCGTGGTCATCGACTGCACGGACACCGGGGCGTCGCCGCCCACGAGCACCTTGCCGACCCGGATCTGCCGCGACTTGCGACGCGGAGCGAGGGTTTCGGGGGACTTGGGCATACCGAGGTTGACTGCGGGCACGTGAGCACTCTACGCGCTCGGTCTGACCGTGCCGGGTCCGGTCCCCGTGCGTCTGTTCAGAGCTCCCTGACCGAGTCGACGACCGTGATGAGCGGGGCGTAGAGCCGCATCACCGCGAGCGCTCGGTCGTGGTCCTCGTCGGTCGCGCCGGCGCAGGCGTCCGCCACGACGGTCACCGTCGCACCCGCGTCGGCCGCCGCCAGCGCGGTCGACAGCACGCAGCAGTCGGTCGAGACCCCCGTGAGCACCAGGTGCGGGTGGTCGCCGACGACGGCCTGGAGGCTCGTCCCCCACTTGCCGAAGGTCGGTTCCGTCACGACGGGGTCGTTCCGGTCCGCGGCGGCTGATGCGAACGGCTCGGTGAGCGCGTACAGCGGGTCGGTGTCCGGGACCAGTGCGAAGGGCCAGTCGCGGTAGTACGGCACCCACGCACCCTCGGGCTCCGCCGGAGCCACGAAGCGGGTGAAGACCGTGCGGCCCGTGAACCGCGGGAGGAGCCGCTCGATGCCGGCGCCGGCGTGGTCGTACCGCGGGGCGGCCCACGGGTTCTCGCCGGTGAAGACCTGCTGCATGTCGATGACGACGAGCCAGGCGTCGTCGGGGATCTCCGCGCTCATCGCAGGTCGTCCGGCGTGGCGAGTGCTTCCTGGCGGCGGATCGAGCCGCGAGCGAACAGCAGCGTGCCGAGGAACCCGACGACCAGGGCGACGAGGACGCCGAGGTTCGCGTAGGCCCACGGCCCCTCGCGGCCACCGAGGCCGAACGGGCCGAGCAGGTAGCCCTGCCACGTCAACCACGCGGGCGACGAGAGCGTCACGAGTCCCCAGCCCAGGGCCGTGCCGACCAGGACCAGCGCGATCGCGCCCCACCGGACGTCACCGTAGCGGCCGCGGCGGTCGTCGAGCTCGGCCTCTGCGTAGGCGCGTCGGCGCAGCAGGACGTCCGCGACGAAGATGCCGGCCCACACCGCGATCGGCACGCCGAGGGTGATCAGGAACGCCTGGAACGGCTTCGCGAAGCTGGTCGCGAAGAAGGCGATGTACACGGCGCCGGCGACCATGAACGCTCCGTCGACCCCGGCTGCGACCGGCCGCGGGATCTTCACGCCGACGCTCAGCAGCGCGAGGCCCGACGAGTAGATGTCGAGGACCGCTCCCCCGACGAGCCCGAGGATCGCCACGATCGCGAACGGGATGAGGAACCAGATCGGCAGGATGGTGGTGAGCGCGCCGATCGGGTCGTCCTGGATGGCGGCGTTCAGGTCCGGCGACGACCCGGCGAGCAGGACGCCGAAGACCACGAGGATCGCCGGGGCCAGTGCGCCGCCGAAGGTCGTCCACCCGACGACCCCACCGGTGGACGCGGCCCGCGGCAGGTACCGGGAGTAGTCGGCAGCAGCGTTCACCCAGCCGAGGCCGAAGCCGGTCATCACCAGGACCAGGGCCCCGATGACCTGCTGACCGCTGCCGGACGGCATCGCGGCGATCGCGGCGAAGTCGATGGAGGGCACCGCGAGCACGATGTAGACGACGGTGAGCACCCCCGTGATGACCGTGATCCAGGTCTGCAGGCGCATGATCACGTCGAAGCCCGCGACGCCGGCCCCGACCACGAGCGCGGCGACGACGACCAGCGCGACGACCTTCGTCAGCACCCCGCCGTCCCAGCCGAGCTCGGTGAAGACCGTGGAGGTCGCCAGGACCGCCAGTGCGGCGAGCGAGGTCTCCCACCCGACGGTGAGGATCCAGCTGAGGAACGAGGGCACCCGGTTGCCCCGCACGCCGAACGCCGCACGGCTCAGCACCATCGTCGGCGCCGACCCCCGCTTGCCGGCGATCGCGACCACGCCGCACAGCAGGAACGAGAACACCACCCCGACGACCGAGACGGCGGTGGCCTGCCAGAAGGAGATGCCGAACCCGATGACGAACGCCCCGTAGGCGATGCCGAGCACGGAGATGTTGGCGGCGAACCACGGCCAGAACAGTCCCCGTGGGGTGCCCTTCCGATCGGACTCGGCGATGACGTCGAGGCCCTGGCGCTCGACGGTGCGAACCTCGGGAGGGTTCGGGGCGGCTGTGGTCATCCGCTGAGCGTAGCGCCGGAGCGACTACCCGAACAGGTTCACCGGCCGCACGATGTCGGCGTAGATCAGCAGCGCGCTCATCCCCGCCAGCAGCACCACGACGACCATCGTCAGGGGCATCGTCTTCGCCAGGTCGATGGGCCCCGGATCCGCCTTGCCGACGAGCTTGAACGACCGTCGCTTGATCGCTTCCCAGAGCGCACCAGCGATGTGTCCGCCGTCGAGCGGCAGCAGCGGCACCATGTTCAGCACGAACAGGCCGATGTTGAGCGAGGCCAGCAGCCCGAGGATCGTGTACGCCTTGTCGACCACCGGGACACCGCTCATCGACGAGACCTCGCCGATTGCACGGCCCACGCCCACCACCGACACGGGGCTGTCCTGCGACCGCTCCTGGGCACCGAACGCGGCGTTCCACACGGCGACCAGGCGCTGCGGCAGGTCGATGATCAGGTGCGCGGACGCCGCGATCTGGGCGCCGGTCGCGGGCAGCACCTCGGCCGGGGACTGCCGCACCAGGGACTGCCCGATGCTGACGCCGACCACGCCGACGCGCTGGGTCTTCGTGGTGCCGTCGTCGTTCTTGACGACCTTGCCCTCGGAGTCGTAGACGTCGCGGGTGGCGGTCGTCGGGGTGATCTCGAGGGTCTTGCGGGCACCGTCGCGCTCGACGACCACGGTGACCTGCTCACCGGCGGACTCCTGGAAGACCTCGGAGACGCGGGTGATGGTGGGGTCCTGCTCACCGTTCACCGAGAGCACGACGTCGCCGGACTCGATGCCGGCCTGCTTCGCCGGGGACACCGCGTCGCCGGGCGAGCACTCGGTCGTCTGGCTGTTCGGCAGCACGCACCCGACGCTCGACGTGAAGGTCGTCGTCGGCGCCCCGAACCCGCACAGCAGCACACCGAACAGCACGATGCCGATCACCAGGTTCATCGCCGGGCCCGCGACCATCACGATGATCCGCTTCCACGGCGTCAGGCGGTAGAAGGCGCGGGAGTCGTCACCGCCGGAGTCCGCGATCTGCTCGGCGCTGGCCTGGCGGGCGTCCTGCACGAACGCGCCGTACATGCCGGTGTTCGTGATGGCGTTCGCCCGGCCCGAGGCGCGCGGCTTGAGCATGCCGACCATCGAGATGTACCCACCGAGCAGGATCGGGCGGATCCCGTACTCGGTCTCACCCCGCTTGAACGACCACATCGCCTTGCCGAAGCCCAGCGAGTACTGCGTCACCTTGACGTTGAAGAGCTTCGCGAAGGACAGGTGCCCCAGCTCGTGGAGTCCGATCGAGACCAGCAGGCCGATGATGAAGACGACCACGCCGAGGACGAAGAGCAGGACGGATTCGACGGTCACCGGGAAAGAGTACGGGACTGATTCCATGACGGAGCCGAGCGCCGTCTGAGAGGCGAGCTGGGCCTCCAGGCCGGTGCGTCACGTCCGCGGTCTGCCGCCTCCGCGTCGGACGGGAGGCGCGACTCGCGTCAGCGGGTCAGCGCGCGGTCCGCAGCGGTGCGGGCCCACTGCTCCGCCGCGAGCACCCCGTCGAGTGACGGCTCCCCCGCGGTGTGCTCCTCGACGACGCGCTCGACCGTGTCGACGATGTCCAGGAAACCGATCGCACCAGCGTGGAACGCGGCGACGGCCTGCTCGTTCGCGGCGTTGAACACGGCCGGGAACGTGCCGCCCAGCTCACCCACCCGCTTGGCGAGGGCGACGGCGCCGAAGGCGTCCTGGTCGAGCGGCTCGAACGTCCACGTGCTCGCGGTCGTCCAGTCGAGCGGCACGCCGACGCCGGGCACCCGGTCCGGCCAGGCCAGGCCGAGCGCGATCGGCAGACGCATGTCCGGCGGCGACGCCTGGGCGATGGTGGAGCCGTCGACGAACTCGACCATGGAGTGCACGATCGACTGCGCGTGCACGGTGACGTCGATGCGGTCGTACGGCACGTCGAAGAGCAGGTGGGCCTCGATGACCTCGAGCCCCTTGTTGACCAGGGTCGCGGAGTTCGTCGTGACGACGAGACCCATGTCCCAGGTCGGGTGCGCCAGTGCCTGGGCGGGGGTGACGTCACGGAGCTGCTCGCGGGTGCGCCCACGGAACGGACCGCCGCTCGCCGTCAGGACGAGCCGCTGCACCTCGGCGTCGGCGCCGGAGCGCAGCGCCTGCGCGATGGCGGAGTGCTCACTGTCCACGGGCACGATCTGCCCGGGCGCCGCGGCCTGCTGCACGAGGGAGCCACCGACGATCAGGCTCTCCTTGTTCGCAAGGGCGAGGGTGGCACCGCTCTCGAGCGCCGCGAGCGTCGGGCCGAGGCCGACCGAGCCGGTGATGCCGTTCAGGACGACGTCGGCCTCGACGCTCCGGACGAGCTGCTCCGAGTCGGCCGCGCCGAACGCCGTGTCGCGGACCCCGAACCGGGCGGCCTGTTCGGCGACGAGGTCGCGGTTGCTGCCGGCGGTGAGCCCGACGACCTCGAACCGGTCGGGGTTGCGGGCGACCACGTCGAGCGCCTGGGTGCCGATCGAGCCGGTGCTGCCGAGGACGACGATGCGCCGACGATCAGGACCGGTGCTGCCGAGGCGGCCGTCCGTCACGGTCAGCCCTTGGCGAGGATGTCGACCACGAAGACGAGCGTGGCGTTCTTCGGGATGCCCGAGCCCTCCTGCGGGTTCGCGCCGTAGGCGTCCTCCGGCGTGGCGACGATCAGGACCTGCGAGCCGACCTTCTGCCCGACGAGCCCGGTGACGAAGCCCTTGATGAGCGCGCTCTCCGACACGGTGAAGGTGGTGGGGACACCCTTCGACCACGAGGAGTCGAACTCCTTGCCGGTGTCGTAGACGACGCCCTTGTACTGCACGAGTGCGGTGTCGCCGTCGGCGATCTCGGTGCCGTCGCCCTGCTTGAGCACCTCGACCGTGGTCTTCGTGGGCGCCTTGACGCCGTCGGGGACCGTGATCTCCGGCTCGCCCGAGGCCTTGTCCTTGACCGTGGGCAGGCCCGGGTCCTGGTCCTGCGGGGTGCCGGTCGCCTTGGTCGGGGTCTGTGCGACGACGTCGGCGACCACGACGATCTCACCGCCGGTGTTGAAGCCGAGTGCCGAGGACTGTCCGACCGCGGCGACGCGGTCGCCCACCTTCGAGCAGGCGAGGAGCGCGCCGAAGCCCGATCCGCCGACGGAGAGCACCTGCGGGTTGCCCTCGTCGAAGCCGACGGTGCCGAGCTTCTTGGCGTCCGAAGCCTCGTACACGCTGTAGGAGACCTGCGCGTAGTCACCCTCGTCGAGCGCCGCGCCCTTGCCCTTCACGAGGCGGGTGGCCTGCGGCGTCTTCGCGGACAGGCCGGACGAGAACTTCACGGTCGGGGCCTTCGGTCCGCCGAACGACCCGGTCGCCTTGATGGCATCGGACGACTTGCCCGGGTCGGGGCAGGAGGTGATCGCCGAGGCCGTGGCACTGGCCGACGGGGTCGGCGAAGCCGAGGACCCGTTCGAACCGGAGCCGGAGCAGGCGGCGAGTCCCAGCACGACGGCGGGGACGATGGCGATCGGGAGCAGGCGGAGACGCTTCACGAGGACCTAGTCTGCCCCACCTGTCGAAGAGTCCCCTGCCAATGACGCAGGTCGGACGACCAGCTGCGGCTCGTGGTGCACCGGGAACGCCACGGACCGCGCGATGAAGCAGAGCTCGTTGGCGGTGACGTGTGCTGCTTCGGCGTCCGCGACCCGGTCGGCCTCGAGGATCGTGACGACCGGGTGCAGGGTCGCCTCGGTCAGTTCACCCGAACCGTCGCGGTTCAGGCGGAGCGACGCGGTCGCGGTGTCCTGGTAGTCGACGACGGTGAAGCCCTTCGTCACCGCGACGTGCAGGTAGCTGAGCATGTGGCACTGGGCCAGCGCCGCGACCACCATCTCCTCGGGGTTCCAGCGGTCACGGTCCCCGCGGAACGTCGGGTCGGCGGAGCCGGGGACGTCGGGCTTGCCGGTCGCGGAGACCACGTGTTCGCGGCCGTAGTCGCGGTACCCGGAGGTGCCGGTCCCGCGGTCGCCGGTCCAGCTGACGGAGACCTCGTAGGAGTGGTCGTGCACGGGTGCGCCCCTTCGCCTTGGCTAGCATGGCGGCATGACGGTGAGCCCCGAAGTCCGCAGTGATCGCCATCCTCTCACCGCCGACGGTTCTGTCGAGCTGGCGGTGCTCGAACGCTCAGGGTTCGACGAGAGCCGGCACGTCGGCGCCGGCGTCGTCGTCGACGCGAGCGGCACCGTGATCGACTCCGTGGGCGACGTGACCGCGAGCATCTACCCGCGTTCCACCATGAAGCCGTTCCAGGCCCTGGCCGTCCGAGGTGCCGGTGCGCTGTTCTCCGACGAGGAACTCGTCCTCACCACCGCGAGCCACGCCGGCACCGCGGCCCACCAGGCGCTCGCCCTGCACATGCTCGAGTCCTTCGACCACGTCGAATCCGACCTCGGCTGCCCGCCCGACATGCCCTTCGACCGCGGGACCGCCCGGACGATGGACGGCCCCCGCCGACTGGCGATGAACTGCTCCGGCAAGCACGCCGGCATGCTCGCTGCCTGCCGGGTGAACGGGTGGGACGAAGCCACGTACCTCGACATCGAGCACCCGTTGCAGCAGCGGGTGCGTTCCGTCGTCGAGGAGTACACGCACGAGACCGTCGACCTGGTCGGTACGGACGGCTGCGGCGCCCCCGTGTTCCCGCTCACCCTGACGGGGTTGGCACGCGGGTTCGCCGGTGTCGTGGCACGGGCCGACGACGACTCCGCTGCCCTGACCGATGCGGTCCTGGCGCACCCGTGGGCGATCGACGGCGTCGGACGCGCGAACACGGTCACCATCGAGCGACTGCAGGTGCTGGCGAAGCTCGGTGCCGAGGGCGTCATGGTCATGGGGTTGCCCGGAGGCGCCGCCGTGGCCGTGAAGGTGCTCGACGGCTCGCAGCGGGCCGGCACCCTGGCGGCCCTGGCGCTGCTCGAGCGGAACGGGCTCGTGGCGTCGGACGGGGTGGCCGAGGTGCTCGAGGCGACCGGTGAGCGGGTGCTCGGCGGTGGCGTGCCCGTCGGCGCGGTGCGGGTCGGCGCCGGGTTGCGCTGATCGTTGCTCGGGGCTGGTCAAGGGTCAGCGCCGGTCAAGGGTCGGCGCTGGTCAAGGGTCAGCGCTGGTCAAGAGTCGGCGGTGGTCATCGATCGGCGCTCACGGGGTCGGGGACGAGGACCGGCAGCGCCGGGGACACCCGGACGACCGCGTGGTCGTCGGGTCGACGGACGGAGCAGCCGTACCGTGAGACCTCGACGGTGACGTCCTGCTGACGAGGCGCCGATCCGAGTCCGGCCACGAGCACCACGGACCCGTGCGGTCGGCCGTCGGCCCCCATCCGCACCGCGACCGAGGTCCCCGATGGCAGGGGGTGCACTGACAGGCTGCTCGCTGCCCGGGTGCTCGCTGACCGGGCGCTCGGGGCTGGTTCGGGGCTGCTGGTCCGCACGGCGTCGAGGCCCTCGGGGGAAGCAGCCCAGCGCAGGTCCTCTTCGGTGTGGACGGCAGCGGCTCTGAGCTGCTCGGCGAGCCCGCGGAACACCGCGACGGCGAGTGCTCCGGCGCCGACGACCACGACGTGGGACGCGGCGTCGACCCGGAGCACGCGGCCGCCCGGACCGTGCCCGAGGACGAGTGCCAGCGTGCCGTCGCCGTCCTCGGGAACGATGCCCGTCAGCGTTTCCGGCGCACCGAGCGATTCGGACTCGGCAGGCTGGTCGGGCCCGGGCGGCGCGACGACCGCGACCGCGACCGGGTCCGGGTCCGGGTCCGGCGAGGCCGAACGGTGCAGCACCACGTCGACCAGCGCGCAGCACGCACCCGCGCCGAGCAGGACGCCCTGCCCCGCGCCGCTGATCGGCGCGAGGACCCCGGCCACGACGAGCGCGACCGCGGCCCCCACGATCACGCAACGTGCGGTGAACCGGGACATGACCCCATCGCACCAGGAACGAGCAGCTCAGCGCTGGCCCGGGACCCGATCTGTGGAGAAGTCGCCTACTGCACCAGGAAGAACTGCTCACCGATGTCAACGCGGGCACCACGCTCGACGCGGTACCGGCGACCGGGCTCGCAGCGGCGGATCGATCCGTCGATGTGCCGGACGACCGTGCCGTTGCCGGAGAACCGGTCGGAGACCCACAGGTCGTCGCCGTCGCGGCCGAGCTCGAGGTGCGTCTTCGACACGGACTTGCCCGGGTCGTGCACGGTCAGCAGGTCGTCGTAGCGCTCCCCCGGCTGCGGTCGCGGCAGCCGGCCGAGCAGGCCCGTGCCGTGGACGCCGAGCCGCTCACCCGTGCTGAAGTGCAGCACGAACGGTGCCCGCGTCGGGGTCTTCGCGACGATGCGGGTCTCGTCGACGTCCTCGTCGAGGTCGTCGAGCGCGCCGGCCACTGCGGGCGACTCCGACCGGTCGACGGGCGGGAGCGGCAGCGCGGGTCCGGTCGCTCCCGGGATCGGGGGCAGCGGTGCAGCGGAGGGCACGCCCGCGGTGTCGGCGGACGGTGCCGAGGACGGGACGGTGGCGGAACCGGGCACCGGCGGGATCGGCGCGTGCGGCACGGCGGACGCCTCGGTCGGCGGATCCGGCTCGATCACCGGTGCAGCGTGCGCTCCGCGGGGACGTCGGCCAGCATCGGACTGCTCGACCTCGGCGCGGAGGGACTCGTCGTCCACCGGGATCTCGTCGTCCGGCTCGTCGCCTGCAGCGCGCTCGTCGGACCCGTTCGGACCCGCGGACTCGGCCGGATCCGCGTCGGGCTCGTCCAGCACGTCCGGCTCGTCCGCAGCGTTGCCCGCGTCGGAGGCCTGCGTGCCGTCGGACTCCTCGGCGGCCCAGTCGGGTCGGGTCATCGGCAGCGGCATGACCGGGCCGGTGAAGGCCGCGGTGACCGCCGGACGGACGGCTCCGCACTCGCCGCAGAAGATGTCGTCGGGTTCGAGCCGGTTGCCGCAGACGTGGCAGATGGTCGTCTCGTGCATGCCCGGGGTGACGAGCGGGGCCGGACGGGGCGGTCGACGGTCGATCAGTGGCTCGACCACGGCCGTGTCCCCGGGCTGCGGGGGCGACACGACGGCCGGCTGGTCGTCGGTGGCGCTGGTCTCCGACGCCGCCACGATCGTTTCGTCGGGCTCCGGCTCGGAGGCGTCCCGGGCACCCTGTGCGTCCCGGGGTTCCTGGGCATCCTGTGCGTTATGGGGTTCCTGTGCGCCGTGTTCGTCGGGCGCAGGAGCCGCAGCGTCCTGCTCGCCAGCAGGTTCGGCGGGTGCTCCCGGCATCGGCGGTACGACCGGATCGGCCGGCGCCTCGGCAGCCGGGGTACCGCGACCGACCCACCAGGACGGACCGGCGGGTGCCGCCGGGGGTGCGGTGGCAGCGGGCGGCGCCCACACCGGAACGGAGGGCTCGGCAGCGGGCGGCGGCTCGACGGGCTGGGACTCGACGGGCTGGGACTCGACGGGCTGTCGCATCGCCTGGTCCGACACCGACGACGGAGCATCGCGGATCGGGTCCTCGGGCGTCTCGGGGCGACCGGGAGCCGGGGCGATCCGCGTGCGTTCGGGGTCGTCCGCATCGAGGGGTTCGGACGGGTACGCGTCGGGGTCGAGGGGAGGCTCGGACTCGCCCGGCGCACCCGACCAGTCCTCGAGCCCGGAGCCGGCACCGTGCACGTGGGAGGGGGCCTGGCGCGGGGCGAAGGCATCAGGACGCTGCACCGGCACGGGTGCCGGCGGTTCGGTCCCGCGACGGTCGGCACCGGTGAGCCAGGCACGCGTGGCGGGATCGAGCGTGGCTTCGGGCAACCAGGCGTCGGAAGCCGGGTCGGACCGTCGGCCGTGGGCGTCGGGCTGCTGCAACGGTGGCGGCGGTGCCTGTTCGACGGGGGTCGGCGCGACCGGGCGACGGCTCGCGGCGGCGGTGACCGCGCGACCGCACTCACCGCAGAAGATCGCTCCGTCCGGGAGCATCGATCCGCAGTGTTCGCATCTGATCACGTGGTGCCTCTGTCCTCACTCGGCCGTCCACGACGCTCGTCCGGCCTCTGGACATCGTAGTCGCCGCGCCCCGACGCAGCCTGGCGGTCGGTCCTCCGACGGGACCGTGCCGTCGGACGGCGTCCCGTTCCCCGCAGGGACCGGAGCGAGACGGCGGTGCGGAACCGCTCCCGCCTGGTCCGCCCTGTCCGGAGCGAACCGATCGCATCGTCGGTCGCCGCCCACATGCGGTCGGCGGTGGTCTGGTCGGCGTCACTCGGACCGAACACCGCGCGGTCGGCCAGCGCGGCGAGTCCGGCGCCACCGTCGCCCGGTGCACCGACCACGGCTTCGCGTCGGGTTGCTGCCTGCCGCACGTCGTGCCCGCGGTCGAGCAGTGCGTCGCGGTACTCGTCCCAGGCGCCGACGATGCGGCCGCGGGGCGTGGTGGCGTTCCGCCGTCGGCGGCGCCGCAGTCGCTTCAGCAGCACGATCACGGCGAACGGCAGCAGGACGAGCGCGACCACGCCGAGGGTCCCGAGGGCCCAGGGCAGCACCGCGAGCAGGATCTGGAGCCAGAGCGGCTGCACCGGCGGCGTGTTCCGGTCGCTCTCGGGGGGCGTCTGCTGGTCCTGGTCCTGCCGGTCGACCGGGGGCGGCGGCACCACCGTCTCGGGTCGGGTGACCGGCTGCGGGGTCTGCTGCTGCTCGTTCGGGATCTCGCGCACCTCGGGGTTGGGGTTGAGCATCACCCATCCCCACTGCGCGGTGTCCACCTCGATGCGGGCCGTGACGTCGGACCCACGGAAGGTCGTCGTCCCGCCAGGCGCTGCGGTGCCGTCGCGGCCCGAGTCTCCCCCGGCCGTGAAGCCCATCACGACCCGTGCGGGGAAGCCGATCTCGTCCGCCATCAGTGCAGCCGCCGCGGCGTACTGCTCCTGGTCCCCGATCATCAGGGGTGCGGTGAGGAGCTCCTGGACACGGTCGGCACCGTGACCGGACCGACTCATCCGGTCGTCGCCGACACCGTGGCTGACGTACCCGTTCCGCTGCAGCGACTGCACCGCGGCGAGGAGCTTCGCACCGGGTGCCGACACGTCCTTCGTCGTGGACTCCACGGTGTCGCGCACGGCGTCGGGGACGTCCCGTGCGGTGGGCACGGCGGCGCTCCCCGGGCGCGCGGTGGCCAGCTGGCGTTCCGTCGGCTGGTCGGGCAGCACCGCCGTCAGGTCGTAGGACGTGCCGTCCCCGACTCCGCCAACCACGGCGCCGGTGCCGGTCGATCCGTTGTAGAAGAAGGCGCCGCGCTCGTCGTCGGCGTCCTGCCCGGTGAACTCCACGCGCTCCAGGTCACCGACCGTCGGCAGCCACACCCCGCGGTACCCGTCGACCGTCACACCGACGTCGACCGTGGTGCCCCGGACACCGCGGACGTCGACCGCGGTCGGCACACGTTCGAAGGTGCCCGAGCCGGCCGAACCGTCGGCCCCGCCGACGCGGTAGACGACGCCGTCGTAGGTGTCGAGCGTCGCGATGCGCACGAACCCGCCCTCGGGCAGGCCGGTCACCCGGAGCTGGGTCGCGTCCGAGGCGGTGGACTCCTCGTAGGCGCGGAACCCGCTGAGCGGACTGACGTAGTCGCGTGGGTCGAACGGCTTCACGACGTCGGTGCGTGCGACGGTGCGCTCACCGGACGGAGGTGCCACCAGGCCGAGTCCGGTCGCGACGACCGCCGCGGCCACGATGGTGCCGGTTCCCACGAGGGCGGGGCGGACGATCGACCGCGCGACCGGCACGCGTGCACCGATCGTAGTCGCCACCGCGACGGCGCGCCGTGCGTGGCGCACGGTCAGCGCCCAGACGAGGGCGAGGCCCACCAGGACGACCGCCGTCACGATCGACGTGTCGAGCCGGCTCGGCCCGACGACCACCCCCACCGCGAAGAGCACCAGTGCCGGGATGCTCGCGAGTTCCTGCCTGGAGGCGCGGGTCGCCACGCTCACGGCGGTCACCGTGGCCACGAGCAGCGTTACGAAGTACGGCACGAGGAGCGCCTCGTAGGAGCCCACCGGCAGGCTGATGGTCACCAGCTGCTTCCAGCCGAGGGCGACGCCGGCGAAGAGGTCGAGCAGGCCGCGTCCGGTGGGCAGCAGGCCGTTGGCCTGACTCGGCACGGCGGCGGGGACGCCCGTGAGCGTGAAGGCGGCGACGGTCGCGATCGCCACGACGGCCGTCGGGAGCCGGAACAGGGTGCCGAGGAGCGCGACGACCGTCCCGATGACGATCGCGGTCACCGCGGCGGTGATCATCGCGCCGTCCCGGTACACCGGCCACCAGGACGTGCTCGCGACGGCCAGCAACAGCCAGACCGCCAGCGTGCCGCCGGCGAGCCGGAACGGCACGAGCCGCCGTGCGTCGCGACGGTCGGACCGTCGGGTCGAGCGCCTCGCCCGGTCCGGTGCCGGGGCCGGGGTGGTCACGGGTGCGGCGCTCATGCTGCCGACGCCAATCGGTGCAGGGCGTGCCGGAGGTCGTCCAGGTAGCCGATGGTCATCACCGTCAGACCCGCGACGCGCAGGAACCGCGGCTGGGCCTCGGGCTCGCAGATCACCGCGACGACCTCCACCCCGACGGGGAACCGCGTGGCGGCGAGTCGGAGCGCGGGCAGGCCGACGGTCGACCCCACCACGAGGAACGCGACGGAGATGCCCTCGGTGTCGCTCCCGACGATCCGTGAGACCTCGGCGATCGGCAGGCACGCGTCAGCGAGGCCGACCGAGGCGAAGTCGTCGAGCAGGCGCGTCGGCGTGACGGTGGGGAGCGTCCGCACCGCGTACACGGCACGCTTCGCGAACTCGGGCGTGCGCCGCGACACCACGACCGAGACCTCACGGCCGTCGCGGATCGCCCGCGCGCCGAGGGACGCGGCCGCGCTGACGGCGAGCTCGAACTCCTCGTCGTCGGCGAACTCACCGCGGGCGATGCCGAGCGCGACGACGAGGTGCGAGCGACGGGTGTCCTCGAACTGCCGGACCATGAGCGCGCCGGACTTGGCGGTCGACTTCCAGTGGATGGTGCGCGGGTCGTCGCCGGGCATGTACTCGCGGATGGCGTGGAAGGCGATGTCCGCGGGTGACAGGTCCGTCGTCGCCTGCCCCTCGAGGTCGCGCACCAAGCCGGTGCTCGTCGACGGGATCGCGATGGTGCGCGGGTGCACGATGACCTGCTCACGGGCGGTCCAGACGAGCTCGCGGCGCACGAGTCCCACCGGGTCGGCGCGGACGCCCGTCACGGGACCGACGTCGAGCACCCCGCGGCGGAGCGTCGGGACGGGGACCTCCCGCTCGAAGGTGCCGTGCGGCCCGATGGCCGGGATGGCGACGTCGACGAGGCCGGATCCGACCGGGACCTCGACGGTGGTCGGCACCGACGGCAGACGCGTGGGGTTCTCGGCCGTGATGATCACGCCGGCGTCGTCGCCGACCGCCACACGGTGCTGCGGCAGCCGCATCCGGATCACCAGCCGCGACCGGCCGATCAACGCCACCGCGGCGACCACCGCGAGCACGGCGCCGGCGAACCCGACGACGACGATCTCCCGCAGGCCGAACCGGTAGCCGGTCACGAACGCGACGAGCGTCAGGGCGGCGACCGTCCACCCGAGCCCGGTGACGACGGAGGAGACCTCGCCCCAGAGACGCAGGACGAGCCTCCAGGCCGTTGCCCAGAGCCGGACGATCCCGATGACCGCATCCGCTGCGACGCCCTCGCGGTCACCGACGATGCGCGTCCGGACGTTGGTCATGCCGGTGACCGTCCCCGTGCGCTCGTACGCCGTCGTGCCACGACGCGACCGCGTCGAGGACGGACGGCGCGAGCGCGTGGAGACGGGCCGGCGGTCCGTCACGTCGTGACTCGGTCGGCGGGCGGCGGGGTCTCCACCAGGAGCTGCGCGATGACGCTCGGCGCGCTGACGCCGTCGAACTCGGCCTCGGCGTCGAGCACCAGGCGGTGCGCGAGGACCGGGACGGCCAGTGCCTTCACGTCGTCCGGCGTGACGTAGTGGCGACCGCTCAGCGCCGCGAGGACACGGGAGGCACGGATCAGGCCCATCGCCCCACGGACGCTGACGCCGAGCCGGACCTCGCTCGCCGAGCGGGTCGCGTCCACCAAGCGCGCGACGTAGTCGGCGATCACCGCGTCGACGTGCACGGTGCGCGCCAGGGCGGCCATCTCGGTGATGGTCGCGGCGGGCACGACGCTCGCCAGCGGGACCGACGCCGACGGAGCCGACGAGGTCTCGAGGATCTTCACCGTCGCAGCGTGGTCGGGGTAGCCGATGGACGTCTTCATGAGGAAGCGGTCCAGCTGCGCCTCGGGCAGACGGTAGGTACCGGCCTGCTCGATCGGGTTCTGGGTCGCGATGACCATGAAGGGCGCGGCGAGACGGTGGTTGACGCCGTCGACCGTGATCGCGGACTCCTCCATCGCCTCGAGCAGCGCGGACTGCGTCTTCGGGCTCGCACGGTTGATCTCGTCGGCGAGCACGATGTTCGCGAAGACCGGCCCGCGGTGGAAGTCGAACTCCTGCGTCCGCTGGTCGTAGACGCTGATGCCGGTGATGTCGCCCGGCAGCAGGTCGGGGGTGAACTGGATGCGGTTCGTGGTGCCCTGCACGCTCTGCGCCATCGCCCGGGCGAGGCTCGTCTTGCCCGTTCCGGGGACGTCCTCGAGGAGCAGGTGCCCCTCGCTGAGCATCGCCGTGACCGCGAGGCGGATCACGAACGTCTTCCCGAGGAGCACCTGCTCGACGTTGGTCACGATGCGGCCTGCGACGTCGGCGAACCAGGTGGCCTGCTCCGGGGTCATGCTCATGCGGGGTGGTCCTTCGGTCGTGGCGGGAGGTGTGCGGCGGCGGGAGGGTCGGGGCAGGTCGGGCGGGCGTCAGCCGCCGGGAGCGGGTTCCGGGGCGGGCTGCTCGGGAGCGGGCTGCTCGGGTTCGGGCGCCGCATCGATCGACGCGCTCGGCGGGTTCGGGTCCTCGTGGCCGTCGACGATCGCCGCGACGTACACGTACCGCGAGAGCGGTGCGTCCTCGACCGTCGGCAGGGCGTCCGGCGCGTAGACCGTGCCCTCTCCGCAGAGCTGGTAGTACCGCGAGGCGCAGAAGACGACCCGGTATCCGGTCGGCTGGAGCCCGGCGTTCTGCGGCGGCGCAGTCACCGTCAGTTGTGTCCCGGCCGTCACGGAGTCCGGCAGCGTGGCACGGGTCTGCACCGGGCGCAGCCCGCCCACCGTGGCGCCGTCCCCGCAGAAGTTGGACGTGCCGTCCGCGCAGGCCACCACGGTCACGCTCACCGTCGAGCCGAACGCGGCACCGGTGACCCAGGAGCCGTTCCCGCCGAAGGACACGAGGCCGCCGCCGTTGACCGAGTAGGCGTAGTGGTCGATCGATCCGTTGGGGCTCGGCTGGGCGCGCGGGTTCCGGATGCGGATCGCGTACGTGCCGTCGTCCTCGCTGAACCGCTCGACGCCGATGTCGGCCGACGCGGCCCCCGGAGCGGAGTACCCCTGCACGGACGCCGCACGGCTCGGCGTGCAGAACAGACCGTTGTCGGCAAGCGCGACGTACTGGAAGTTGCCGTTCGAGTTCAGCGTGTCGTTGGCGCTCCCGCCGTCCCAGCGCTTGTCCGAGCCGGTGGTCGAGCAACCGCTCGGAATGTTCACCCCGGGCGGGTACCGCACGATCGTGAGCGTTCGACCGCCCCCGGCCCAGTCGTTCTCGGCCGCACTGAGCGACACGTTGGTCCGCCCGGGCGACACGTCGCGCGACGCGTTCAGCGTCGGGACGCCCGGTGTCCCGACGGCACTGCCGGTGGCGGACGCGGAGTTCCACTGCACGACGGTGCCGTTGCGGTCGGCGTCGTTGCGAGCGGACACGGTGACCTTGTACTGGGCAGCGCTCTGGGCGCCGGTGAACGAGGTGTTCGTGGCGGTACCGGTGTGCCGCGTGGTCGACAGGCCCGGGCCCTCGATCGTGACGATGTAGTCGTCGACCGCGCTGCCGTTGTTCGGCGCGGACACCTTGCCCCACTTGACGTCGAGCTGGTTCGGCGTCGCCTTGCTCGGCGTGACCGTGATGCCCTTCGGGGGCGCCGGCACGAAGTCCGCACTCATCGGACCCGAACGGGACGAGGGCTTCGAGTCACCGATCGCGTTGGTCGCCACGACCTGGAACCGGTACGACGCCTTCGGGTCGAGTCCGGTCAGCGTGCACACCGTCGCGGTTCCGCAGTTCTTCGAGACGCCGTTGGTCCCGACGACCCGGTAGCCCGTGATGGGCGAGTTGTTGCCCTGCGGAGTCGACCACGTGAGCGTGACCTGACCGCCGTCGTACGAGCCGGTGCGGGTGGGCGCACCCGGAGCGTCCGGGACGTCCTGCACCGAGATCGTGACGTCGCCCCAGACGTACCGGTCGGGGTCGTTCGTCGCGTCCGCCACCTGGTACTGCAGGTGGGCGTCGCCGGGCTTCGCGGTGTCGGCGACCGAGACCTGCAGGCGCGTGCGGTCACCGCTCGGGGTCACGGTGACGCCGCTCGGCAGCCCGCCGGACAGACCCCGGATGTTCACGACGCGCAACCGCTCACCCGGGAACGGGTTGGTCGGCTGGTCGTTCGTGAGCACGTCGATGGTGGTGGTCGCCCCCCGCTTCGTCACCGACCGGTCGGCACCGGGCTGGACCACCGGACGGGTGGAGGCGACGACGCCGACGGTGACGGTGCCGGCGCGACCGGTGTTGGCGTCGTCCGCGACACCGATCCCGATCGACGCGGTGGTGTTCTTCTTCGCGGTGTCGGCGACCGAGATCGTGAGCTGCTGCTTCGCGATCGACGCGGTCGTCCCCGCGGCGGGCCGGCCGACGATCGAGTACCGGAGCTCGGGCAGGTCCCTGGGGTACGGGTAGTCGGTCAGCTTCGTCAGGTCGATCTTGCGCGTCTCGCCCGGCTGCATCTCGACCGAGGAACCCGTGAACGCCGGCGGCTGGTTCGACCGGGGCGTGACCGTGATCGGGAGCACGAGGGTGGCGACGCGCCCCTTGCCGCCGTTCGCCGACGAGCCGTCGGTCACCTCGAACGAGATCGACGCCTTGCCGTAGTAGAGCTTCGACGACGTGAACTGCAGCGTCGACGAGTCCACCACCAGACTCTGCCCGTTGGCGTGGGTGGCCTTGACCGTGCCGCGGTCGGTGATCTTCGCGGTCTCGCCGTTCGCCGTCACGACGAAGTCCTGCAGCGGGATGCGGACGGTGGCCTCGCTCTTCACCGTGACCGCACCGGCGCTGCGGTTGATCTGGGGCAGGGCATCGTCGAAGCCCGGCACGTTGATGAAGCCGTAGGAGACGATGTCCGGGTGGTCGGCCCGGGCGACCGAGAACGGGATCACCTGCGAGTCCTCGGTCAACCGGACGGTGATGCGGCCGTCGTCGGTGGGCGTCGCGGTGTCGCCGTAGCCGGGGACGACCCCGACCCGGAGGTCGGCCGCGGTGCCCTCGGCGAAGAAGACGTTGTCGAGCACGTCGACGGTCACGCTCTGCCGGTGCAGGATGTCCTGCAGGTCGAGGGTCGTGTCGTCGACCTCGGGCCGGAGCGGCTGGGCGTCGGGGTCGACGGTCACCGTGAGGAAGGCCGTGCTCGACCCCCCGCTGCTGTTCGCGACGGTGTAGAGCACTGCGAAGTCACCGCTCTTCGCCGACTCCGGAGGCGTGACGCGGATCTGCTGCTTCCGGAGGACCTTGGCGGTGACGTCCTCGGCCGTCGGCTCGGCCTGCGCGACGGTCAGCTGCCCGCCTTCCGGGTCGGAGTCGTTCTGCAGGACGCGCACCGTCACCGACCCACCGGGGCGGATCGTGACGTGGTCGGCCTCGGCCACGGGGTTCGAGGCCTGCTCGGCGCGGGGTGCGATGCCGACCCGTACGGTGCCGGTGGCGCGGGCCCCGAGGGCGTCGACGACGGTGTAGGTGAACTCGTCGGTGCCGGCCGAGTAGTCGCCCGCCTCGTAGGTCAGGGCGTCCGAGGCGACGTCCGAGACCGACCCCTTGTCGGGGTTGGAGCCCACGCCGACCAGCTGGACGGAGTCGCCGTCCGGGTCGATCCCGTTCAACGGCACGCTGACACGCACCGACGACCCGGCGACGACGCGCGCGGTGACGGTCTGCGGGACGGGCGGGTTGTTCGTGGCGGCGTCGCGTTCGCGCACCGAGATCGACACCGCGGCGTCGGCGTACTGGCCGTCCGGGCCGGCGACCCGGTAGACGGCGGTGTAGTTGCCCGGCGTCTTCGGGGCGAGGTACCGCAGGTGGTCGCCGGAGACGAACAGCAGGCCGCCGTCACCGGGGACGTTCTGCACCAGTTCGGGCTGCAGCGTCAACGGCTCGCCCTCGGGCTGGGTGTCGTTGTCGAGCACGTCGATGTTCGCGACGTCGCCGACACGGACGGTGGCGCTGTCCGGCTGGGCGACCGGGGGCTGGATGCGGTCGGGCCTCGGGATCTCGACGACCGTGATCGTGCCGGGTGACGACGCCAGGCCGTTCGTCTCCGTGTACCCGAACGAGACCGGCCCGTCGAGGGGTGCCGTGAGCGTGACACGGACCGTGTGCTGGTCGAGGATGCTCGCCTGCACACCGCTGCCCCGTGGGGGTCCGTCGAGCGCCGTCACGAGCAGCACCCCGCCCGCCGGGTCGATGTCGGTCGCGGTGACGTCCGTGTCCTTGGTGGACAGGGTGTTCACGAACACCGTCTTCGGCGTGGTGATCGGCGCCGTCGAGGCGTCCGGTGGCGCGAGGACGGTCACCCGGACGATGCCGCTCGAGGTCTTCACGCCGTCGGTCACCGTGTATTCGAGCTGGTGGTCGCCCGCCCGCTCCCCCTGCACCCGGAAGGTCCCGGCGTCGTAGCTCGGGGTGACGGTGAGCCCGGACGCCGACGACACGCTCGTCAGCGTCACGGTGCCGTTGCCACCGCGCACGTGGTCGAGCGGCTCGACCGTGAAGGCCTTGCCGGCGTACCCGGACACCGGGAACGGATCGGCGCGCAGCGGGACGGTGCCCTGCTTGGCGACCCGGACCGTCACGGCACCCCGACCGTCGGCGCGACCGTCGCTCACGACCAGCTGCACGGAGCGCTCACCGGTCCGGCCGCTGTCGTTCCGGAAGTCGAGCAGGCCGTCCGGTGTGGTGGACACCCGGTCACCGTTCGACGCGGTCGCCGACTCCAGGTACACCGGGTCGCCGTCCGGGTCGACCCAGTCGCCGAGGACGTTCGAGACGACGTGCCCGTTCTGGACGACGTCGGCCGAGGTGTCACGGACCTGCCGCGGCGCCTCGTTCTGACTGTCGGGGCGCACACTGATCCGGACGGTCGCGGTGTCCGATCCGCCGTTGCCGTCGGTGATCGTGTACGGGAACGTCACGGTCCCGGTGGCGCGCGACGACAGCGTGACCTGCAGGCGTTGGCCGTCGCCGACGATCGCGACGCGGCCGGCGGACTTCGAGATGGCGCCGACCTCGCTCACGATGATCGGGTCACCGTTCGGGTCGTAGTCGTTCAGCAGGACCGGGAGGCTCGTGGTGCGTCCCGGACGAGCGCCCAGTTCGTCGTCCACCGCCACCGGCGGCTTCTGGTCCTTGTCGACCTCGGGGTCGTCGTCGGAGACCTGCTCCTGCTGCTGCTCGTCGTCCTGCTTGATCAGGTCGGCCCAGTTGTCGATGAGCTGCCCGCTCCGGTCGATCGCCCAGGAACGGCCGCTCGTCGGGTCGTTGGCGACGACGGTGTCGCCGTTGTGCAGGATCTGCAGTTCGCTCGTGCCGCCGGTGCTCGCCAGCCGCTGCAGCGCGTTGCCGTCACACGTGTCGATCGCCTGTCCGCCCGCCCACGCCGCGTACGTGCAGGAGCCGTCGACGTAGGGCCGCGCGGCTCGTCCGGCCACCTGGAGCGCGGTGGCGTCCACGGTGCCGGAGGCGCTGACGCGGACCAGGCCCGCCGTGCCCGCGACCGTCACCTGGGCCGTGCTGTCGGAGGACCGCTGGAGGGCCGGCGACGACCCCACCCGGTCGCCGAGTTCGACGGTGCGGCCGTCGACCGACAGGGCACCGCTCGTCCGGTCGAGCACGGCGAGGTGCCCGTCGAACGTGGCGACCTGGAAGTCGTCGCCGCGGTCCATGTCGACCTTCCACCGTTCGGCGACGGTGAGTGTCGTGCCGACGTCGACCAGCGACGCCGTCCCGGTCTTCGCGGAGTAGACTGCGACGTGGCCGTCGGAGGCGTCGAAGACGGTGTCGGCGCCCAGGGTCAGGTCTGCCTTGGCCGACGCGTCGAACTCGGCGAGGTCGTTCGCGGGGGTCGCCCAGAGCTCGCCCGTGTCGGCGTTGCCGATGACCGCGGTGTCGCCCGCGAAGAAGACCTGCGGCGTCCCCGCCGGCAGCGTGATCGCATCACCCACGGTGGCGTCGGCGACGTCGACCCGGGCGACCGTGCCCTTCGTCTCGTCCACGCTGTAGACGGTGGAGCCGCGCTGCAGCACGGACAGGTCGTCGCTGGCCGTCTCGACGGCGGTGTTGAGCTGCAGGATGCCGGTGTTCGCCCGGCCGACCGCGCCGTACTCGGCCGAGGGCACCCAGACCGTGCCGTCGCCGAGGTCGACGCGTTGCGTGTGGTACCCGGTGGAGACGATGGCGGTGGTCGCGACGACGGCGGCGACGAGCACCGAGGCACCGGTCGTCACGGCGGCGGAGCGGTGCTTCGCGAGGAGGGCGCGGATCACCCGGCGCTCCCGATCGTCGCGCACTTCTGCGCGCTCGCGGCACCCGTCTTGCCGTCGCGGTTCACGGCGACGGCGATGCACTCCTCGTCGCCGCGTTCACCGGAGACGACGAACGTCGTGCCGGTCTGCTGGCTCGAAGACCCGTTGGACGAGATGACGTACGTGTCGCCGCTGCGCAGCCCCGGGTCGGTCCAGCTGAAGGACACGGACTGCGGCGACGGCTCGGCACGGACCTCGGCCACGACCGGGATCGCCCCGGCGCCGAGCCGACCGACGACGACGACCGTGGCGATCGCCAGTGCGGCGACCACGACGACGGCCAGGGACGTCGCCCAGACCAGGGTCGAACGGGTCCGGCGCCGGGCACGCGTCACGGACCCGGTGCGGTGCACGGTGCCGACGCTGTGCGAACCCCCGGCCACGACCCCACCCTGCACCGCACGGCGGGTGCGACGACGTCCGCCGACCCGGGTGGGCGGCTGCAGCTCACGGATCACGGTGCGCTCACCGTGCGGGGTCGGCGTCGAGATCGCCCAGGCCTCGACCGCGACGTCGGCGGACGTCTGCGGGATGCCGAGCTCGGCCTCGACCTGCTGGAAGCCGCGGACGAGTTCGATCACCGTCGCGGGGCGGCCCTGCGGCTTGCGGGACAGCGCCGAGGCGAGCAGGCGCTCCAGCGAGGGCGGCACGTCGGTGCGACCGGTGGGCTTCACGCCGCCCTTGTCGATCCGGTGCATCAGGTCGTTCGCACCGTTCTTGCCGCCGCGGATCTCGAACGGGCTGCGCCCGGCGAGGAGCGAGTACACGGTCGCCGCGAGGGAGTACACCTCTGACTGGATCGTGCCGCGCGACTCGTCGATCAGGACCTCGGGCGCGGACCACGGGATCGACATGCCGATCGGCTCGTCGGGGTCGGTACCCCCGATCGTCGCGGCGATGCCGAAGTCGGAGAGCACGGGGTTGCCGTAGGCCGTCAGCAGGATGTTCGACGGCTTGATGTCGCGGTGCAGCACGCCCTCGCGGTGTGCGGTCTCGAGCGCCGACCCGATGCGGATGCCGATCGACAGCACCTCGGACACCGGGATCGGTTCGCGGCGGTAGCGCTCACTGAGGGACGAGGAGCAGAGCTCCATGACCAGGTAGGGCCGGCCGTCGGCGGCGACGCTGGCCTGGAGGACGGTGAGGATCGACGGGTGCGTGCTGAGCCGCGCCATCAGGTTGGCCTCGGCCTGGAACATCTGCCGGACGCGGTCGTCGACGACCTCGTCCAGCAGCACCTTCACCGCGACCTGTCGTCGGGGCATGTCCTGCTCGTAGAGGAAGACGTCGGCGAAGCCACCGGACCCGAGGACGTGCACGGGACTGAAACCGCCGATCACGGGCGGGTTGGACGGCAGGCGTCTCGCCATGGTCCTCTCCTCCCCCGGCCGAGCGGCCAGCTCTCTCGACGTGGCCATGTCATTGTACGAAGCGTGGGTGACCGACATTCCGCACGCCGATCCCCCACAGCTCGACGTGTTCCCCCAGTTCGGGGGCCAGCTAGTGACGCGGCAGCGTGTCCTCGAGGTCGCCGTCGTCCGGTGCGGAATCGACCTGCAGCACCACGACGGTGACGTTGTCACGACCGCCGGCCACGACGGCGTCGCCGACGAGGCGCTCCGCCAGGTCCTGCGCGCCGGGCTCACGTGCCGCGATGCGCGCGATGCCGGCGTCGCCGAGCTCCTTGGTCAGCCCGTCGGAGCAGACGATGTAGCGGTCACCGGCCCGCAGGGGCAGGGTCCACCAGTCCGGTGCCGGCGGTTCGCCGAAGCCGACCGCACGCGTGATGACGTTGCTGTCCGGGTGCTGCTCGGCGTCCTCGGCACGCAGCAGGCCGGCGTCCACCATCTCCTGCACCACCGAGTGGTCGACGGTGACGCGGCGGAGCACGCCGTCCTCGATGCGGTAGGTGCGGGAGTCGCCGACGTTGAACACGAGGGCAGCGGGCTGCCCGAGCGACGCCACGAGCGCGATCCCGGTGACGGTGGTGCCCGCGCCGATGGCGTTGCCGCCGGCTGCACGCTCGATGTCGGCTGTTGCGAGGAGCAGCGCACGCTGGATGCCCTGACGCGTGGTGAACGGTTCGGCCGTCACCTGCTCGAGCCGACGCACGACCGCGTCACTGGCACGGTCGCCCGCGAGGTGCCCGCCCATGCCGTCGGCGACGACGAAGAACGGCGCGCCCACGATGTAGCTGTCCTCGTTGTGGTCACGCCGCCGACCGACGTCGGTCGCGGCTCCCCACGAGAGTGTCAGGGTGGCGCCGTCGGCACCGGGGACGTCGATGGCGTGCGCAGTGGCTGCTCGGCCGAGTTCGGTCACGTGTCAGGATCGCTCTCTGGTGGGTCGGGGCGTGCCGTGTGCTGTCTGATCGGAGGGCCACGGGGGAACCGGAGGCAGCCCCTCTGCCGTCGGTGCGACCCGGAGGTACGGCGAGAGGACCTCGATGGCGTTGCCGTCACCGATCTCGACTACCGTACCCGTCAGCGCGACGATCGACGCACCCGATGCCATGCGGTAGGCGGGTGCACCGGCCGGGCGGACGACGGTCCCGTTGGTGGACCGGAGGTCCTGCACGACGACGGCTTCGCCCTCGGCGTGCATCCGGACGTGCGACGACGACACCTGCCCGTACGCCGACCGCACGGTCACGAGTTCGGGCTGCGGGCCACGGGTGACCCGCGGCAGCGACGGCCGTCGGCCGATGACCACCGGGTGGTCGAGCCGGAAGGTGCGGTCGCCGATGCGGATCGAGGGCACCCGTGCAGTGGGCGCGGCGGGCACCGCCGGGACGGCCGGGAGGCCCGGGGCGGCACCCACGAACGGGCTCGCTCCGGCGCCGGGTCGCGCCGGCACCCGGACGACGGTGTCCTCCGGATCGACGTCGTCCACCGCTGCGGGTGGCTGGTCGCTTGCCCTGGGCGCGGGCCGGATGACCGTGTCACCGAGGACCCCGTCGTCGGAACCGGGGTCGGAGTCGGGGCCGGCTCCCGGGACGACGGGACCTGCGCCCCGGATGACGGTGTCGTCGACGGCGTCCGCCGTCCGGTCGGCCACCGATCGTCGGGGTCGCCGGATGACGGTGTCCTCGATGTCGTCGTCGTACAACCGGAGCCCTCCCAGTGTGGTCTCCCCCACCGTAGACGATCCGGTCGACCCCACGTCATCGACGCTCCCACGACGGCCCGCTGCCCGCGACGACCGAGCGCAGGACGAGCCCCGCGAGCGGGTCGTCCGCGCGGGTCTCGAGGGCGTACCGGGCACGCGTCTCCGCCCGGGCCCACGACCCGAGCGCCCACGCACACCAGGCGCCGAGCGACAGGGCGCCGGCAGCGCCCGACGATCCGTCGAACGGGCCGTCCTGCGCCCGCCACACCCGCCACGCGTCGGCGCACCGGTCACCGGCGACCCGCACGCGGGCACGATCGGGAGCCGGGCCGAAACCGTGGAGCGCCGGCGGTGTCGGGTCCGCGAAGGGGTCGAACACCCGGATCGACCGGGGGTCCGGTGTGCCCTGCGCCGCGATGAACGGCACCAGGGCCATCCGGGGCGCGAGTGCGCCGCACGCGGTCACCACGGCCGTCGCAGCGGCCGTCGACAGGTCGGCGCGACCGGGCGCGACCAGCGCGGCCGCCGCAGCGGGGAGGGTGACCGCCGCGGCGATCTCGCGAGGGAAACGGACTGCGGAGCCGGGGCTGGACTGTGCCGTGAGAGGGATCATGCACGCCATCGAAACGTGCTGGGAGCCTCCAGGCAGGGTCGCCCCGACCATCTGTGGACCGGAGCGACCTCGCTCACGCCTGTGGAGGACGAGCCGACCCGGCACCCGCTCAGGCGGCGACGGGCTCCAGGCTCTCGGCGACCAGGTCCCAGCCGCCCTCGTTGCGCTCGACGACCACGTTGTTCGCGGCCGCCCAACCGACCAGGTCGTCCATGCTGCCGATGCTCGCGCCGGTGCGGGCGAGCAGCGCCACCAGGCGACCCTTCGCGGTCTTGTTCCAGTGGTTCAGCGCACGACGACGACCGGAGCCGTCGACACTCACCACCCGTGGTGCCACCGCTCCGGGCACGGGACCGAGCTGCCGGTACCCCTCGGACCTCAGGTCGAGCACCAGGCCGTCCGCACGGGTCAGCAGGGAACGGGTCGACACCGCGGGCCAGTGCGCGGCCAACCGGATCGAGCCGAGCCGCGAGTCGTGTGAGAGCCGGTACGCCGGGATCGGGTCACCGGCACCGATGGGGCCGAACATCGCGGACTGCACGACCACGTGTTCCGCCCACCACGCGCGGGTCGCAGCATCCGCGTCCTGCGCGCCCAACGGGTCGTAGAGGACCCCGGTGTACCGCTCGATCGCGGGCATGGTGCCCGAGGTGTCGAGCTCGAGGTTCCTGAGCCGCTCGGCGATCGACTTCGGACCGAGCTTGAGCGCCGTCCTGGCCGAGGACTCCTCGGAACTGACGAAGCGGGCCGCGGTGATCACCGCGGCCCGCTCATCGGCCAGTTCCGGGAACGAGAGTGCACGCAGATCGAGCGTGCGCCTCGTGTCCCCGCCCTCCCGCTTCGTCTCCGAAGGCGGGAGCAGGACGGTCAGTCCGGTCAGGACGCCAGCGCGGCCTGCCGCGCGACGATCGTCACCGTGTCGTGCTCGACCGACAGGAAGCCGTCCTCGGCGTCGACCGCGACGGTCGACCCATCGGCCCGCGTGATGCGGACCTGACCCTGCGCCAGGATCGCGAGCATCGGCTCGTGTCCGGCGAGGATGCCGATCTGGCCCTCTGTCGTCCGTGCGACGACCATGGTGGTGTCGCCCGACCAGACCTCACGGTCCGCCGAGACGACGCTCACGCTGAGACCCGCCATGTCAGCGGTTCTCCTTCTGGATCTGAGCCCACTTCTCTTCCACGTCGTTGATGCCACCGACGTTGAAGAACGCCTGGGTCGCAACGTGGTCGAACTCGCCGTCGGCGATGGCGCGGAAGGACTCGATGGTGTCCTTGAGCGGCACCGTGGAGCCCTCGACACCCGTGAACTTCTTCGCCATGTAGGTGTTCTGCGAGAGGAACTGCTGGATACGACGAGCGCGCTCGACCGTGATCTTGTCCTCTTCGGAGAGCTCGTCGACACCGAGGATGGCGATGATCTCCTGCAGTTCCTTGTTCTTCTGGAGGATCTGCTTGACGCGCGTGGCCGTCTCGTAGTGGTCGGCACCCAGGTAACGCGGGTCCATGATGCGCGACGTCGAGGCCAGCGGGTCGATCGCGGGGTACAGACCCTGCGATGCGATCTCACGGGAGAGCTCGGTCGTCGCGTCGAGGTGCGCGAACGTGGTGGCCGGAGCCGGGTCGGTGTAGTCGTCAGCCGGCACGTAGATCGCCTGCAGCGAGGTGATCGAGTGACCACGCGTCGAGGTGATGCGCTCCTGGAGCACACCCATCTCGTCGGCGAGGTTGGGCTGGTAGCCCACGGCGGACGGCATGCGGCCGAGCAGCGTCGAGACCTCGGAGCCGGCCTGCGTGAAGCGGAAGATGTTGTCGATGAAGAGGAGCACGTCCTGCTTCTGGACATCGCGGAAGTACTCCGCCATCGTCAGCGCCGACAGGGCCACGCGGAGACGCGTTCCCGGCGGCTCGTCCATCTGGCCGAACACGAGGGCCGTCTTGTCGAAGACACCCGCCTCTTCCATCTCACCGATGAGGTCGTTGCCCTCACGGGTGCGCTCACCGACACCGGCGAACACCGACACACCGCCGTGGTCCTGCGCGACGCGCTGGATCATCTCCTGGATGAGGACGGTCTTGCCGACGCCCGCACCACCGAAGAGGCCGATCTTGCCACCCTGCACGTACGGGGTGAGGAGGTCGATGGACTTGATGCCGGTCTCGAACATCGAGGTCTTGGACTCGAGCTGGTCGAAGGCCGGGGCCTTGCGGTGGATCGGCCAGCGCTCGGTGATCTCGAGCTTCTCGTCCGTGTTGAGCACGTTCCCGAGGACGTCGAAGACCTTGCCCTTGGTGACGTCGCCGACGGGGACCGAGATCGGAGCGCCCGAGTCACGGACCTCCTGGCCACGGACCAGGCCGTCGGTCGGCTTCAGGGAGATGGCACGGACGAGGTCGTCGCCGAGGTGCTGCGCGACCTCGAGGCCGATCTCCTGCGACGAGTCACCGATGGTGATGGTCGTGAACAGGAGGTTGTACATCTCCGGGATTGCGTCGTGGGGGAACTCGATGTCGACGACGGGGCCCGTGACACGGGCGATCCGGCCGACACCGGGCGCCGACGACGTCTCGACCGCGGTGGTTGCGGTGTCGGTCATGGCTGGTGCCTTCCTGAGGGTGGGTATCTGTCCGCGAACGACGCGGACTACTTCTTCTTCGACGAGAGGGCGTCGGCGCCGCCGACGATCTCGGAGATCTGCTGGGTGATCTCCGCCTGACGCGCGTTGTTCGCGAGTCGGGTGAAGTCACGGATCAGCGAGTCGGCGTTGTCGCTGGCCGCCTTCATCGCCTTCTGACGCGCGGCGTGCTCGGAAGCAGCCGACTGCAGCATGGCGTTGAAGATGCGGCTCTCGATGTAGACCGGGAGCAGCGAGTCGAGCACCGCATCGGCGTCCGGCTCGAACTCGTAGAGCGGCAGGGGCTCGTTGCCCTCGGGCTCGTCGATGCCCTCGACGACCTCGAGGGGCAGCAGGCGAACGACCTGCGGCTCCTGGGTCGCCAGGCTGATGAACCGGTTGAACACGATGTGGATCTCGTCCACGCCGCCGTCAGCGGTGTCCTGGAGGAACTTCGCCACGACGGCGTCGCCGATCTCCTTGGCCGTCGAGAACTCCGGCTGGTCGGTGTTGCCGACCCACTGCTGCTCGGACGGACGCTCACGGAACGCGAAGTACCCGACGGACTTGCGGCCGACCAGGTAGTAGACGACGTCCTTGCCCTCGCTGCGGAGCAGGGAGGCGAGCTCCTCGCCCTGCTTGAGGACGTTCGTGCTGAACGCGCCGTTCAGGCCGCGGTCCGAGGTGAAGAGCACGACGGCTGCACGGGTCGACGACTCCGGCTCGGTGGTCAGCACGTGGTCGACGTTCGAGAACGTTGCTACGGCCGACACCGCACGCGTGACGGCCCGCGAGTACGGACCGGACGCAGCCATGCGGGCCTGCGCCTTCTGGATCCGCGACGCCGAGATCAGCTCCATGGCGCGGGTGACCTTCTTCGTGGTCTTCGCCGACTTGATCCGCTGGCGGTAGACCCGGACCTGCGCTGCCATCTAGCGACGACCCTTGACGATCTGCTCCTGGTCGACGTCCTCGGCGTCAGCCGCGTCGAACTGCTCGGAGCCGAGGGTCTTGCCGTCGCTCGTCTGGAAGCTCTTCGTGAACTCGTCGATCTGCTTGTCCATCTCGGCGACGGTCTCGTCGCTGAGCTGGTTCGTCTCGCGCAGCGTCGTGAGGACGTCGGAGTTGCGACGCAGGTGGTCGAGCAGTTCGGACTCGAAGCGGAGCACGTCCGGCACCGGAACGGTGTCGAGCTTGCCGTTCGTGCCGGCCCAGATCGAGACGACCTGCTCCTCGACCGGGTAGGGCGAGTACTGCGGCTGCTTGAGGAGCTCGGTCAGACGCGCACCGCGCTCCAGCTGACGACGCGACGCCTGGTCGAGGTCGGACGCGAACATCGCGAACGCCTCGAGCGAGCGGTACTGCGCCAGCTCGAGCTTCAGCGTGCCGGAGACCTTCTTGATCGACTTCACCTGGGCGTCACCACCGACGCGGGACACCGAGATGCCCACGTCGACGGCCGGACGCTGGTTCGCGTTGAAGAGGTCCGACTGCAGGAAGATCTGGCCGTCGGTGATGGAGATGACGTTGGTCGGGATGTACGCCGAGACGTCGTTCGCCTTGGTCTCGATGATCGGGAGCCCCGTCATCGAACCGGCGCCGAGCTCGTCGGACAGCTTCGCGCAACGCTCCAGCAGACGGGAGTGCAGGTAGAAGACGTCACCCGGGTAGGCCTCGCGGCCCGGCGGACGACGCAGGAGGAGCGACACCGCACGGTAGGCCTCGGCCTGCTTCGACAGGTCATCGAAGATGATGAGGACGTGCTTGCCCTGGTACATCCAGTGCTGGCCGATGGCCGAACCGGTGTACGGGGCGAGGTACTTGAAGCCGGCCGGGTCGGAGGCCGGAGCGGCGACGATGGTGGTGTACTCCATCGCACCGGCGTCCTCGAGCGCACCCTTGACGGAGGCGATCGTGGAGCCCTTCTGACCGATGGCGACGTAGATGCAGCGAACCTGCTTCTCCTCGTCGCCGGACTCCCAGTTGGCCTTCTGGTTGATGATCGTGTCGATCGCGATGGCCGTCTTGCCGGTCTGGCGGTCGCCGATGATCAGCTGACGCTGACCACGGCCGACGGGGATCATCGCGTCGATGGCCTTGATGCCGGTCTGCAGCGGCTGGTGGACCGACTTGCGGGCCATGACGCCGGGAGCCTGGAGCTCGAGGGCACGACGGCCCTCTGCGGCGATCTCGCCGAGACCGTCGATCGGGGCGCCGAGCGGGTCGACGACGCGACCGAGGAAGGCGTCGCCGACGGGGGCGGAGAGGACCTCACCCGTGCGGGTGACCTCCATGCCCTCCTCGATGCCGCCGAACTCGCCGAGCACGATGGCGCCGATCTCGTCTTCGTCGAGGTTCTGCGCCAGGCCGAGCGTGCCGTCCGCGAAGCGGATGAGCTCGTTCGCCATGACGCCGGGGAGACCCTCGACGTGGGCGATGCCGTCACCGGCGTCGGTGACGTGCCCGACCTCGGCCGTGGAGGCCTTCGTCGGCTCGTAGTTCGAGACGAAGTCCTTCAGGGCATCACGGATCTCATCGGGGCTGATGGTGATGTCTGCCATGGGATTTTCCTTGTGGTTTTCCGGGGCCCTTCGGCTCCGAGAGGGTGACGCTGCCGGACTCGGCAGTTCCCGTTGTGGACTTGGGGAGGAGCGGCTTCGACCGTACGCCTAGCCGGCGAGCTGGAGCCTGAGCTCCGAGAGTCGCGTGGACACGGTGCCGTCGATGACGTCGCCGCCGATCTGCACCCGGACCCCGCCGACGACCGTGGGGTCGACGACCTGGTTGATGCTGATGTCCTTGCCGTACCGATCGGACAGACCGCGCGTGACGCGGGCCGACTGGGCGGGGGTCAGTGGCGTCGCCGTGACGACGGTCGCGACGAGCTTGCCGGCCTGCTCGGCCACGATGCGCGAGGCGTCGCGGACGATCTCACCGATGCGGCGGCCGCGGGGCTGCTGCACCAGGGCCGACACGATCGTGATCGTCTGCTCCGAGGCCTTGGCACCGAGGAGCCGCTCGACGAGCGCGCCCTTCTGCTCGGGGCTGCCGAGCTTGGTGCCGAGCGCCAGCTCGAGGCCGGCGTCCGAGCGGACGGCGGTCTCGAAGGCGAACAGCTCCGACTCGATCGACGAGTCCGGACCCGCGGTGGCGGCGACGGCGCGGATGCCCGCGTCCTCGATGCCCGCGAGCAGGTCCTGCTGCGAGGACCAGCGCGAGCCGGCCACCGCGGTCAGGACCGCACGCGTCGCGTCCGACTGTCCGGCGAAGACACGGTCGATGAGGACCTTCTTGCCGGCCGCGTCGGCCGTGGGGTCGGACAGCAGCCCGAGCAGCTGCGGCGCACCGGCGATCGCACGCCCGGAGGCGAGGATCTCGGCACCCGCCGCCAGGCCGGCGCTCGGACCGAGGTCCGACAGCACCGCCCTGGTGGACGCGAGTGCTTCTCTGGTAGCGCTTCGCATGCTCAGTGCTCCCCCGTCTTCGTGGCCTGCGAGGCCTCGAGGTCGGCGAGGAAGCGGTCGACCACTGCGGTCGACTTGGCGTCGTCCTTGAGGGACTCACCGATCACACCGGACGCGAGGTCCAGCGCGAGGGTGCCCACTTCGGACCGGAGTGCCTGGACGGCGCTCTGGCGCTCGGCCTCGATCTGCGCCTGGGCGTTGGCCGTGATGCGTGCTGCATCGGCGGCCGCCTGCTCGCGGACCTCGTTGCCGATCGCCGTGGCGTCGGCGCGGGCCTGCTCACGGATGCGCGAAGCCTCGGCACGTGCGTCAGCGAGCTGCTTGTTGTACTCGTCGAGCGCAGCAGCGGCCTGCTCCTGAGCGGCCTCGGCCTTCTTGATGCCGCCCTCGATGGCCTCGGTGCGCTCATCGAGCATCTTCGTGATGCGCGGCGTGACGACACGCCACATCACCAGGAAGATGATGACGAAGGCAAGCGCCGACCAGACGACGTCGTACAACGGCGGGATCAGCGGGTTGTGCGTCTCCTCCGCCGCGATGATGAGTGCGTTGTGCATCGAGGAGCCTTAGTTGGTGCCGGTGAAGATGAAGTACGTGGCGATACCGATGAAGGCCAGGGCCTCGGTGAAGGCGATACCGATGTACATGAGGGTCGTCAGGCGGCCCTGGAGCTCGGGCTGGCGAGCGACGGACTCGATCGTCTTACCGACGACGATGCCGACACCGATGGCCGGGCCGATCGCTGCGAGGCCGTAGCCAACCGTCGCGATGTTGCCGTTGATCTCCGCGAGAACGGTCGTTGCGTCCACGTGTTTTCCTTTCGAGGTGCGGGTCCGACGGTCGCCGGTCCCGTAGGGGGTCAGTGAGGAATCAGTGCTCGTCAGCCAGCGCCAGCTGGATGTAGACGGCGGTGAGGAGCATGAAGACGTAGGCCTGCAGCAGCGCGACGAGGACCTCGAAGAAGCTGAACGCGATGCCGAACGCGATCGTCCCGACGCCGAAGGCCTTGAAGCCGAGCGAAGCGTCGAAGAAGAAGAACTGCGTGGCCGAGAAGAACAGCACGAGGAGCAGGTGCCCCACGACCATGTTCATCAGGAGTCGCAGCGTCAGGGTGACGGGACGGAGCACGAAGGTGGAGACGAGCTCGATCGGCGTCACGATGATGTACAGCGGCCACGGCACCCCGGGCGGGAAGAGCGAGTTCTTGAGGAACGTGCCCGGGTGCTTGCGGAGGCCGGCGTAGATGAAGGCGAGGTACGCGACGATCGCCAGGATCATCGGCATCGCGATGCGGCTGGTGCCGGCGAGGTTCATGAACGGGACCAGACCGGTCAGGTTCATGAAGAGCACGCCGAAGAAGATCGTCGCCAGGAGCGGCAGGAAGCGCTTGCCGTCCTTCTCTCCGAGGTTGTCGAAGGTGTTGCGACGGACGACGTCGAACGCGTACTCGATGAACGCCTGACCGCGGTTCGGCACGAGCTTCAGTGCACGGGTGCCCACGAACGCGAACACCAGGAGCACGGCGACGGCGAAGAAACGGATGAGGACGAGCCGATCGATCTCGAACGGCGTCCCGGCGAAGAAGATCGCATCCGGGAAGAACTCGTTGATCGACGGACCATGGAACTCGGCGGCCTTGCTGCTCCCCGCCGCGACGGTGTCAACCGCAGCGGAGAGGGACAGGGGAAGAGCGTGGGATAGCAGCGCTGTCTCCTGTGTCGGCGCGCGCACATCATGGCACGCGATGGTGGACGTTGTGGAGGCTCGTCCGCCCCGAGCGAAAGGCTCCGGTAGCGGACTTGAAGAAGCCTATCAGGTGCGAGAGGCTTCCCGGCTTCTCAGACGCGGGGGGTCGGGTTCCCAGCGTCCGCGGAGTCGTCGAGGCCGTCGCCCGGCAGCCGGACGCCGATCGGGGTGCGGGCCTTCGCGACGGCGACGACGTCGATCACCAGGGAGCCGACGACCCCCGCGATGATCACGATCGCCAGCACCGGGAAGTCGACCCAGTCACGGTCCTTGAGCAGGACCAGCAGCACGATGAAGACGATGAACTTGAGCAGCCAGGTGCCCATCACGATGCCGAAGAAGGCGCCGGAGATCATCTGGCCCTTCGAGACGCGCAGCGCGACGAGGACACTGACCGCGGTGAGCCCGAGGAACACGACGCTCAGCACGGCGCCGAGCAGTCCCCCGACCAACCCCGGGCCGTCCGCGACGAGGAACCCGATGAGTCCGCCGACCACCGCGAGGGCGACGGCGAGGACCGCTCCCCAGGTGATGATGCGGCGGAACACCGGCCGGACGTGGTCGAGCGCGTTCGGTGCGGTCACGTGATGTCTCCAGGGATCGTGCGGTCGTTGGCGGCCCGGTCGAGCGGGTCGAGGCTGGCGTCCACCACGGCGGCGGAGCGGTTGGCGGTCTGGGCGGCGATCTCGGTGCGTTTCCGGCCGAGCGGCGCGAAGGTCGCGACGGCGCAGACGGTGAAGCCGACGGACACGAAGACGACGACCCAGTACCAGTCCACGAAGAGGAACAGCAGGCACCCGAAGGCGACGGTCGCGGTCCACGCGTAGAAGATCAGCACCGCGTGGAAGTGCGAGTGCCCCATGTCGAGCAGGCGGTGGTGCAGGTGCTTCCGGTCGGCCGAGAACGGCGACTTGCCCGCGCTGAGCCGTCGGGTGACCGCGAGCCCGAAGTCCAGGATCGGCACGATCAGGATCGCGAACGGCAGCAGGATCGGGATGAACGCCGGCAGCAGCGCCTGGCGTGTCTGCACCGCCGCCGGGTCGATGTTGCCCGTGACCGACACTGCGCTCGTGGCCATCAGGAACCCGACGAGCAGCGCGCCGGCGTCGCCCATGAAGAGCTTGGCGGGGTGCCAGTTCAGGATGAGGAAGCCGAAGCAGGCCCCGACGAGCACCGCGGTGAGCAGCGACGGCAGGTTGAAGAAGAACTCGGTCTGCACGACCACGCGGTTGATGAAGAACGTGTAGAGGAAGAAGACCCCGCCGGCGATGATCGCGACGCCGGCCACCAGTCCGTCGAGCCCGTCGATGAAGTTCACCGCGTTCATCACGAGCACCACCGCCAGCACGGTGAAGATCAGGCTCATGTACGACGAGCCGACGCCCAGCGTGTTGCCGATGGGCAGCGAGACGATCGCGACGCCCTGCCAGGCGAGGATGCCCGCCGCGATGATCTGCCCGGCGAGCTTGGTCATCCAGTCGAGGTCCCAGATGTCGTCCGCGACACCGAGGACCACGATGATGGTCGCTCCCCCGAGCACCGCGAGCACGCGACCCGGTTCGGAGAACACAAGCCGGAAGTAGTCGGTCCCCGCGATCGACGGGAACAGGAACCAGGCCGCGAGCAGCGAGACGATGACGCCGATGTACATCGCGATGCCACCGAGCCGCGGCGTCGGGGTGCGGTGCACGTCCCGCTCGCGGACCTGCGGGTACCACTTGTACTTCAGCCCGAGCTTCCAGACGATCAGGCTCATCACGAAGCTCACGACCGCGGCGATGGCCCCCGCGAGCAGGTAGTACTTCATGTGACGAGGTCGGCTCCGACGACCCGGATGATCTCCTCGTCGGGGATCACCCCGTGCCGGACGATGCGGAGCTTCCCGCCGTCCGACAGCCCGGTGGCGTCGACGATCGTCGAGCCGGTGCTGGCCTCGAAGCCGTCGTGCACCTCGACGGGTCCGCCGTCCAGGTAGATCGCGACGCTGTCACCGAGCATGCGCTCGGCGGCGTCGACGTCCATCGCGGCCGGGTCGCCCGTGGAGTTCGCGGACGAGACCGCGAGGGGCCCGACCTCCTGCAGGAGCTCGAGGGCGATCCGCGAGTCCGGCATCCGCAGCGCGACCGTGCCGCGCGTCTCGCCGAGGTCCCAGTCGAGCGACGGCTGTGCGTGCAGGATGACGGTCAGCCCGCCCGGCCAGAACTCGGCCACCAGGTCGCGCACCGGCTGCGGGACCTCGCTGGCGAGGGCGTCGAGCGTGGGCGGACCGGGGATGAGCACGGGCGGCGGCGACTGCCGCGTGCGGCCCTTCGCGTCGAGCAGCCGCTGCACGGCCGTCGCGCTGAAGGCGTCCGCGGCGAGGCCGTAGACGGTGTCGGTGGGGACCACGACGAGCTCTCCGCGTCCGAGGGCGGCACGTGCGAGCCGCATCCCGGTCAGGAGCCCGTCGGAGTCGGTGCAGTCGTATCGGGATGCCATGACTCGACGATGATAGTGCGACACAATGGTGGACATCGTGAACGAGACGCCCGCACCCCCGCTCCTGTTCCTCTTCGACATGGACGACGTCCTGGTCCGGTACGACTGGCAGGTGCGCATGGCCGCACTCTCCGAGTTCACCGGACACGAGTTCCAGGAGCTCCGTCGCCGATGGTGGGACTGCGGTCACGAGATGCGTGCCGAGGCCGGTGGGTTCGCCGACGGCGACGAGTACCTCGCCGCGTTCGAGCGCGCGATGGAGTGCGACGTCCCCGAGGCCGACTGGGCCCGGATACGCGGATCCGCCATGACCGAGCTGCCGGAACGCATCGAGGCGGTCCGGATCGCGAGCGAGCACGGGCGTGTCGGGCTGCTCACCAACAACGGTCCGCTCGCCGGCCGCTGGATCCACGAGTGGGCGCCGTCCCTGCCCGAGGTCTTCGGCGAGCACCTGGACACCTCGAGCAACTTCGGCGCCCGGAAGCCCGAGCCCGAGGTCTTCCAGCGCGCGATCGCCCACCACGGCGTCCCCGCGGAACGCACCTTCTTCGCCGACGACATGCCCGAGAACATCGCGGGTGCGCGGAGCGTCGGCATCCACGCGGTCCTGGTCGAGCACGACACCGACCTGCGGGAGCACGTCCGCGCCTTCGTCGCGGCGCAGCAGCGCGAGGCCTCCCCCGTCGCGTAGCCCGCCACGCCCGTTCCTTCCCGTCGCGGTTGCGCTGGGAAGCAAGAACGGGCACACCTGGTCGTCCCGAACGACCCGGTACGCCCGATCCCACCAGGTACGCCCGGATCCACGCGGCACACGCAGCACGGCCGAGCGACGGGAGGCCCGCCCCACGCCCGCCACGCCCGTTCCTTCCCATCGCGGTCGCGCTGGAAAGCAAGAACGGGCATACCTGGTCATCCCGGACGACTCGGTACGCCCGATCCCACCAGGGACGCCCGAATTCTCCCGGCACACGCACGCGCGGCCGAGCGACGGGGGGCCCGGCTCGGCTCCGGCTAGCGCGTCGCGGTGGTCGTGCGGTCGCGCCCCGTCAGGTCGACGTGCGTCTCCGGGGTGCGGAACCCCCGGCGCGCCAGGACCTCCCGGACTCCGGCGCCCTGCGGCTCGGCGTGCTCGACGACCAGGACTCCCCCGGGCACGAGCAACCGCCAGGCCGTCTCGGCGAGTGCCCGGACGGCGTCGAGGCCGTCCGGCCCGCCGTACAGGGCCATCGCCGGGTCGTGGTCGCGGACCTCGGGGTCGATCGGGATCGCGTCGTCCGGCACGTACGGCGGGTTCGACACGACGACGGACACGGTGCCGTCGAGTTCCGGCAGCGCGTCGGCGAGGTCGCCCTCGACGAGCCGGACCGTCCCGCCGTGGGCGTCGACGTTGCGCCGGGTCCAGGGCAGGGCCTCGGCGGACCGCTCGACGGCGTAGACCACGGCGTTCGGCACCTCGGTGTCCATCGCGATCGCGATCGCACCGCTGCCGGAGCCCAGGTCCACGGCGATCGGCTCGGGGACCGCGGTCGCCCGCAGCGCGTCGATGCCGAACTGCACGACGCCCTCGGTCTCCGGACGGGGCACGAACACGCCAGGTCCGACGGCCAGGGTGAGCGCACGGAAGTACGCCTGCCCGGTGATGTGCTGCAGCGGCTCACGGGTGGCCCGACGGGCGACGGCGTGCCGGAAGCGCTCGACGTGCTCCGGCGCGATGCCACCACCGATGAGCGCACGGGCCTGTACGGCACCGCGCGAGGTGTCGGTCGCCCACGCGAGCAGCAGCTCCGCGTCGACCCGGGGCGTCGGCACGCCGACGGCGACGAGCGCCGCGGTCGCCTGCTCGAGCAGGCGATCCGCGGCGTACGTGAGGGGCGTGTCGGCGGTGATCCTCCCCACCGGCTCGGCCGGGCCGTCGCTCCGCAGGCTCCGCGACGCCCCGGTACCGGCCGGCGTGGGCCCAGCCTCCGAGGTCACGCGTCCTGGTCGCCGATGGCGGCCAGACGTGCCTCTTCGTCCGCCTGGATGGCGGACTGGATGACGGGCTCGAGGGCACCGTTCATCACACGGTCGAGGTCGTACGCCTTGTAGCCCGTGCGGTGGTCCGCGATCCGGTTCTCCGGGAAGTTGTACGTGCGGATGCGCTCCGAACGGTCCATCCCGCGGATCTGCGACTTACGCGCGTCCGAGGCGATCGCGTCGAGCTCCTCCTGCTGACGCGCGAGGATGCGTGCGCGGAGCACGCGCATGCCGGCCTCGCGGTTCTGCAGCTGCGACTTCTCGTTCTGCATCGCCACCGTGATGCCCGTGGGCAGGTGGGTGATGCGGACCGCGGAGTCCGTCGTGTTGACGGATTGCCCGCCCGGGCCGGAGGACCGGTAGACGTCGATCTTGAGGTCGTTCTGGTTGATCTGGACCTCTTCGGGCTCGTCCACCTCGGGGAACACCAGCACGCCGGTGGTCGAGGTGTGGATGCGCCCCTGCGACTCGGTCTGCGGCACACGCTGGACGCGGTGCACACCGCCCTCGTACTTCAGGTGCGCCCAGACGCCCTGGGACGGATCGGTCGTGTTCGACTTGATCGCGACCTGGACGTCCTTGTAGCCACCCAGGTCGGACTCGGTGCGCTCGAGGAGCTCGACCTTCCAGCCCTTGGTCTCGGCGTAGTGCGAGTACATGCGCAGGAGGTCGGCCGCGAACAGCGCCGATTCCTCGCCGCCCTCGCCGCCCTTGATCTCCATGATGACGTCACGGCCGTCGTCGGGGTCGCGCGGGATGAGCAGCCGGCGGAGACGCTCCTGGCGCTCCGACAGCTGCTCCTCGAGCCCGGGGACCTCGTCCGCGAACGCCGCGTCTTCACGCGCGAGTTCCTGGGCGGCGGCGAGGTCGTCCCCCGCCGCCTGCCAGGCCTCGTACGCGGACTTGATCTGGTTGAGCTCGGCGTACCGCCGGTTCACCTTCTTCGCCCGGGCCGCATCGGCGTGGAGCGCGGGGTCCGACAGCTGCTGTGTCAGGTCCTCGTGTTCCGCCAGCAGCCCCGCTACCGACTCGAACACGCGTTACTCCTGGTGGCCGTTGTGGTGGGCGCCGGTCGAGGGGACCGACTTCTGCACCTGCACCAGGAACTCGACGTTCGACTGCGTCTCCTTGAGGTTCCGCAGCACGATCTCGAGGGCCTGCTGCGGGTCGAGCCCGGCGAGGGCCCGGCGCAGACGCCAGGTGATCTTGACCTCGTCGGCGGAGAGCAGCTGCTCCTCGCGACGGGTACCCGAGGCGTTCACGTCGACGGCGGGGAAGATCCGCTTGTCGGCGAGGTGACGGTTCAGGCGGAGCTCCATGTTGCCGGTGCCCTTGAACTCCTCGAAGATGACCTCGTCCATCTTGGAGCCGGTCTCGACGAGCGCGGTCGCGAGGATGGTCAGCGAGCCACCGTCCTCGATGTTGCGCGCGGCACCGAAGAAGCGCTTCGGCGGGTAGAGCGCCGCCGAGTCGACGCCACCGGAGAGCACGCGGCCCGACGGCGGGGTCGACAGGTTGTACGCACGACCCAGGCGGGTGATCGAGTCGAGCAGCAGCACGACGTCGTGGCCCAGCTCCACCAGGCGCTTCGCACGCTCGATGGCGAGCTCGGCGACGGTGGTGTGGTCCTCGGCGGGACGGTCGAAGGTCGAGGCGATGACCTCGCCCTTCACCGTGCGCTGCATGTCGGTGACCTCTTCGGGCCGCTCGTCGACGAGGACGACCATCAGGTGCGCCTCGGGGTTGTTCTTGGCGACGGCGTTGGCGATGGCCTGCAGCACGACGGTCTTGCCGGCCTTCGGCGGCGAAACGATGAGACCGCGCTGGCCCTTGCCGATCGGCGACACGAGGTCGATGATGCGGGTCGACAGCTTGCCCGGCTCCGTCTCGAGGCGCAGGCGCTCGTTCGGGTACAGCGGGGTGAGGTCGTTGAAGTCGACACGGGCCGCGGCCTCGTCGGCGGACTGGCCGTTGATCGACTCGACGGCGACGAGCGCGTTGTACTTCTGGCGGCTCTGCTGCTCGCCGTCACGCGGCTGCTTGATCGAACCGACGACGGCGTCACCCTTGCGCAGGTGGTACTTCTTCACCTGGCCGAGGGAGACGTAGACGTCGCTCGGGCCCGGCAGGTACCCGGTGGTGCGGACGAAGGCGTAGTTGTCGAGGACGTCGAGGATGCCCGCGATCGGGATCAGGACGTCGTCCTCGGTGACCTCGGGCTCGAAGTCGTCGTTCTGGCCGCCACGGCCGCGCTTGCGGTCGCGCTGGCGACGGCTGCGGCCGCTCTCGGCCTCGTCGGCGTGCTGTTGCTGCTGCTGCTTCTGCTGGCCGCTCGTCTGCTGCTTCTGCTGACCGTTGTTCTGCTGCTGCTTCTGGTCGGCCTTGTCGTCCTGCTTGGCCTCGGCCTGCTTCGGCTGGTCGTTCTGCTTCTGGCCGCCGTTCTGCTGGCCGTTCTGCTGCTCGCCGCCGTTCTGCTTCTGCTGGCCGGCGTTCTGGCCGCCGTTCTGCTGCTCGGCGCCGTTCTGCTTCTGCTGGCCGGCGTTCTGGCCGCCGTTCTGGCCGCCGTTCTGCTGGTCGGTGCCGTTCTGCTGCTCGCCGTTCTCGGCGTTCTGGCCACGGCCACGACCGCGACCACGGCTGCGACGACCGCGACGCGAGCCGCCCTCGCCCTGCTCGGAGTTCTGGTCGCCCTGGTCGTTCTGGTCGCCGGACTCGTTCTGGTCCTGGTCGGCCTGTACGGCGGACGTCGGGGCCTGCTGGCCCTGCTGGGCCGCCTGGCTCGGCTGCTCGGCCTCGGCGGGTGCCGACGCCTGCTGGCCCTGGTCGGCGGCGCGCTGGTCGGCGCCACGCTGCTCGGTGCCACGCTGCTCGGGGTTCCGCTGGCCACGGCCACGGCGCTGGGAGCCGGACTGCGCGGCTTCCTGGGCGTCCTTCTCGGCGCGGACCTGGTCGAGCCCGGCGAGGAGGTCCTCGGTGCCGGTCTGGCCGTGGTTGGTGTGCTCGGCGGCCGAGGTCGGCGCGGCGTTCACGGTGCCGCCGGACGATGCGCGGCGCGAACGACGGGCACGGCTCGGGGCGGCCGACTCGGCGGGTGCCTCGGGGTCGGCGACGGGTGCCTCGGCAGCAGGCTGCGCGGGGGTCTCGGCGGGCTCCGGCAGGGTCGGCTGCTCGGTGGCGGCCGGCTCGGCGGGGGTCTCGGCGACGACGGCGGCTGCAGGGGCCGCCGGCGTCTCGTCGACGGGACGCTTGTCCTCGATGGAGGCGATCAGGTCGCCCTTGCGGAGCTTGGAGAGCCCGGTGATGCCGAGCGAGGAGGCGATGCGCTGGAGCTCCGGGAGACGGAGGGCACGCAGGTCGCTGGGGATCTCCACCTGGGCGGAGTTGTTGTCGGTCAAGGTCGGTGTTTCCTTTCGAACCGCAGAACGCGGAGAGTTTCCACCGTCCCGGATGCAGGGTGAGCATCGACCGCCGTTCAGACGACGGATCGGGATTCGGTGATCAGAAAGAGATGCACACTCGCGCACCGGACCCTGCTACGTCGTAGGAGCTGTCCTGAGGACGAGCGATCCGTACGGTTACGCGGGTTCGGCTTCGAGCGCCGAGTGCGCTGCCACTGTAGCACCACCGAGATCGACGGCCAGCATGAGCGGCCGCCAGTCGGATTCGGCGTGTCGCTGCACCAGTTCGGCGGCGGTCAGGCGCTGTGCCGGGTCGCTGCCGAGGACGAGCAGGCTCGGCCCGGCACCGGAGACCACCGCGGCGAGGCCGTGCTGCCGGAGCAACCGGATCAGGGCGTCGGTCTCGGGCATGGCGCTGGCACGGTACGCCTGGTGCAGCCGGTCCTCGGTGGCGGCGAGCAGCAGCTCGGGGCTCTGGATGAGTGCCGCCACGAGCAGCGCCGAACGGGAGACGTTGAACGCGGCGTCGGCGTGCGGGACCTGCTCGGGCTGCAGGGAGCGCGCGAGCTTGGTCGAGAGCGTCGAGGTCGGCACGAACACCACCGGGGCGACACCGCGGTGCACCAGGAGCCGCTTGTACGCTGGGCCCTCGGCGGTCATCCACGCGATCGTCAGGCCGCCGAAGAGCGCCGGCGCGACGTTGTCCGGGTGGCCCTCCATCTCGGTGGCCAGGGTCAGGAGCGTCGAGGCGTCCAGGTCGACGATGCCCTCGAGCAGACCACGGGCAGCCATCAGCCCGGCGACGATCGCCGCGGCGGAGGAACCGAGACCACGGCCGTGCGGGATCGCGTTCGTGGCGTGCAGCTCGAGACCGGGCTGGTCGACACCGGCGCGCTCCAGGCCACGGCGGACCGCACGGACGACGAGGTTCGTGTCGTCCGTGGCGACCTCACCGGCACCGACGCCCTCGACCGTGACGGTCGCGCCGGGTTCGGAGCGGACACGCACCACGACCTCGTCGTAGAGCGAGAGCGCGAGGCCGAGCGAGTCGAAGCCGGGGCCGAGGTTCGCCGACGTTGCCGGCACCCGGACGCGGACCGCCGATCCGGTCGGCAGCGCTCGGACCGCCCGTCCGGCCGGTACAGCACTGCGGGCGGTCATGCCCTCACCCGGTCCGGACGAGCGGTCGGAGATCACTGCTCGCTGACCAGACCGAGCACGTCGGCGATCGACTTCGTGTCGACCGGCACGCTCGTCGGGGTGACCTCGCCGCCGTCCGGCGTGCGGAGGGCCCACTGCGGGTCCTTCAGGCCGTGGCCCGTGACCGTGATGACGACCTTCGCGCCCTTCGGCACGACACCGGCGTCGGCACGCTCGAGGAGCCCGGCGACACCGATGGCGGACGCGGGTTCGACGAAGACGCCGACCTCGGCCGACAGGATGCGGTGTGCCGCGAGGATGGCCTCGTCGGTGATGGCACCGAAGTAGCCGTCGGTCTCTTCCCGCGCCTCGAGCGCGAACTGCCACGAGGCCGGGTTGCCGATGCGGATCGCCGACGCGATGGTGTCGGGGTGCCGGACGACCTCGCCGTGCACGATCGGGGCGGAACCGGCGGCCTGGAACCCGAACATGCGGGGCAGCTTGGTGCTGCGGCCGGCGGCGACGTCCTCGCGGTAGCCGCGCGAGTACGCGGTGTAGTTGCCCGCGTTGCCGACGGGCAGGAAGTGGAAGTCCGGTGCGTCACCGAGGACGTCGACGACCTCGAACGCGGCGGTCTTCTGCCCCTCGATGCGGTCGTTGTTGACGGAGTTGACGAGGTGCACGGGGTAGTTCGCCGCCAGGTCGCGGGCGATGTCGAGGCAGTCGTCGAAGTTGCCCTGCACCTGCAGCAGCTGGGCGTCGTGGGCGACGGCCTGGCTGAGCTTGCCCATGGCGATCTTGCCCTCGGGTACGAGCACCGCGGCGGTGATGCCGGCGTGCGTGGCGTACGCGGCGGCCGAGGCGCTGGTGTTGCCGGTCGAGGCGCAGATGACGGCCTTCGCGCCGTGCTCGACGGCCTTCGAGATCGCCATCGTCATGCCGCGGTCCTTGAACGAACCCGTCGGGTTCATGCCCTCGAACTTCACGTAGACCTCGGCGCCGGTGCGCTCGGAGAGCCGACGAGCCGGGATGAGCGGCGTGCCGCCCTCACCGAGCGTGACGATGGGCGTCGCCTCGGTCACGTCGAGTCGGTCGGCGTACTCGCGCAGGACTCCCTGCCACTGGTGGGCCATCAGGCTTCTCTCTCTGTCCGGTGGGGTGGATCTGGTGGTGGTGCGGCTGGGTGGGCCGGCTGGTCGGCCTGGAGGCCCGTGGTCGCGTCAGCGACCGACGACGCGCAGGACGCTGGTGACGTCCAGGACGACGTCCTCGCCGCGGAGGGCGACGACGGTGTCGGCCAGGTCGGCCTCGCGCGCCAGGTGAGTGCCGATGACGAGCGTCGCGGTCCCCTCGGCTGCGCCGGTGGTGGTCTGTTCGACCGTCTCGACGCTGACGCCGTGCTTCGCGAGCACGCCGGCGACCGTCGACAGCACGCCGGGGGCGTCCGTGACGTGCAGGGTGATCTGGTAGCTCGTGCGGACGGTGCCGATCGGGAACACCGGCAGCTCGGACTGCGTCGACTCGGCGACACCCGGGCCGCCGATGACGTGCCGACGGGCCGCGGAGACCAGGTCGCCGAGGACCGCCGAGGCCGTCTCGACCCCACCGGCGCCCGCGCCGTAGAACATCAGGTCGCCGGCGGCCTCGGCCTCGACGAACACGGCGTTCTTCGCACCGTGGACGCTCGCGAGCGGGTGCGACTCGGGCACGAGGGCCGGGTAGACGCGGGCGCTGACGCCCTCGCGGCCGTCCTCGTCGGTGAGTCGCTCGGCGGTCGCCAGGATCTTCACGACGTAGCCGGCCTTGCGGGCGGCGCGGACCTGGTCGATCGTGACGTGGGTGATGCCCTCGCGGTGCACGGCGGCGAGCGGCACCGAGGTGTGGAACGCCAGCGAGGCCAGGATCGCTGCCTTCTGCGCGGCGTCGTAGCCCTCGACGTCGGCGGTCGGGTCGGCCTCGGCGTAGCCCAGCTCCGTCGCGGTGGCCAGGGCGTCCTCGAACGTGGAGCCCTTGCGGTCCATCAGGTCGAGGATGAAGTTCGTGGTGCCGTTGACGATGCCCATGATCCGGACGATGCGGTCACCGGCGAGCGAGTCGTGCAGCGGACGGATGATCGGGATCGCCCCGGCCACGGCGGCCTCGTAGTAGAGCTGCGCGCCGACCTGCTCGGCCGCGGCGAAGAGCTCCGGGCCGTGGGTCGCGAGCAGCGCCTTGTTGCCGGTGACGACGTCCGCGCCCGACTGCAGGGCCTGGAGCACGAGGGTGCGTGCCGGCTCGATGCCGCCGATGAGCTCGACGACGATGTCCGCGCCGAGGATGAGCGATGCCGCGTCCGTGGTGAAGAGCTCCGCCGGCAGGTCGACGTCGCGCTGCGCGTCCACGTCGCGCACGGCGATCCCGACCAGCTCCAGCCCGGCACCGGCGCGCGAGGCCAGCTCGTCGCCGTGCTCGAGGAGCAGTCGCGCGACCTGGGAACCGACCGAGCCGGCCCCGAGCAGCGCGACACGGACGTTGCGGTATTCGATCATCTGGTAGCGGTTCCTGTCGGTGGGGGTGCGCCCTGCGGGGTGGGCGGACCCGGTCGGGTCGGGGGTCAGCGGCCGGTGCCGTCGGCGGGCACGGCGGCGACCCCGGTGTCACGGGCGAGGAGGTCGTCGATCGTCTCGCCCCGCACGAGGATACGGGCTGTGCCGTCCGCGACGGCGACGACCGGCGGGCGGCCCACGTGGTTGTAGTTGCTCGACAGCGCCCAGCAGTAGGCACCGGTGGCCGCGACGGCGAGCAGGTCACCGCGCTGCACGTCGCCGGGCAGGTACTCGTCGTTCACCACGACGTCACCGCTCTCGCAGTGCTTGCCGACGACGCGGCTCAGCACCGCCGGGGCGTCGGAGGTGCGGGCGAGCCGGGCCGTGTAGTCGGCGCCGTACAGGGCGGGACGGATGTTGTCGCTCATCCCGCCGTCGACCGAGACGTACGTGCGGGTCGCGCTGCCGCCGTCCTCGGTCTCGAGCGTGACGGGCTTGATCGTGCCGACGCGGTAGAGCGTCACCCCGGGCGGGCCGATGATGTAGCGGCCCGGCTCGACGGCGATGTCCGGCACCGGGATGCCGCGCTCGGCGCAGGCCTCGCCGATGATCGTGGCCAGTGCCTCGGCGACGTCCTCGGGAGCGAAGGCCGAGTCGGCCTCCGTGTAGTCGATGCCCCAGCCGCCGCCGAGGTTCAGCTCGGGTACCGGACCGGAGGCCACGAGCGTCGCGTGCACGTCCATGAGTCGACGTGCGGCCTCGCGGAAGCCGGCGTCGTCGAAGATCTGCGAGCCGATGTGCGAGTGCAGCCCGACGAAGGCGAGCGAGGGCTCGGCGCGGACGGCTGCTGCGGCCTCGACGGCCTCGGACAGCGGGATGCCGAACTTCTGGTCCTCGCGGGCGGTCGCCAGGTACTCGTGGGTGGACGCGTGCACACCGGTGTTGATCCGGATGCGCACCCGCTGCACGACCCCGGCGTCGGCGGCGGCACGGGCGACGCGCTGCACCTCTTCGTGGCTGTCGAGCACGATCGTGCCGATGCCGACCTCGACCGCGCGGGCGATCTCGGCGTCGGACTTGTCGTTGCCGTGGAAGCCGAGCCGGCCGGGGTCGATGCCGCCGGCCAGGGCGACTGCGAGCTCACCGGCGGTGCAGACGTCCACGCGCAGGTCGGCCTCGGCCATCCACGCGACGACCTGCGTCGTCAGGAAGGCCTTGCCGGCGTAGTAGACGTGCGCGTGGCTGCCGATCCGCTCGAACGCCTCGGCGAACGCGTTCCGCACACGGACGGCTCGGGACTGGACGTCACGCTCGTCGACGACGTACAGGGGCGTGCCGAACTGCGCGACCAGGTCCGTCGCGCTGATGCCGCCGATCGCCAGGGTGCCGTCGTCGGTCCGCGTCGCGGACGCGGGCCAGATGCGGTCCACCAGTCCGGAGGCGTCCGTCGGGAACCGCAGCCGCGGCGGTGCAAGGGGGTTCTCGCTCACGGGACCCGATCCTACCGACGCGAGCCGTTCCTCCAGGCCGCGTTACGCACCCGTCCGCTCAGCCGCAGCTGCCGACCGTCCGTAGGCCGTCCTCGTTGAGCGGCAGCGCGTCCGCGGTGATGCGGACCGTCGCGTCCGACTTCGACACGTCGAGCGAGCGCACCCGCAGCGCCTCGGGCAGGAACTGTGCGGTGCAGACCTGCACCGGGACACCGGTGACGCCCGGGATCGAGTCGACCTTCAGGCCGAGATCGGAGTTCGTGATCCGGACGCTCTCCGGGGTGATCGAGATGCCGCGGCCGTCGTCCTGGGCGACGACGGCACCCTTGGCGGCGTAGGTGATGTCGTAGCCGAGCACCGACGACGACCCCGTCAGTTCCACGCCGCCGTCGACCAGGTTCAACCGGTCGAACAGCGGGCTGTACTTCGCCAGGTCCTTGACGCTCGACGACGCCAGGGTGACCGTGCCGTCGACGTCGCGGACGTCGCCCTTGCCGTCCACCGGGACGTCCTGCGCGGTGACGTCGGCGGCGAGCGGGATGCCGTCCACCGTGAGCTTCGCCGAGGAGATCTCGACGCGGTCGAGCGTGCCGCTGATGAGCTGCGGGATGACGATGCCCTCGGCGTGGGCGTCGACCTCGCCGGTCGTGCCGTCCGGTAGCGACTGCTCGACCTGCTGGGCGATGATCCGGTCGACGACGCCGCGCAGCACGAACTCGGCGATCACGACGAGGGCGGCGAGCACGACGACGACCACGAGCAGGACGACGGGCCAGCGGCGGCGCGTGGTGGGGCGTTCGGTGGCTGCGGGCATGCGTCCTACCCTGCCAGCCGGTCCCGGCAGCCCGCCTGGAGGCCCGGTGCGCGTCCGGCGCGGCGGCTGCCGGGATGCAAGACACCGGTGTTCGCGCTCGACACCGCGGAATGCGGGTGTTCGGTGCGCGAACACCGGTGTCTTGCGGAAGGAGTGCCGCTACATGCGGGACGGAGCCGACACGCCGAGCAGGCCGAGGCCGTTCCGGACGACCTGGCCGGTGGCGTCGTTCAGCCACAGGCGCGTGCGGTGCAGGTCGGTCACGGGTTCGTCGCCGAGGGGCGTGACACGGCAGGAGTCGTACCAGCGGTGGTAGAGGCCGGCGAGCTGCTCGATGTACCGCGCGATGCGGTGCGGCTCGCGCAGCTCGGCGGCGTGCCGGACCACCCGCGGGTACTCGGCGAGGGCTCCGAGGAGCGCGCTCTCCGACTCGTGGGTCAGCAGCGAGGCGTCGAACACCGACCGGTCGACCCCGGCCGCCGCGGCGTTCCGGGCCACCGACTGCGTGCGGGCGTGGGCGTACTGCACGTAGAAGACGGGGTTGTCGTTCGTGCGCTTCGTGAGCAGGTCGAGGTCGATGTCGATCGCGGTGTCGCTGGCGAACCGGACCAGGGCGTACCGGCCGGCGTCGACACCGACGGCGTCGACGAGGTCCTCCATCGTGACGATGGTGCCGTTGCGCTTCGACATGCGCATCGGTTCGCCGTCCTTGAGCAGGTTGACCATCTGCCCGATCAGGATCTCGAGGTTCTTGCCCGGCTCGTCCCCGAACGCGGCGCACATCGCCATCATCCGGCCGACGTAGCCGTGGTGGTCGGCGCCGAGCATGATCAGGTTCCGCTCGAACCCGCGCTCGCGCTTGTCGAGGTAGTACGCCAGGTCGCCGGCGATGTACGCGGGCTCGCCGTCCGACTTGATGACGACGCGGTCGCGGTCGTCGCCGAAGTCGGTCGTGCGGAGCCACTCGGCACCCTCGGCCTCGTACATCACGCCGGCCGACCGCAGCCGGGCGATCGCACGCTCGACGGCCTTCGACTCGTGCAAGGCGTTCTCGTGGAAGTAGACGTCGAAGTCGACGCCGAAGTCGTGCAGCGACGACTTGATGTCCGCGAACATGAAGTCGACGCCCTCGCGACGGAAGAGCTCCTGAGCCTCGTCGCGCGGCAGGTCGCGGACGTCGATGCCCGGCTCGAGGGTCGCGATGACCCGTGCGGCGATCTCGGCGATGTAGGCGCCGCCGTAGCCGTCCTCGGGCGTGGGCTCACCGAGTGCGCTGGCGACGAGGGAGCGGGCGAACCGGTCGATCTGCGCGCCGTGGTCGTTGAAGTAGTACTCGCGGGTGACGAGCCCACCCTGCGCCTGGAACACGCGGGCCAGGCTGTCGCCGACCGCGGCCCAGCGGACGCCGCCCATGTGGATCGGGCCGGTGGGGTTGGCGGAGACGAACTCCAGGTTGATCCGGACGCCGTCGTACAGGTCGCCGGTGCCGAAGGACTCGCCGCCGTCCACGATGGTGCGCGCGATCTCGCCAGCGGCGGCCGCCTCGAGCGTGATGTTGATGAAGCCGGGGCCGGCGACGTCGACGGAGTCCACGCCGTCGAGCTCGGTCAGCTCGCCGGCGATCTCGGTCGCGAGCTCGCGCGGGTTCGTGCCGAGCCGCTTCGCGAGCTGCATGGCGGCGTTCGAGGCCCAGTCGCCGTGGGCGCGGTTCTTCGGACGCTCGAGCACCACGTGGGACTCCTCGATCGTCACGGTCTCGGACGCGCCTCGGCGCTCGACGATCCCGGTCAGGATCGACAGGTACGCGGCGGAGAGTTCGGCAGGAGTCACGAGGACCGATCCTACCGGGACGCCCAGGTCCGCACCGGTCGATGCAGCATCATGTCGGGATGACCCCCCGCAGCCGTGCCCGGGCGCTCACCGTCGCCACCCTCACCACCGCAGCAGCCGTCGTGCTCGCCGGGTGCTCGGGCGGCGGGGACAGCACCCCGTCGGCCACCGCGACCCCGGCGGGCAAGCCGGTGTCGCAGACCTGCGCGGAGCTCCTGCCGACCAGCGCACTGTCGGTCTACGGGCAGACCTTCGAGCTCGACGACTCCTTCACCCCGGCGAAGGGCTCCCCCGCCGCGACCATCGCGAAGCAGCAGGGCCGCGTCTGCCGGTTCGTCAGCACCGACGCGGACGCCACGGCGATCACGGTCGCGGTCGCCGACCTGCCTGAGAAGTCGCTCACCAACCTGAAGGACGCCCTGTACGAGCGGGGCGGGTCCGTCCCCACCTACCGCGTGGAGGGCTACTTCGCCCTGAGCGGCGACGTCGGCCGCGCGGACGCCTTCGCCGACCCGTACTGGGTCACCGCGCAGTCGACGCTGTTCACCGAGCCGGGTGGGGCGCAGCCCGTCGTGGACGCGGTGCGCGCCGCGCTCCAGCCGTCCGGGTCGGCGACGGCGACGGCGACGCCCGCGGGCTGACGCGGCCGCGCCGGCACGGTGCGAGGTCCGCCGTCCGGTGCGAGGTTGCGCACGTGGTGCGCGCGTGCAGCGCCGCACGGAACACGGAACCTCGCGCGGGATCGCGACGGACGCACCGTGCGGACGGGAGGCCCGCGGCGGGCCCGCACCGCGCCTCCAGGCCGGCGGCGGCCACGCACGGTGCCGCGTCCGTCGTCTGGTGCGAGGTTGCGCGCGTGGTGCGCGCTTGCAGCGCCGCACGGAACACGGAACCTGGCACGGGATCGCGACGCTCGCACGGTGCGGACGGGAGGCCCGTGGCGGGCCCGCGCCGCGCCTCCCGGCCGGCGGCGACCACGCACGGTGCCGCGTCCGCCATCCGGTGCGAGGTTCCGAGCGCGGTGCGCGCTTGCTGCGCCGCACGGAACGCGGAACCTCGCACGGGATCGCGACGGACGCACGGTGCGGACGGGAGGCCCGTGGCGGGCCCGCACCGCGCCTCCCGGCCGGCGGCGACCACGCACCGTGCCGTGTCCGCCGTCTGGTGCGAGGTTGCGCACGTGGTGCGCGCTTGCAGCGCCGCACGGAACACGGGACCTCGCGCCGGCTCGCGACGCTCGCACGGTGCCGCGTCCGTCGTCCGGTGCGAGGTTCCGTGCGTGGTGCGCGCCTGCCGCACCGCACGGGACACGGAACCTCGCACGGGAACGCGACGGACGCACGGTGCGGACGGGAGGCCCGTGGCGGGCCCGCACCGCGCCTCCCGGCCGTCCTGGACGGCACGTCCACAGGGCGACACGCGCTGTCCAGGACCACCCGCCGGACCTGCTACGGTTGTTGACACCCCTTGGCCCCCATAGCTCAGGGGATAGAGCACTGCCCTCCGGAGGCAGGGGCGGAGGTTCGAATCCTCCTGGGGGCACTGGAAAGTACGCCGAAGAGGTTCCCGAAGGGATCGAGCAGCTGGCAGAGCCGCTCTCCCGTGAACACCGTCTTCGGCCCCCGGTGCGCGACGGCACCGTTGGTGACCCAGTCCTCGACGACGGCATCGACGTCGGGCACGGTCCAGTACGGCACCGTTCCGGACGGCCCCGGCGTGTTCAGTTCGTCGGTGCGGTGCAGCGTGAGGCGGACGCCCTCGATGTCGAACGCGACGAGCGCGCCACCACGCACGACCGGTTCGCGGCGGAGCCTGGCCGCGTACCAGACGACCGCGGCGTCGAGGTCGTCGACGAACAGGAAGACGTTGCCGACCGGGCCGATCGGGAGCGGAGCTGTGGAGTCGTCGGGCACGGGGGTCCTCCTTCGTCGCGCGCCGCTCAGCGGTGCTCGACCCCGAGCGTCTGCGCGAGGAACGTGAGCGATCCGGGCAGCGCGTGTTCGGTGTAGCCCTCGGCGTGCCGGAGACCGGGGATCAGCTGCAGCGTGTTCGGGACGCCGACCGCGGCGAGCGCCGCCTGCAGGGCGATCGGGTCCGACCGCGGGACCCACTCCTCCAGCGAGTTGGCGAGGTAGACGGGGCCCGTCGACGCCGTCACGTGCTCGATCGTGGACGCCGCGGCGAGCGCCGACCGGTCGCCGCCGACCTCCTGCAGGATCACCCAGCGGAGGAACGGGTCGTCCCGCCCGGTCCGGTCGATGTCGGCGCTCCGCATCGCGTCGAGGTCCTGCGTCGTCGGCGCCGCGGAGACCGTGCCGTCCGTCGCCCGGATGATCTCGGCGAGGCCGAAGATCCCGGACCAGCTCACGGAGGGACGGCCGGTCGCGATGCCGCCCTCGACGGCGAGGTTCCCGCCGGCCGACCCGCCGAAGAAGGCGACCTTGCTCCGGTCGAAGGGGACGTCGGACTGCAGCGCCCACTCGTACGCGGTGAGCACGTCGTCCCTGCTCGCGGGGAACACGTCCGTCGGTGCCAGCCGGTAGTTCGGGACGAAGACCGTGTACCCGGCGTCGACGAGTCGGGCGGACAGGCCGTCCTCCTTGGACTTGTCCCCGCGGAACCATCCGCCACCGTGCACGAGCACGACGGCGCCGGTGCTCGGGGGCGATCCGGTGCCCGGGCTGTGGACGTCGAGGACCAGGGCGTCGTGCCGGTCCGAGTACCGCACGTCGCGGTCGATGTGGGGAGGTGGCTGGGTGGGCATCGGTGACGACCTTCCTCGGGTTCCCGACGCCGCGACCGGCGGCGGTTCGTGGAATCCGATTCTCATCGACCGTGTCACGGGGCGATTGGGTCGGATGACTCGATGCGGGTCGATTCCGGGGCGAGGAGCCGCACAACCGGGTCCGGAGCATCCCGGTAGCGTTCCGGCATGACGATGACGTTCCCGGTGCCCGGAGTCCACGCGCTGCGGGGCGGCCCCGAGCTCCGGTGGGGTGTGATCGGCCCCGGGGAGATCGCGAACGACTTCACGGCGACGCTGCACGCGAACTCCGACCAGCGCGTCGTCGCCGTCGGGTCCCGCTCCCCCGAGCGTGCCGCGGCCTTCGCCGCCCGCCACGGCGTGCCCGGTGTGCACTGGTCGTACGAGGCCCTCGTGGCGGACCCGTCCGTCGACGTGGTCTACGTCGCCTCGCCGCACCCGCAGCACCTCGGGCACGCGCTGCTCGCGATCGCCGCCGGCAAGCACGTGCTCGTCGAGAAGCCGATGACGACCTCGGCGGCGGACACCCGCACCCTCGCCGACGCCGCACGGGCCGCGGGCGTCCTCGCGATGGAGGCGATGTGGACCCGGTACCTGCCGGGCACGACCGTCGTCGCCCGTCTGCTCGCGGACGGGGTCCTCGGCGACGTCCGGCTCGCGACGGTCGACGTCGGGTGGCCGCACGACCCGGACCCGGCGGACCGGATGTTCGATCCCGCCGCAGGTGGGGGTGCCCTCCTCGACGCCGGTGTCTACGGGCACTGGTTCGCACGGTTCGCCACCGGCGCCCCGGTGACGAGCAGCACGACGGGGGCGGTCTCGGATCGCGGGGTGGACCTCCAGTCCGTCACGGTGTCGACGGCGGAGGGTGGCGCGCAGGCGGTGGTGACCACGTCGATGACGGCGTGGACGCCGGGGCTGGCGGTGATCGCCGGGAGCCGGGCCACGGTCCGGTACACCGACCACTTCGTGTTCCCGGCGTCGTTCGCGGTGCACCACCCGGGTGGGGAGGACCACTGGGCGGAGCCGACGGGGCTGCGGGGCCGTCAGGGACTCGTGTGGCAGGCGGCGGCGCTCGCGCAGTACGTGGCGGACGGTCGCACGGAGTCCCCGGTGCACTCGCTGGACGACTCGGTCGGGATCGCGACGGCGCTCGACGCGGCCCGTGCGGCACTCGAACCGTCCGCTGCGGCACTCGGACCGACCGGTACGGCACCGTCCGTTCCCGAGCAGGACACCTCGACCCTCTAGGATCACGGGCCGGTCGTCCCGCACGCGACCGGGAAGAGGCCTCGATGACCATCGGCACCGGGAACGCGCAGCTCGAACTCGCCCGCGGGGGCGACGCACCCGCCCCACGGACCCTGTTCGACGTCCTGGCGGCGACCGCGGCGACCCACCCGGACGCGACGGCGCTCGAGGACCCCGCCGGCAGCGTCGACTACGCCGCCCTGCTCGACCTCGTGCGCGCGCAGGCCGACGATCTGGCCCGCCGCGGTGTCCGACGGGGCGACCGGGTCGGGGTGCGGATCCCCTCCGGCGGGCGTGACCTGTACCTGTCGATCCTCGCCGTGCTCGCCGCCGGAGCCGCGTACGTGCCGGTCGACGCGGACGACCCCGAGGAGCGCGCCACCCTGGTGTTCGGCGAGGCCGGTGTCGTCGGGGTGATCGGCGCGGGCGGTGTCCTGCGCGACCGCGACGGCACGGAGCTGCCGGTGACGGACCCTACGGCGAGCGCCGAACTCCCCCGTGAGACCGACGACGCGTGGATCATCTTCACGTCCGGGTCGACCGGGGTCCCGAAGGGTGTGGCGGTCACCCACCGCAGTGCAGCGGCGTTCGTGGACGCCGAGGCGCGGATGTTCCTGCAGGCGGCGCGGATCGGTCCGGGTGACCGGGTGCTGGCGGGGCTGAGCGTGGCGTTCGACGCGTCGTGCGAGGAGATGTGGTTGGCGTGGGGGCACGGCGCCGCGCTGGTGCCGGCACCCCGGTCGTTGGTGCGGACGGGGGTGGACCTGGGGCCGTGGCTCATCGCGCACACGATCACGGTGGTGTCGACGGTGCCGACGCTGGCGGCGTTGTGGCCGGACGATGCGCTGGAGCAGGTGCGGCTGGTGATCTTCGGTGGTGAGGCGTGCCCGCCGGAGCTGGCGGCGCGCATCGCGAGTCGTGACCGTGAGGTGTGGAACACGTACGGGCCGACCGAGGCGACGGTGGTGGCGTGCGGGTCCCTGCTCGACGGGAGCCAGCCGATCCGGATCGGGCTGCCGCTGGACGGGTGGGACCTGGCCGTGGTGGACGGTGCCGGACAACGGGTGGAGCCGGGCGGCGTCGGTGAGCTCGTGATCGGTGGCGTCGGGCTGGGGCGGTACCTGGACCCGGCGAAGGACGCGGAGAAGTACGCGCCGTTCCCGGAGCTCGGGTGGGAGCGGGCGTACCGGAGCGGTGACCTGGTGCGGTACGAGCCCGAGGGGCTGGTCTTCCAGGGGCGTGCGGACGACCAGGTGAAGCTCGGTGGCCGGCGGATCGAACTCGGGGAGATCGACGCGGCGCTGCAGGCCCTGGACGACGTGGCGGGTGGGGCCGCGGTGGTGCAGCGGACCCCGGCGGGCAACCAGGTGCTGGTCGGGTACGTGGCTCCGGTGGCCGGGGCGACGGTGGACGTGGCTGCGGCGAACGCCCGGTTGCGGCAGGAGCTGCCGGCGGCGTTGGTGCCGTTGGTGGCCGTGGTGGAGTCGCTGCCGACGCGGACGTCGGGCAAGGTCGACCGCGCGGCGCTGCCGTGGCCGTTGCCCGGTGCCTCGGACGCGGCGATGCTGCCGGACACGGTGGCGTGGATCGCCGAGCGGTGGTCGGCGATCCTGGGGGTGCCGGTGGCGAGCGTCGACGACGACTTCTTCGCGCACGGCGGTGGGTCGTTGACGGCGGCGCAGCTGGTGTCGGCCATCCGGGAGCGGTTCCCGACGACGACGGTGGCGGACGTGTACGACCACCCGCGGATCGGGGCGTTGGCGGCGGCGCTGGACGAGTCCGGCCCGGTCGAGGCGTCGTCGCGCGACGTCACCCCGGTCCCTCCGGCGACGGGGCTGCTGATGACGCTGCTCGGGCTGCCGGTGCAGGTGCTCCGGGGGCTGCGGGTGCTGACGTGGACGGCCCTGGTGGCCGCGGTGCTGCACGCGACGACGCTGCCGTTCCTGCCGGTGCTGCCCTGGCCGGTGCTGGTGCTGGCGCTCCTGGTGTTCGTGACGCCGATCGGCAAGATGGCGCTGACGGTGGTGCTCGCGCGGCTGCTGCTCGCCGGGGTCCGGCCCGGGTCGTACCCCCGTGGCGGTTCGGTGCACCTGCGGGTCTGGCTGGCCGAGCGCATCGCCGAGGCGGTCGACGGCCCCTCGACGGCGGGCGCCCCGTGGATCAGCTACTACGCCCGGGCCCTCGGCGCGCGGATCGGCAGGGACGTCGACCTGCACACGCTGCCGCCGGTGACCGGGATGCTCACGATCGGCAAGCGTGCCTCGATCGAGCCCGAGGTCGACCTGGCCGGGCACTGGCTCGACGGCGACGTGTTCCACCTGGGGCACGTCCGCATCGACGAGGACGCCGTGGTGCGCAGCCGGACGACGCTGCTGCCCGGGGCGCACGTCGGTGCGGGTGCCGAGATCACGGCGGGTTCCGCCGTCGGCGGCCCGGTGCCCGCGGGCGAACGCTGGGCAGGGGCACCTGCGGAGCGCACCGGGTCGGCTCGTGACGACCGGGAGGCCCGTCCAGCGACCCGACGACGCTGGCTGCTCGCGTACGGGGCCGGGTCCCTGGCCGTGGCCGGGTTGCCGGTGGTCGGTGTCGCGGTCGGACTGCTGGTCGCCCTCGCCCTGGTCGGGCGGGCGTCGACCCTGGGCGACGCGGTGCTCCGTGCGCTGGTGACGGTCCCCCTGGCGACGGTCGTCGCCGGTGCGGTGTACGCGCTGCTGGTGGTGGTCGCGGTGCGGCTGCTCGGCATCGGCCTGTACGAGGGACGGCACCCGGTGCGCTCCCGGATCGGCTGGCAGGTGTGGTCGACCGAGCGGGTGCTCGACGCGGCGCGCACCCTGCTGTTCCCGCTGTACGCCTCGCTCGTGACGCCGGTGTGGCTGCGGCTGCTCGGCGCCCGGGTCGGTCGGGACACCGAGATCTCGACGGTGCTGCTCATCCCGGCGCTGACGCAGATCGCGTCGGGGGCGTTCCTGGCCGACGACACGATGGTGGCGACGTACGAGCTCGGCGGCGGTCGGGTGCGGATCGGTCGCTCGAAGGTCGGCCGTCGGGCGTTCCTCGGCAACAGCGGCATGACGGGTGCCGGACGCTCGGTGCCGCGCGAGGCCCTGGTGGCGGTGCTGTCCGCGGTGCCGAAGAAGGCCAAGCGCGGGTCGTCGTGGCTCGGGTCGCCCCCGGTGCGGCTGCGGCGCGCGGCGACGGAGTTCGACGAGGCGCGCACGTTCCGCCCGTCCAGGCGGCTCAAGGTCGCCCGCGGCTGCTGGGAGCTGCTGCGCCTGGTGGCCCCGATGGTCTCCGCCGCCATCGCGCTCGGCGTGGCCGGAGCACTGCTGGCGCTCTGGTCGGCCGTCGGGATCGGGTGGACGGTGCTGCTCGCCGGACCGGTGCTCATCGCCGCTGGTGCCGTCGCCGCCGTGGTCTCGACGATCGCGAAGTGGGCGTTCGTCGGTCGGATCACCGCCCGGGAACACCCGCTGTGGTCGTCGTTCGTGTGGCGCAACGAGGTGCAGGACACCTTCGTCGAGACCGTCGCGCGGCCCTGGTTCGCCGAGCAGGCCACCGGCACCCCCGCGCTGGCCGTCTGGCTGCGGAGCCTCGGTGCGACGATCGGCCGCGGCACCTGGCTCGAGACGTACTGGCTGCCCGAGGCCGACCTGGTCACGATCGGCTCCGGGGCGTCGGTCGCGCGGGGCACGGTCGTGCAGACGCACCTGTTCCACGACCGCGTGATGCAGCTCGACACCGTCCGGATCGACGCGGGTGCGACGCTCGGGCCGCACAGCGTGGTCCTGCCGGCGGCCGGCATCGGTGCCGGGGCGACCGTCGGGCCGTCCTCGCTCGTGATGCGGGGCGAGCAGGTGCCGACCGGCTCCCGCTGGTCCGGCAACCCGATCGCTCCGTGGACATCGGCAGCACCGTCGGTGACCGCCCCACCGGCGCCATGAGGTTGACTGTCCCCGTGCCCTCCGATCCCGCCGCAGACCCGTACACCCCGCACAGCGGCGACCGACGGTGGAGTGCCGAGCACTACGAGCTCCGTCTCGACTACCGCGTCGCCACGAACCGCCTGGACGGCACCGCCACGATCACCGCGCGCGCCCTCGAGCCGCTCGAGAAGGTCGTGATCGACCTGCACGGGCTCACGGTCGACCGGGTCGACGTCGACGGACGCCGGGCCAAGAAGGTCTCGACCGCGACGCATAAGGTGACGGTCACCCCGGCCGACCCCATCGCCGCCGACACCGTGTTCTCCGTGCACCTGCGGTACCGCGGCACCCCGCACCCCGTCCGGAGTGCGTGGGGGCAGCTCGGCTGGGAAGAACTGTCCGACGGCGTCATCGTCGCCGCGCAGCCCACGGGAGCGCCGTCGTGGTTCCCGTGCAACGACCGCCCCGACGACAAGGCCACGTACCGGATCGAGATCGCGGCCGAGGCGGCGTACGACGTCCTGGCGAACGGGGAGCTGCTCGCCAAGGAGCGCGACCGCGTCGGCACCCGCTGGACCTACGCCACCACCGAGCCGATGGCGACCTACCTGGCGACCGTCCAGATCGGCCGGTACCGCACCACGAAGCTGCGCACGAGCGGGGTCCCCGTCACGCTGCACCACCCCGCCGACCTCGCGGCCGCCGCGAAGACCGACTTCGGCCAGGTACCGGAGATGCTCGCGCTGTTCGGTGACCGCTTCGGTCCGTACCCGTTCGCGGCGTACGGCGTCGTGGTGACCGACGACGACCTCGAGATCCCGCTCGAGGCCCACGGCCTGGCGGTGTTCGGCCGGAACCACGTCGACGGCGAGCACGGCACCGACCGCCTCATCGCCCACGAGCTCGCCCACCAGTGGTTCGGCAACTCCGTCACGGTCACCCGCTGGCAGGACATCTGGCTGCACGAGGGGTTCGCCTGCTACGCCGAGTGGCTGTGGTCCGAGGACCGCGGCGACGACACCGCCGACCAGCTGGCCGAGCGGTACCGGCAGGGACTGCTCGAACAGCCGGAGGACCTGGTCGTCGGTGACCCGGGTGCGAAGGACATGTTCGACGACCGCGTCTACAAACGCGGCGCCCTCGCCCTGCACGCCGTCCGCCGCACGGTCGGCGACGACGCCTTCTTCACCGGGCTGCGGAGCATCACCGAGCGGCACCGGCACGGATCCGTCACCGTGCCCGACGTGCTCCGTGCGTTCGCGGACGCCGCCGGCCGCTCGGTCGCGGAAGTCGGTGCGGTGACCGGACCCTGGATCGACGAGGCGTCGGTGCCGGCGCTGCCCGCTGGCTAGCAGGCGCCGCCGGCGCGTCGATCAGCAGGCTCCGCCGCCGCGCCGGCCAGCAGGCTCCGCCGCCGCGCCGGCTAGCCCGCCAGCTCGCCGTCGGCCGGGTCGCAGCTGACCTCGGACCACACCGCGTCGAGCGAGAGCCCGACCACGCCCGCGACCGACGCGATGGTCGAGAACGCCGGCGTCGCGATGCGGCCGGTCTCGATCTTCCGGAGCGTCTCCGGCGAGATCCCCGCGGCCAGGGCGGTGTCCACGATCGACCGCGGACCACGGGCACGACGCAGCAGCGCACCGAGGCGACGACCGCGTGCGACCTCGTCGGGACGGAGTGGGAGACGGACCATGACCACATAGTAATACCGGTATGATCATCGGCGTGATCGAGATCCTGACCCCCGCCGAGGTCGACAAGGGCCGCGCCACCGGAGCCCTCGTCGGCACGATCCTGCAGACCCTGCGCGAACGCACCCGCGTGGGCACGAACCTGCTCGAGATCGACCGGTGGGCGAAGCAGATGATCGAGGCCGCCGGTGCCGACTCCTGCTACGTCGACTACGCACCCTCGTTCGGCCGCGGCCCGTTCGGCCACCACATCTGCACGGCCGTGAACGACGCCGTCCTGCACGGGCTGCCGCACGACCGGGTGCTGCAGGACGGCGACCTGCTGACCCTCGACCTCGCGGTGTCCCTGGACGGCATCGCCGCCGACGCCGCGATCAGCTTCGTCGTCGGTACCGCACGCCCCGAGGACCTCGCACTCATCGACGCCACCGAACGCGCGCTGGCCGCGGGCATCGCCGCCGCCGGACCGGGCGCCCGCATCGGTGACCTGTCCCACGCGATCGGCACCGTGCTCGAAGCGGCGGGTTACCCGGTGAACGTCGAGTTCGGCGGGCACGGCATCGGCTCGACCATGCACCAGGACCCGCACGTGTCGAACACCGGGCGCGCCGGTCGCGGCTACACCCTCCGGCCCGGGCTCCTGCTCGCGCTCGAACCGTGGGTGATGGCGGACACCGACGTCCTGGTCACCGACGCCGACGGGTGGACCCTGCGGAGTGCCACGGGAGCGCGGACCGCCCACACCGAGCACACCATCGCGATCACCGAGGACGGCGCCGAGGTGCTCACGCTCCCCCGCTGACCGCCCCGACGACCTCGACGGGCAGGCCACCCGCGGCGACGACGAGCACGACGTCCGGTGCGGGGTACAGCACGGTGAGCGGTTGTTCGGCACCCTCGAACCGGGCGGTGCCGGCGGCGACGTCGACCTCCACCGCGAGCGGGTCGACGCGCAGCCCGCGTCCGTCGCGTTTCAGCACGGCCTCCTTCGCCGCCCACGCTGCCGCGAGGAGCGCCGGGTCCCCGTCGGCTCGACGGAGTTCGACCGGAATGAATGCATCGAGCGGCGCGGCAGCGACCCGCGACACCCGTTCGACGTCGACACCGAGTGCAGACGGTCCGACCGCGAGGGCGACGACGCCCGGTGCGCGCGACAGGCTCACGCCGATCGTGGTGCCCGCGACGGTCGCCCACGGACGACCGTGGTCGGTCCCCGCGCAGTGCGGACAGACGCGCCCCGCGCGCACCGCGACCGGCCCGGCGCCGGTCGCCGACGCGACGGCGGCGACCAGGGCCTCCCGGTCGTCCGCGCGGTCAGCAGCCGGCGTCCGGAGCGTCACCGTGACGGTCTGGAGGCGCGACCCACCGACCGGGGCAGCGCCCGTCGGTCGTGTGGTCGCGCCCAGAGCGGATCAGGCGTGCGTCAGCGCGATGAGCGCGACGTTCATGGTGCTGTACTGCCCCTCGGAGCGGGTCGCCTGGCGAACTCGTCCGCGCAGGACCTCGTAACGGCCGTCGTGCTCGCGCACGAAACCGATCACACCCGTCGCCGGAGTCGACACCCGGTGGTAGCCGTCCTCGAGCGGGACGACCTCGGTGCTCGTGGTGCGTTCCATCGTTCTTCCCCTTCCGTTCATCCTCGAACAGTGGCGCCAGCATACCCCGGTACGGGGGACAAGACGTCCACAGGAAGCACGGTCCGGAGCGTTCACCCAGAGTCTGGCGGTGCCCCTGCGTGGCCTGGATAGACTCCGGGCGACAGCGCACTCGTGGCGCGGTCCGGTGCGGTGCCACGGGGTACCGACCGGCGACGGACGGAGGACGGATGCGAGCGGTCCAGCACGGATCGGGCACGGACGGATCGAGCGGGCACAGGGGGACAACGCGGCTGTGGAGCCGTGTGACGGCCGCCCTCGTCGCGATGCTGATCGTCCTGGCTCCGGCAGCGACCGCCCACGCCACGGCACCCGTCGACCTGGGCAGCGCGTACGTCCTCGACGAGGCCGACGCGCTGACCGCATCCCAGCAGTCGAAGGTCGAGCAGGCCGTGCAGGACCTGTACTCCGAGACCCAGACGCAGCTGTACGTCGTGTTCGTGCCGTCCTTCACCGACCCCACCGACCACACCGAGTGGGGTCGGGCGGTGCGCGAGCAGAACCAGATCGACAGCGACGGCATCCTGCTCTCGGTCGCGGTCGACGAGCGGAACTACGACGTGCAGCAGACGAACGAGACCGCGATCTCCTCGTCCGACGTGGAGAACGCCGTCAACGACTCGCTGCTCCCCGAGCTCAAGCAGGGCGACTGGTCCGGCGCCGCCGTGGCCTTCGCCGACGGGCTGACCCAGTCGCAGGCCCCGGTGGACCTCACCTGGCTGTGGATCCTGCTGCTCGTCGTGGTCGTCGGGCTCGTCGTCGTGGTCCTGGTCATCCGGACCCGCAACAAGCGCCGCACCGCCGCAGCGACCGAGGCGCAGGAAGCCTCGCTCGCCGACCTCGAACGCACCGCCGGCGGCGCCCTGGTCACCATCGACGACGAACTCCGAACCGCCGAGCAAGAGGTCGGGTTCGCGAGCGCGCAGTTCGGCCCGGACGCCGCCAAGCCCTTCGCCGACGCCGTGCAGGCCGCCCAGCGCGAGGTCCGCAAGGCCTTCACGATCCGGCAGCAGCTCGACGACGAGATCCCCGACACCCCCCAGCAGCGCGCCGAGTGGGCGAACCAGATCATCGTGATCTGCGAACGGGCGCACGCCGCGATCGAGGAGCAGACCGAGGCGTTCGACCAGCTCCGGTCGCTCGAGGACGGCATCGAGGACGCGGCCGCATCGCTCGCCCAGGCCGTGGCCGCCGCGCCGGCATCGGTCGGGGCCGCCGCCGCGGCACTCGACCGCGTCCGCGCCCGCTACACCGGCCGCACCCTCGCCGCCGTGGCGAACAACGTCGACCAGGCCCACCAGGTGCTCGCCTTCGCCACCGAACGCTCGAACGCCGCCAGCGCCTCCATCGCCGGGGGCGACAAGGGCGAGGCGGTCGTGGCCGTGCGCGACGCCCAGCACGCGCTCGCTCAGGTGCAGCAGCTCACCGACGGCGCACTCGCCGCCGAGCAGTCCTTCGACGAGGCCACCGCCCGCGCCGAGGCGATGCGCATCGACATCCAGGGCGACGTCGCCGCCGCCCGCAGCCTGCGCTCGGGCGGGCCGGACCTCGCCGCCGCGGTCACCCGCGCCGAGGCCGTGCTCCGCCAGGGGCTCGACCCGAAGGACCCCGTGGCGGCCGTCGACGCGCTGACCCGGGCGAACACCGAGATCGACCAGGCCATCGCCGCGGCACGGGGTGCCGAGGAACAGCGCCAGCGCGCCACCCAGGCGCTCGACGCGGCCCTGCGCGACGCCCGGAACCGGATCAGCCAGGCCCGCGACTACGTCTCACTGCACCGCGGCGGCATCGGCCCGACCGCCCGGACCCGGCTGTCCGAGGCCCAGCGCGCCTACGACGACGCCGTCGAACTCGCCCCGAGCAACCCGGGCCAGGCACTCAACGCCGCCCGCGCGGCCGAGCAGTACGCGGCCGCCGCGATGGACGCCGCCAACGACGACCTCGGCGGCTGGGGCGGCGGCCAGGGCGGTGGCGGAGGCGGCGCCCAGCTCGGCGGCCTCGTCACCGGACTCGTCCTCGGCGGCCTGCTCGGCGGACGCGGCGGCAGCTACGGCGGCGGTTCCTTCGGGGGCGGCGGCTTCGGCGGCGGCGGCCGCTTCTGACCCGACGCACTCCCCCGGCACCCAGAACCAGACACGACCCGACAACACCGTCCACAGGACTTCCACGAAAGGGAACAGCAATGGCCAAGCAGACCATCTTCGGACGCATCTCCACCCTCGTGCGCGCGAACATCAACCAGATCATCGACGACGCCGAGGACCCGCAGAAGATGCTGGACCAGCTCGTCCGCGACTACACGAACAACATCGCCGACGCGAAGACCGCGATCGCGCAGACCATCGGCAACGTGCGCCTGCTCGAGCAGGACCACGAAGAGGACAAGAAGGCCGCGGTCGAGTGGGGCCAGAAGGCCGCCAACGCCTCCACCGCAGCCGACAAGTACCGCTCCGAGGGCAAGTCGGCCGAGGCGGACAAGTTCGACAACCTCGCCAAGATCGCGATCGGCAAGCAGATCGCCGCCGAGCAGGAGGTCAAGGACGCCGAGCCGAACCTGGCGTCGCAGAACGAGGCCGTCGAGAAGCTCAAGACCGGTCTCGCCGGCATGGAGCAGAAGCTCGAGCAGCTCCGCGCGAAGCGGGACAACCTCGTCGCCCGCTCGAAGACCGCCGAGGCGCAGTCCCGCGTCAACGACGCCCTCGGCAACATCGACGTGCTCGACCCGACGAGCGACCTCGGCCGCTTCGAGGAGAAGGTCCGCCGCGAAGAGGCGAAGGTGCTCGGCCAGCAGGAGCTGCAGTCGTCGAGCCTCGACGCACAGTTCGAGAGCCTCGAGGACGTCGGCAAGGACGCCGAGGTCGAGGCACGGCTCGCCGCGCTGAAGTCCGGCGGATCCTCGAGCATCTGACGAACGCCCTGACGACGCCGGACCCCAGCTGACAGACTGAGACGATGCACTTCCTCGTGGTCGGTCAGTGGCAGGGTTCGGCGTCGTCGCGCGCGATGCGCCTCGGGGACGGTGCGTCGGCGATCGCGGCCGACCTCCCCCGGGCGTCCACCACCGTGGTCGACGTCCCGGCCGGAGCGGGTGACCGCCTCGAGACCGCCGTCGCCCGCTACACCTCGGTGCTCGCCGTCGCCGAACGCGTCGCCGAGGAAACCGCCGTCGCCACCGAACCGGTGCTCGTCGTCGGCGGTGACGGCGCCAGTGTCCTCGGCGCGACCGCTGCCCTCGCACCGGACACCGCGTTCGTCCGCATCTCCGGGTCCAGCGGGTACCGCGCGCTCAACCGGGCACAGCCCGTCGCCGCCGAGACCGCCGCCCTGCGCCTGCTGGTCGACCGCCCTGACGACCTGTTCCCCGGCCTGCCGGTCGTCCCCGCTTCGTCGGTCGTCGTCGCCGGGGTCCGCGGGGTCGAGGACGCCGAACGTGCCGCTCTCGACAAGGCCGGGATCGTGCACCTCGACGTCGACGCCGCAACCCCGGACGCCCTCGCCGCAGCGGTCGAGCGGACCGGTGCCGCATCGGTCTTCGTGCACGTCGACCTCGACGTCCTCGACCCGTCCGAGGTCGACGGGCTGCTCGAACCCGTCCCGTTCGGCCTCGACGGCGCAGCGCTCGTCGAGCGCATCCAGGCCGCGACCCGCGGCCGGCGCCTCGTCGGCGCCGCGCTCACCGGATTCGCCCCCGTCGACCCGGACCGGGCGGTGGACGACCTCGGCGTGATCCTGCGCGTCGTCGGAGCGGTGACCAGCGCCTCCCGGGTGGGCTGACCACGGGCACGACGCGACCGGCGGACCCCCTGCCGGTCCGCGTACGCTCGGCAGCATGACGGACTACGACCTCATCGTGATCGGAGCCGGCGCTGTCGGCGAGAACGTGGCGGACTACGCCAGGAAGCGCGACCTGTCGGTCGCGATCGTGGAGGCCGAGCTCGTCGGCGGCGAGTGCTCCTACTGGGCGTGCATGCCCTCGAAGGCCCTCCTGCGCAGCGGACACGCCCTCGCCGCCGCCAAGCGGCTCGACGGTGCGAAGCAGGCCGTGACCGGCACGCTCGACGCCGCCCACGTGCTCGCCCGCCGCAACTCGTTCACCTCCGACTGGAAGGACGACAGCCAGGTCTCGTGGCTCGAGTCCGCCGGCATCGACCTGATCCGCGGGCACGCCCGCATCACCGGCCCGAAGACCATCGACGTCGACGGCGAGACGCACACGGCGCGCGCCGCCGTCGCGGTCGTCACCGGTTCCCTGCACACGCTGCCCCCGGTGCCCGGTCTCGCCGAGGCGAAGCCGTGGGGCACTCGCGCGGGCACCAGCGCCCAGCAGGTCCCCGAGAGCCTGCTCGTCATCGGCGGCGGCGTCTCCGGCTCGGAGCTCGCGACCGCGTGGGCCTCCCTCGGCGCGAAGGTCACCCTCGTCGCCCGGCACGGTCTGCTCGGCGGCATGGAGCCCTTCGCCGGGGAACTCGTCGCCGACTCCCTGCGCGAACTCGGTGTCGACGTCCGCACCGGCGTCAACCCGGTCCGGGTCGACCGCGACGAGCACGGTCTCGTCACCACGGAGCTCGACGACGGCACCACGGTCATCACGAGCGAGGTGCTCGCCGCCACCGGCCGCGCCGCACACACGCGTGACCTCGGGCTCGAGACCGTCGGCCTGACCGCGGGCGACTGGCTCGACGTCGACGACACCATGCTCGTGCACGGCACCGACTGGCTGTACGCCGTGGGTGACGTCAACCACCGCGTCCTGCTCACGCACCAGGGCAAGTACCAGGCGCGTGCCGCCGGCGAGGCGATCGCAGCCCGGTACCAGGGCACGCCGCTGCACACCGAGCCGTGGGGTGCCCACGTCGCAACCGCCGACCACGCCGCCTCGCCGCAGGTCACCTTCACCGACCCCGAGGTCGCGAGCGTCGGACTGACCGAGGCGAAGGCCCGCGAGCAGGGGCTGAACGTCCGCGCGGTCGAGTACGACCTCGGTGCGATCGCCGGGTCCTCCCTGCAGGCGGACGGCTACACGGGCCGCGCGAAGATGGTCGTCGACGAGGACCGCGGGGTCGTCGTGGGCGTCACGTTCGTCGGCCAGGACGTCGCCGAGATGCTGCACGGCGCCACCGTCGCCGTCGTAGCGAGGTCCCGATCGACCGTCTGTGGCACGCGGTCCCGGCCTACCCGACGATGAACGAGATCTGGCTCCGCCTGCTCGAGACGTACGGCCGCCCGGCCTGAGCGTGCGCAACCCGCTGCTCGACTCCCCCGTGTCCCGTGCGGGGTGGGTCTTCGCGACCGCCGTCGGGCTCGCCGTGGGCGTCCCCCTGTCGACCGGGCGGATCCGGGTGGAGGACGGGCTCGTCGTCTGCACGGGGCTGCCGCGCTGGGTGTTCCGGCGCGGCGGCACCTGCGTCGGTTCGGTGTACCTGACCCGCGACAACGACGGCCCGCGGGTGCTCCGGCACGAGCGGGTGCACGTCGAGCAGTGGCGCCGGTACGGGATGCTCATGCCGTTGCTCTACGCCGTCGCCGGGCGGGATCCGCTGCGGAACCGGTTCGAGGTCGAGGCCGGCCTGGAGGACGGCGGCTACCGCTGACGGGTGCGGGTGCGGGGCGGGGCGGCTCGGGTGTGCTGCGGTCGCACGACACGCCGCGTGCGCATCGCCGTGGTCGCGCGAACTGTCGCCCCGACGCCGGGCAGGCGGCGGTTCGTGCGACCTCGGCGCGCCCGCCCGCCGGTCGCAACACCCCGCCTACCCCGCGGCGAGCGGTCGCAGACCGTCGCCTGCGGCGCCGCCAGCCGACAGTTCGTGACCGCTCGGCGCCCGGCCCACGACGAGCCGTGACCACTCGGCGGCAGGCCGGTCAGGCGACGGGGCGCGACCGGTCGACGGCCTGGAGGCGCGTGGCGGCGCCGCCCCGGGCCTCCAGGCCGCTGCGCCCCACGCCCACCGCGCCCGCCCACCGGTCGCAACACCCCGCCGGGCAAGCGGCGAGCGGTCGCAGACCGTCGCCTGCGGCGCCGCCAGCCGACAGTTCGTGACCGCTCGGCGCCCGGGCGACGACGCTTCGTGACCACTCGGCGGCGGCACGTGACCGAAGTCGCGCGACACGCCGCGTCCGCGTCGCCGCGATCGCGCGAACCGTCGTCCCGACGCCGGGCAGGCGGCAGATCGTGCGACCTCGGCCCGGCCCGGCCCCAGCCGGCCCGCGCGTCAGGCCGCGCGCCGCCGCGGCACCACGAGCGGCGTGCCGGTCTCGGGATCGGGGACGACGACGCACGGCAGGCCGAAGACGTCCTCGACGAGGTCCGCGGTGAGCACCGACGACGGCTCCCCCGCCGAGACGATCGCCCCCTCGCGCATCGCGATGACGTGGGTGGCGTAGCGCGCGGCCTGGTTCAGGTCGTGCAGCACCGCGACGACCGTGCGACCGGCGGCGTGCAGCGTGGAGGCGAGTTCGAGCACGTCGTACTGGTGCGCGATGTCGAGGAACGTCGTCGGCTCGTCGAGCAGCACGATGTCGGTCTGCTGCGCGAGCACCATCGCGATCCACACCCGCTGCCGCTGCCCGCCGGAGAGCTCGTCGACGCTCCGGTCGGCCAGTTCGACCGTCGACGTCTGCTCGAGTGCGGCCTGCACGGCCTGCCGGTCGGACCCGGACGACGGGTGCAGCAGGTCCTGGTGCGGGAACCGGCCCCGGGACACGAGGTCACGCACGGTGATGCCGTCGGGGGCGATCGGGGTCTGCGGGAGCATGCCGACCCGCCGGGCGACGGCCTTCGGGCGGTACGAGTCGATCGGCGCCCCGTCGAGGAACACCGTGCCGGCGCGCGGCTTCAGGGTGCGGGCGAAGGACTTCAGCAGCGTCGACTTGCCGCAGGCGTTGGGCCCGACGATGACCGTCAGTTCGCCGTCCGGGATGTCGACGTCGAGCGTGTCCACCACGACCCGGTCGTCGTACGCCAGGGTCAGCCCACGGGCCCCCAGTGCGGTGGTCGGGACCGGACCGAGCGCGGTGCCCGCCGTCGGCATCAGTGCTCGGCCTTGCCGTGCCGCCAGTAGCCCATGAACGCGACCTGCTTGCGGTCGATGCCGACGCCGCGCACCAGGTGGCGCCGGAGTTCCTTGACGCAGCCGGCCTCGCCCGCGATCCACGCGTAGACGGGGCGCTCGTCGACGGGCGCGGGGACGTCCCACAGCACCTGCTCGTCGACGTCGACGTCGGTGAGCTCGGCGGCCGGCTCGCACGCGGCGACGGACGACGGCGCGACGGTGGAGGCCCAGGCGTGCACCTGGTCGGTCATCCGGACCCCGTGGGTGGCGCCGTTGCGGGCGATCCAGCGGACCTCGACCCCGGCGGGCGCGGTGACCGGCAGCCGGTCGGCGTCGGTGGGCACCTCGATGAAGACGTGGCCGACAGTCGAGACGTCGAGGGCTTCGAGGATGGCGCAGATGGCGGGTGCGGCGGTCTCGTCCCCGGCGAGCAGGATCCGGTTCGCGTGCCCGGGAGCGAACTCGGCGGCACCGGTCGGCAGGTCCTCCGGCGACTCGGGAACCCGCGGCCCGACGATGCGCAGCTCGTCACCCACGCGGCAGGCCGACACCCAGCGCGACGCCGGACCGGTGTCGCCGTGCGCGACGAAGTCGATGTCGAGTTCGCGGGCGTCCGGCCGGAACGAGCGGACCGTGTACGTGCGGAGCGGGTTGCGGGCGTCGTCCGGCAGCGCGCGCCAGGCGGTGTACCAGTCCTCGTCCTCCGGCAGTTCGGAGAAGCCGATGCCGGGCAGGGGCAGCACGATCTTGATCCGCTGGTCGAGACCGACCGAGGAGAAGTCGGCGAGCGCGTCGCCCGTCAGCGTGACCCGGACGAAGTTCGGGGTGAGCGACGTGACGGCGGCCACACGGACGGAGAAGACGCGATACCGGGTTGCCACGGAATCGAGTATGGCATGCCTTACCTAACGTCTCCAGGCCCGCGGAACGGTGCGAGGATCGTCCCCGTGTCCGAAGCCCCCGACGACGAATTCGCCGACCTGCCCGCCCTCGCCAGCGCGAGCGGCGTGACCGCGCCGCTCCGCGCCTCCAGGCAGGTGGTCCGCACCGCGGACGGGCAGGATACCTCCGCGATCCGGTGGGGCGACGACGGCCAGGAGGCCCGGATCACCTACCTGCACGGGCTCGGCATCGACGCCCACAGCTTCGACACCACGGCACTGGCCGTGGGCGAGCCGGCGGTCGCCCTCGACCTGCCCGGCCACGGCCGGTCGTCGTGGCGGGAGGACGCGGACTACGCGGCGGCCGCGACGGCGCCGAGCGTGCTCGCCGCGCTCGACGCGCTCGCGGTGCCGCCGGGCATCGTCGTCGGCCACTCGCTCGGTGCGATCCTGTCCGCCCGACTCGCGGCCACCGCGCCGGAGCGGGTCACCGGGCTCGTGCTCGTCGACATGTCGCCGGACTTCGCGCAGCGCGCGGTCGACCGGATCGCCCGCGCGCTCGAGGCCGAAGAGCCGTTCGAGTCGCTCGAGCAGGTCGTCGACCGGGCGATCGAGGCGCGGGTCGGCGACGACCGGCAGGTGCTGCTCCGTGAGGCCCGGCACACGACGGCCCTCGGTGCGGACGGGCGACTGGTGCGCCGCCACCACTTCCCGCACCTGCCCGCCGGGCGGACGTCGTCGGTGGGGCGCTTCGCCGATGCGTGGCCGGACCTCGAGGCCCTGCGCGTGCCGATCCTGCTCGTCCGGGGTGACCGCGGGTACGTCTCCCCGAAGCTGCACGCCGGGTTCGCCGAACGCCTGCCGGACGCCGAGATCGTGACGGTGACCTCGCGGCACGCGGTGCAGAACCAGGCACCCCTCGAACTGGCTTCGGCGATCCGGGCATGGGCGGAGCGGCACGGATTGTTGCACCCGATCGAAGAACCGTCGCCGGACGGCACCAGCCGCCGGTACCCTCGTGCGAGCGCGAGGCCCGATCCCAGCCCTCGTGCCCGGAAGGAACCCACCACCCCATGAGTCCGCTCCTGCCCCGTCGCACCGCGCGCACCTCGCGCATCGGGCGCGCTGCCCTCGCCGCCACGGCCGTCGCCGTCGTCTCCGCCCTGGCGCTGGCCGGCTGCTCCGGCTCGTCCGACACCACCGGCGGCAAGGACGCCACGGTGCGCGTCGGGCTGGTGCTCGAGCCGACGAGTCTCGACATCCGCACCCAGTCCGGGGCGGCGCTCGACCAGGTGCTCATCGACAACGTGTACCAGGGGCTCGTCGGCCGGACCGCCGACGGCGAGATCCGTGACGTGCTGGCCTCGTCGCACGAGGTCTCGAAGGACGGCCTGACCTACACGTTCACGCTGCGGGACGGCACGACGTTCCAGGACGGCAAGCCGGTCACCGCGGCCGACGTCGTGTGGTCGCTCGAGCAGGTCAAGTCGAACGACTCGTACGTCGACTCGGCCAAGCTCGCGGGCGTCACGTCGATCACCTCGCCGTCGGACGACTCCGTCGTGCTGCAGCTGGCGAAGCCGGACTCCGACCTGCTCTGGAACCTGACCGGCCGCTCGGGCCTGGTGCTCGAGAAGGCCGCGGACAACGACCTGTCCGACAGCGCGAACGGCACCGGTCCGTTCGAGGTCGCGAGCTGGAAGCAGGGCGACTCGCTCACCTTCGACCGCAACGAGGACTACTGGGGCACGAAGGCGAAGGTCGCGAAGATCGTCTTCCGGTACATCACGGACCCGTCGACCGCCGTCAACGCGATGGCGAACGGTGACCTCGACGTCCTGAACCCCGTTGACGGCACGCTCAAGAGCCAGCTGCAGGGCAACGCCGACATCGCGCTGCACAGCGGCAAGACGACCGACAAGTACACGCTCGCGTTCAACGACCGCAAGGAACCCTTCACCGACGAGCGCGTGCGCCGGGCGATCCGGCAGGCGATCGACGCAAAGGCGCTCATCAAGGCGATCGGCGGCACCGGCGTGGAGCAGGGCGGCCCCATCCCGGAGCTCGACCCCGGCTACGAGGACCTCACCGACATCGACGCCTACGACCCCGCGAACGCGAAGAAGCTCCTGGCCGACGCCGGGCAGCAGGACCTGAAGCTGACGCTCACCTACGCGAACATCTACCCGACCACGATCGGCGACGTGCTGAAGTCGCAGCTCGCCGACGTCGGGATCACCCTGACCGTCAAGCGCGTCGACTTCGCCACCTGGCTGTCCTCGGTGTTCCAGGCACCGAAGTCCGGCGAGCGGGACTTCGACCTGTCGATGGTCGACCACGTCGAGGCCCGTGACTTCGGCAACTGGGCGAACCCGGACTACTACTTCGGGTACGACAACCCGAAGGTGCAGGCGCTCTACGCCCAGTCGATCGCGGCGACCGACGAGGCCACGAAGACCGAGGCACTCCGCAAGGCGGCACGCATCGTCAGCGAGGACGCGGCTGGCGAGTGGCTCTACACGGCGACCGAGATCACCGCGGTGCGCTCCGGCGTGACGGGCTTCCCGGTCGACGGCGGCAACTCGCGCCTCGACCTGGCGAAGCTCGCGGTCAAGTGACCCGGAGCGACCGCGGCGGGGTGTCCGTCCCCGTAGCATCGGTGTCGTGACCCGGTTCCTCATCGGGCGGGTGCTCCTGCTCGTCGTCGGCCTGCTCGTGGCGAGCGTCATCATCTTCGCCACGCTCCGCGTGCTGCCCGGTGACGTCGCCCAGGTCGTCGCCGGCACGCAGTCGACCCCGGCGCAGGTGGAGCAGCTCCGCCAGCAGCTCGGACTCGACCGGCCCGTCGTGGTGCAGTACCTCGACTGGATCGGCGGGGTGTTCCGCGGTGACCTCGGCCGTTCCCTGGTGACGAACGGTGCCGTCGCTCCGGAGATCGCGCAGAAGCTCGCGATCACCCTGCCGCTCGCCGCGATGTCGCTGGTGACCGCCCTGGTGATCGGCGTCCCGCTCGGGGTGGTCGCCGCGGTGCTCCGTCGTCGTCCGGGCGGTGCGGTGATCGGGTTCGCGGCGCAGGCGGTCGCCGCCGTGCCCGTCGTCTGGGCCGGCATGCTCCTCGTCGCCCTCTTCGCGGTGACGCTGCACTGGCTGCCGACGCAGGGCTTCCCGCTCGACGGCTGGTCCGAACCCGGGCGGGCGTTCGCGTCGCTCGTGCTGCCCGCGGTGACGATCGGTGCCGTCGAGGGCGCCGTGATCCTCCGGTTCACCCGGTCCGCCACGTTGTCCGTCCTCGATGCCGACCACCTGCGCACCGCCGCCGCCGTCGGGCTGACCCGCACGCAGGCGCTGCTCCGCCACGGCCTGCCGAGCGTCGCCCTCACGGTGCTCGCCGTGCTCGGCGTCCAGATCGCCGGACTGCTCGTCGGTGCCGTCGTCGTCGAGCAGCTGTTCTCCCTGCCCGGGGTCGGTCGGATGCTCGTGACCGACGTCGGCCGCCGCGACATCACGAAGGTGCAGTCGGAACTGCTCGTGCTCACCGGAATCGTGCTGCTCGTCGGGTTCGCCGTCGACGTCGTGCACCGCACCCTCGACCCCCGACAGCGCGAGGTGCAGGGATGATCCGCCGTCTGGTGTCCCGACCGACCGGGGTCTTCGCCGTCGTCGTGCTCGGCCTGCTGCTCGTGCTCGCCGCCGTGTCGCTCGTCTGGACACCGCAGAACCCGTTCCGCGCCGACCCGTTCCACCAGTGGGAGGGGCCGAGCGCCGCGCACTGGTTCGGCACCGACGCCGCCGGCCGCGACATCGCGAGCTACCTGCTCGCCGGCACCCGCACCACCGTGCTCGTCGCCGTGGGCTCCGGGGTGATCGCGAGCGTCGTCGGGATCGTCCTCACCGCGATCGGTTCGCTCACCGCCCGCTGGGTGCGCGAGGGCACCGCGGTCCTGCTCGACATCCTGGTGGCGTTCCCGACCCTGCTCACCGCGATGCTCCTGACCGCGGTGTTCGGCGGGTCGCTCGGCGTGGTGATCGTCAGCGTCGGGCTGTCCTTCGGCGTGACGATCGCCCGCGTGGCCCGCGGCGAGATCCGGCGGATCGCCCGGAGCGACTACGTGACCGCGGCCCGGGCGTCCGGCGTCGGCGGTGCCGGGGTGCTCTTCCGCCACCTGGTGCCGAACGCGGCGCCGCTGTTCACCGTGCAGCTGTCGCTCGCGATGGCCACGGCCGTCCTCGCCGAGGCCGGGCTGTCCTACCTGGGCTACGGCGCCGGATCGGACACCGCGTCGTGGGGCAGCCTGCTGTCCGACCTGCAGACCTACATCGGGGTCCACCCGTGGAGTGCGACCTGGCCGGGAGCCGCCATCGCCCTCGTCGTCGCGGCACTGTCGTTGCTCGGCGACGCGGTGCGGGACGCCTCGGACCCGCGGCTGACGACGAGCGACCGGAGCGCCGACCCGGCGACGACCACGCCGGGGGTGACCGCATGACCGACCACGCGGCCGGCCCCGCCCACGCCACCGCAGCCTCCGGGCTCGAGGTGCGCGGGTTGTCGGTCCGCATCACGGGGCGGACGATCCTCGACGACGTCAGCTTCACCGTGCCTCCCGGCCAGCGCGTCGGCGTGATCGGCGCGAGCGGATCCGGCAAGTCGATGACCTCGCTCGCCCTGATGGGCCTGGAGCCCACCGGCGCCGTCGTGACCGGCAGCGTCCGCCTGGACGGCACCGAACTCGTCGGCCTGCCCGACCGCGAGCGCGCGCGACACCGTGGATCGGGCATCGCGATGGTGTTCCAGGAGCCGGGCACCGCGCTCGACCCGCTGCGGCGGGTCGGCGCGCAGATCGCGGAGCCGCTCCGGCTGCACCGCGGGCTCGACCGACGCGCGGCACGCGCGGCAGCCGTCGACCTGGCGGCGTCCGTGGGCCTGCCCGACCCGGAGTCGCTGCTGCGGCAGTACCCGCACCAGCTGTCCGGCGGACAGCGACAGCGGATCTGCATCGCGATGGCGATGGCGGGCGAGCCGTCGTACCTGGTCGCCGACGAGCCGACCACGGCGCTCGACGTCACCACCGAGGCCCGCATCCTCGACCTGTTCGAGCACCTGCCGGCGGGCATGGTGTTCGTCACCCACGACCTCGCCGTGCTCGCGCGCATCGCCGACACCGCCGTGGTGCTCGACGCCGGCCGGGTGGTCGAGCAGGGTCGCGTCGCGGACCTGCTCGCCGCACCGCAGCACCCCGCCACCGCTGCGCTCGTCGACGCCGCTCGGGCCACCGCCAGGAGGACCGCCCCGTGACCCTCCCCGTCCTCGAGGCCACCGGTCTCCACCGCACCTACCGCCTCCCCCGCCGCGGCCCGTTCGAGCCCGGTCCGGTCCGCACCGCCGTCGACGGTGTCGACCTGACGGTCGCCCCCGGCGCACGGCTCGGCATCGTCGGCGAATCAGGATCCGGCAAGTCCACGGTGGTCCGGCTGCTCGCCGGCCTGGAGGCCCCTTCCGCCGGCACCGTCGCCGCCTCCGGCCGTCCGGTGGTCGCGTCCCGGTCCGCGCGTGCGTTGCGCTGGTTCCGTCGCGAGACCGGGGTGGTGTTCCAGGACCCGTACGCGTCCCTCGACCCGCGGATGCGCGTCGGCGCGATCGTCGCCGAGCCGCTGCGGGCCCTGCAGGTCCCGGGGTCGCACGACGACCTGGTCCGTGCCGTGCTGGAGCGCGTCGACCTGCCCGCCGACACGGTCGACCGGTACCCGCACGAGTTCTCCGGCGGGCAACGGCAGCGGATCGCGATCGCCCGGGCCGTGGTGCACTCGCCGCGGATCCTGTTCGGCGACGAGCCGATGAGCGCCCTCGACGTGGTGGTCCGCGCCCGGGTGATCGAGCTGTTCCGGTCGCTCGCCGACGACCTCGGGCTGACGCTCGTGCTGGTGTCGCACGACATCGGCGTCGTGCAGCGGCTGTGCGACACGGTCGCGGTGATGTCCGACGGCCGCATCGTCGAGCACGGGCCGGTGTCGCTCCTCGACGCGCCGCAGCACCCGGTGACGCGGGCGTTGGTGGCGGCGGCGCCGACGCTGCCGTAGGGCGGCGGGCGGGGCGGCGGGCGGCGCGGCGCACCGTGCGCGCCCCGCCACTCCGTGCGGGCTTGCCCGCACAGAGCCGGCCTACAAGGCCACACCGAACAAGCAACCCCGCACCACACGCACGAAACCGCACCGTGCGCCAGACAGGAGGCACGGCACCAGCTCGCCCCGCGCCTCCAGACCAGACGCACACGAGTCCACCGCACTGTGCGCGCCCCACGATCTCGTGCGGGCTTGCCCGCACAGAGCCGGCCTACAAGGCCGCATCGAGCAAGCAACGCCGCACCAGCCTGACAACGCCGCACGGTGCGCCGCGCGCACGCGCACCGGAGCGGCCCCGGGCCTCCCGTCAGGCGGTCCAGGCGGCCGGGTGGCGCCGCTGCCAGCGCAACCGGCGCTCGAGCTGCGCGCCGATCGCGAGCAGGACGCGCTCGCCGCCGGGGCGCCCGATCAGTTGCACGCCCATCGGCAGCCCGCCACCGTCGGGGTGGTCGTCGTCGGTCATGCCGACCGGCAGGGTGATCGCGGGGAGCCCGGACACGTTCGCCATCGACGTCCACGGCGAGTACGCGCACTGGCGGCGGAAGTCCTCGTCGGGGTCGTCGCCGTACCAGCCGAGGGGCCGCGGCGTCATCGCGAGGGTCGGCGTGAGCACCGCGTCGAACCGGTCGAACGCGCCGATGAGCGTCGTCGAGAAGGTGTCGAGCGTCGACATCGCCTCGAGGACCTGCGTGCCGGACAGCGCCCGTCCGCGCGCCACGAGCCACGCCACGAGCGGGGTCAGCGACGACAGGTCGATGCCGGGCACCTGCGGCAGGCGGGCGGCCGAGCTCTCCCACGCCACCCGGAACGCGTCGGCGTAGGGCACACGGGGCATCCGGACGTCCTCGACGCCGTGCCCGACCTCGCCGAGCACCCGCACGGCGGTCTCCACGGCAGCCCGGGCCGCGGGGTCGACGACCACGTCGACGGTGTCGTCCCACGGCGAGCCGTCGAGCACCCCGACGACGAACCGGCCCTCGCCGCGGACGGCCGCCGCGGTGAACGGCCCCTCGCCGACGTCGGGGGTGACGAGCGCGTAGGGCGACGGCTCCGGCAGCCCGGTCGGCGCGACCAGCGCGTCGAGGAGCATGCCCGCGTCGGCGACGGACCGGGTGAGCGGCCCGGCCACGGACAGGCCACCGACGCCGGAGCGGCCGGGCATCGACGGCACGCGGCCGCGGCTCGGCTTCAGGCCGACGAGTCCGGTCGCCGCGGCGGGGATCCGCACCGATCCGCCGCCGTCCGACCCGACCGCGGCGGGCACGAGTCCGGCGGCGACGGCGACGGCCGCTCCGCTCGACGACCCGCCCGGCGCGCGCATGGTGTCGTAGGGGTTCCGCGTCACGCCGAGCCGGGTCTCGGACGACGAGGACATGCCGAACTCCGGTGACGCGGTCTTGCCGAGGCTGACGGTGCCGGCCGCGTCGAGCGCGGCGACGAGCGGGTGGTCGGCCGACGCGAGACGCTCCGGCAGGCTCGTGGTGCCGTTCCGCGTGGGGACGCCGGCGCGGTCGTACAGGTCCTTGTCGGCGGTCGGGAGGCCCCACAACGGTCTCGACGTCGGCACCAGGTGGCCGAGGCGATCGGCTCGGGCCCGGGCCGCGTCCGCGGTGACCGTCACGAAGGCGCCGAGTCCGGCGTCCAGGCGTTCCACGCGGGACAGGTAGTGCTCGGTGACCTCGAGGGCGGTCGCCTCGCCCCGGCGGATCCAGTCCCAGAGTTCCTGTGCGGAGAGGTGGTGGAGTTCGAACACGGCTCCGAGCCTAGGCGGCGGTGGCCCGTATCCTTCGACGGTGGACACCACTCTCCCCTCCGGCACGACGAAGCGCCGGATCGAACTCCTGCTCGTCCGGCCCCTGTTCGCCTGGTTCGCCCGGCCGACCGTCACCGTCGACGGGGTGGGGCACCCGGCCCAGTGGGGCACCGGCACGTGGGCGGTGCCGGACGACGGCGACACGGTGATCGGCGTGTACCTGTTCAACCGCGCGTGGCGGTTCGGAGCGGCCTCGGTGTCGGTCGGCGGCGCGACGGCGCTGGAGTACCGGGGCGGACTGCTGCCGGTGGGTGCGGGTCGGTTGGTACCCAGGGGCTGAGGGTCGCGGCGGGCCGGGAAGGGTCTGCCCGGGCGGCTACTCGAACATCTCGGCGAGGAGCGCGTGCGGGTCCCCGTCGACCACGTGCGCGGATCGTCGCTCCGGCCAGTGCGTCGTGGCGTCGTCCGGCCAGCACGGCACGACGTGGAGGTGCAGGTGCGGCACGCTCTGGCCGGCGTCTGCACCCGATGCCTGCAGCACGACGGTCCCGGTCGCGCCGAGGGCACCCTTCATCGCACGGGCGACACGCTGCGCCAGGGCCGTGGTGGCGGCGAGTGCCGTGGGCCCGGCACTGAGCAGGTCGGCGGTGTGCTCGACCGGCACGACCAGGGTGTGGCCGGGAGCCAGCGCCGAGTCGGGCAGGGGTGCGAAGGCGACGGCGTACTCCTCGCGCTCGACCCACACGGCGCGTTGGTCACCGGCGATCACGGCACAGAAGACGCAGGAGTCCATCGGCCCAGTCTGCTGCACGTGGGGTGCCCGCTCCGCGTGGGACGATGGGCGCATGACCGCCACGCTCGTCGCCAAGGGCCTGTCCGGCGGGTACGCCGCTCGCACGCTGTTCGACTCCCTCGACCTGACGGTGGCGCCGGGCGACGTGATCGGGGTCGTCGGCGTGAACGGTGCCGGCAAGTCCACCCTGCTCCGACTGCTGGCCGGTGTCGACGAGCCGCTGGCCGGCACGGTGTCCCTGGCACCGACGGACGCGTTCGTGGGGTGGCTCCCCCAGGAGCACGAGCGCATCGCTGGCGAGACCGTCGCGGCGTACCTCGGGCGGCGGACCGGCTGCACCGAGGCGACGGCGACGATGGACGCAGCGGCCGCGGCGCTCGGGGACCCCGACGCCGGCGACGCAGCGGCCGACCGGTACTCGGCGGCGCTCGACCGCTGGCTCGCCGCGGGGGCCGCCGACCTGGAGGACCGGATCCCGGCGGTGCTCGCCGACCTCGGCCTCGAACCCGGCACCGGCGACTCCGGTGCGGACGGCGTCGGCCCGGACTCCCTGATGACCGCGCTGTCCGGTGGGCAGGTCGCTCGTGTCGGGCTCGCCGCGCTGCTGCTCTCGCGGTTCGACATCGTCCTGCTCGACGAGCCGACCAACGACCTCGACCTGGACGGCCTCGACCGGCTCGAGGCGTTCGTGCGCGGGCTGCGCGGCGGGGTGGTGCTCGTCAGCCACGACCGTGAGTTCCTGGCGCGTTCGGTGACCTCGGTGCTCGAGCTCGACCTGGCGCAGTCGTCGAACCGGTTGTTCGGCGGCGGGTACGACTCGTTCCTCGAGGAGCGCGAGATCGCCCGGCAGCACAAGCGTGACGCGTACGACGAGTTCGCGTCGACGAAGGCCGACCTGGTCTCGCGGGCACGGACGCAGCGCGAGTGGTCGAGCCAGGGTGTGCGGAACGCCATGAAGAAGAGCCCGGACAACGACAAGATCCGCCGCCGTGCCGCCTCGGAGTCGAGCGAGAAGCAGGCGCAGAAGGTCCGGCAGATGGAGTCCCGCATCGCCCGGCTCGACGAGGTCGAGGAGCCGCGCAAGGAGTGGCAGCTCGAGTTCACCATCGGCAGCGCACCCCGGTCGTCGGCCGTCGTCGCGACGTTGTCGAACGCCACGTTCACCCAGGGCGACTTCACCCTCGGCCCGGTCTCGCTGCAGGTCGACGGCGGTGACCGGATCGGCATCACCGGCCCGAACGGCGCCGGCAAGTCCACCCTCCTGCGGGCGCTGCTCGGCAAGCAGGCGCCGACGACGGGCACGGCCTCGCTCGGGTCCAGCGTCGCGGTCGGCGAGGTCGACCAGGCGCGTGCGGCGTTCACCGGTGACCAGCCCCTGGCAGCGGCGTTCGAGGCGATCGTCCCCGAGTACACGACCGCCGACGTCCGGACGCTGCTCGCGAAGTTCGGGCTGAAGGCGGACCACGTCGGCCGACCGGCCTCGGCGCTCTCCCCCGGCGAGCGCACCCGGGCCGGACTCGCGCTGCTGCAGGCCCGCGGGGTGAACGTGCTCGTCCTCGACGAACCGACCAACCACCTCGACCTCACCGCGATCGAGCAGCTCGAGCAGGCACTGGAGTCCTACGACGGAACCCTGCTGCTCGTCACACACGACCGGCGCATGCTGGAGACAGTCCGACTCGACCGGCAGTGGCGGGTCGAGGGCGGCACCGTCACCGAACGCTGACGGATCGACCGAGGGGGAAGCACCATGCGACGCAACACCTGGATCGCGACGACTGCCGGGGTGGTGGTGCTCGCCGTCGCTGCCGTCGTGGTGGGGGTGACCGTCGGGTCGCCGGCACCGGAGCCGACCCGCGCTGCCCGGGGCACGACGACACCGACCCCGAGCGCCACGCCGAAACCGAGGCCGACGCTCGCGGCCGTCCCCGCTGCACCGTCCGACGCGACCCTGGCCGCGCTGCCGTTGGCGTTCCACGACGCCGTCGTGCCGCAGTTGCTCGACGGCGGGGACGTGGAGCCCGAGGACACGTGGCAGATCGCGACCCCGCGCACGCAGCTCGTCGCCCTGTACGCGAGCCCGTCGAGCCGCGCCCGGCCGGTGGCGACCCTGTCCCACCTGGTGTCGACGATCAACCGACCCGCGGCGACCGCGGTGTGGGGTCGCTCCCCCGGCAAGGACGGCGGGATGCTCCTGGTGTCGACGCCGTCCCGCAACCGCACCCCCGGTGACGGCGGCGACCCGGACGCCCCGAGCGCGACGTTCGCCTGGGCCCGGGCCGCCGACTTCACCGTGACGCGCACCGACCGGATGATCACGGTCGACGTCGCCGCCAGCACGGTGTCCGTCGTCACCCGGAAGGGGAAGGTCACCGCCACCGAGGCCGCGCGGCTCGGGACGCCGGAGGACCCGACACCGACCGACACCGCCACCTACGTCGAGGCGGCGTACGTCGACACCCGCGTCGCGTACACGCAGGGCAACCCGATCATCCTGACCGGGGCGCACTCGTCGCGGATCCCGTCGTACGGCGGCAACGCTGCGCTGACCGCGTTGCACTACTACCCGGACCCGACGGGCAGCTCGCACGGCTGCGTCCGGATCTCGGCGGAGATGACGAAGACGCTCGCGGCGCTGCCCGTCGGCACCCCGATCCGGTTCGACTGAGCCCGGGTCAGTGGAAGGGGCAGCGGCCCCGGATGTGGAGGCAGCCCCGCCCCGGTGGATCTGCTACGGCCGCTCCACCCCTGAGAAGGTCTCAAGGACTGCTTCTGCGTGGGCGGTGGCGTCGTAGGGCATGTCGCCGACCCCCATGACGATCGGCACCGCGCCGACAGGTTCCCACAGCGCACCGGCGTCGCCGGATGCGAGCGCGAGCAGCGTGTCACGGACGAAGGTGTCTCGGAGGACCTGTGCGCCACTCGCGCCGGGCTTTGTCCGGCCGACGATGCCGTACATCTCGGTTCCGTGCACCGCGTGCGCTCCCTCGACGGGCCCGACCGAGAGCAGGTGGGCGTTTCCGCCCGCGGCTGCGTGCGCGAGTGCACCACGCGTCTGCGGCAACGTGAAGGAGAAGTCGGTGAGGAGTGCCCCGCGGACTTCGACCGGAGTGCGTCCGTCCACGTCGTACGCAGCGACGATCTGACGGGCTCGGCTGCGCGGGATGCGGTTCCGATGGGCGAACTCGGCAACGAGGTCGTCGATGCTGCCCGGGTCGAAGTCGTCGGTGCGGTGCAGGACCCACCAGTCGGTTTCGTGAGTGGTGCTGCTGAAGAGGATGTCGACGTCCTTGTGCCGACCGGACTCGAGGGCCTGCAGGGCCAGGTCCGCGAGGACACCGTGAGGTCCCCCACGGTCGTCGACGATCCCGACGAGGTCGTTGTCGACTCCGTGCGCGGCACCGGGGTCAGCCGATTGTGTCCCCGCCATCGCTTCGGCGAGCTCGTACGCGTCGACGTGGAGGAGCTGTTCGGGGTCGTCCTGCAGCCCGAGCGCCGTGACGACCGCATGGGCACGCTCCTCTGCGCCCCAGGCCGGCACCTGACGGGCGGGCATCCCGGAGAACGCAGCCAGGTGGTGGTAGAGGCCGTCAGCAGACGGTGCGCCGAGCAGGTTCAGGGTCGAGTACGCGCCGGCGCTGTGCCCAGTGATGGTGACGTTGTTCGGATCACCACCGAACCGGCTGATGTTGTGCTGGACCCACTGCAGCGCGGCGATGACGTCCTGGAGGCAGAGGTTCGACGCTTCTGCAAGTGCGCCCCCGTACTGCGACAGGGTGAGCGCCCCGAAAGCACCGAGTCGGTAGTTGATGGAGACGGCGACGGCGCGTCCGGTCGCGGCGAGTCCGGACGCGTCGGAGGTGGTCTGCGTGTTCGCACCGAGCATCCATCCGCCGCCGAAGATGTACACGATGACCGGAAGCGGTTCGTCGCCAGCGTCTCCCGGTGCCCAGATGTTGAGGTTGAGGCAGTCTTCACTGAACCCGTTGTCGGCTTCGAGCCAGCTGGTGTCACCGGCTTGCAGAGGCGCGGGGCCCTTCTGGTCGTAGGGCAGATCGGGGTCGAAGGGCGCGACCATCGGGCTGCGGAACCGGTCCGCGGTCGCGTAAGGAACGCCGAGCCAGGATCGGACGGCAGCCTGGTCTGCGGTTTCGGACGTGGTCATGCGGATGGTCCTTTCGGTGAGGTGGTGTCATCGCGCTCCGTCGAGTCGCCGCCGGCGGCGGCGGCGCGGAGCTGAGCCCAGTGTCGGAGGCGTTCAGTGATGGCGCGTTCGTAGCCGCCGGCAGTGGGTTCGTAGAACGTCTCTCGGGGCATGCCGTCGGGGAAGTAGTCGGCGCCGGAGAAACCGGTGTCGGTGTCGGGGTCGTACTGGTAGCCACGGCCGTAACCGAGGTCCTTCATCAGCCGGGTCGGGGCGTTGAGGATGTGTGCCGGTGGCGCCAGCGATCCGGTGCGCTTGGCTGCGGCGCGTGCCCTGTTGAAGCCGCGGTACACGCCGATCGATTTCGGTGCGGTTGCGAGGTAGAGGACGGCCTGCGCGATCGCGAGTTCGCCTTCGGGTGAGCCGAGCCGCTCGTACACGTCCCACGCGGCGAGGGCCTGCTGCACTGCCCCTGGGTCTGCCATGCCGACGTCTTCGGTGGCGAACCGGGTGATCCGTCGGGCGATGAACAGCGGGTCTTCTCCACCGTCGAGCATCCTCGCCAACCAGTACAGAGCAGCGTCCGGGTCGGAGCCGCGCATCGACTTGTGGAGGGCGGAGATGAGGTTGTAGTGGCCCTCCTGCGCCTTGTCGTACAGCGGCGCCCGTTTCTGCACCGCTGCGGCGAGAGCAGCCGCATCGACGGGTGCGGGCAGCGTCTGGACCTGTTCGATCATGTTCAGCAGGTACCGGCCGTCCCCGTCAGCCATGGCGATCAGCGCCTGCCGGGCGTCCGCGTCGAGCGCGAGCGGCGCTCCGAGCAGGTCTTCCGCGCGGCTGATGAGCGTGGCGAGCGCAGCATCGTCCAGGCGTTTCAGGACGAACACCTGACCGCGGGAGAGCAGCGCGCCGTTGAGTTCGAAGCTAGGGTTCTCGGTTGTCGCTCCGACCAGGACGATGGTGCCGTCCTCGACGTACGGCAAGAACGCATCCTGCTGCGCCCGGTTGAAGCGGTGGATCTCGTCGACGAACAGCAGCGTGCCCTGCCCGACCTCGCGCCGTCGCCGAGCGGTCTGGAACACCTTCCGGAGGTCTGCGACACCGGAGAACGTTGCCGACAGGGGTTCGAAGGCGAGGTCGGTCTGCTCAGCGAGGAGCCTGGCGATCGTGGTCTTCCCGCAGCCGGGAGGCCCCCAGAGAACCATCGAGACAAGCCGTTTCGACGCCACCATCCGCCCGATCGGAGCGTCTTCAGCGAGCAGGTGGTCCTGCCCGACCACATCGGCCAGGACGCGCGGACGCAACCGGTCCGCGAGCGGCCGGGAAGCGTCATCGACGTCGAACAGGGACGGCGGCTCGTTCACGAATCCTCCTCCTGGCGGTGTCCGTCCGCGAGGTCGTACGAGCCGAGCACGAGATCCTCGATCAGGCGCTTCGTGATGCCCGGGCCGGGGCCGACGGATGTCCAGTGGTGCTTGTTGAGGTACTGCCCGGCCCCGATCGACCCGTGGTCTCGGCGGAGCGCATCAGCGTGATGCGGATCGGCCTTCACGGTGATGATCTGCAGGTCCGGGTCGTCCTCGGTGACGATCAGGAACACCTTGTCCCGAACCTTCCACACCTCGAGGTGTGGCGTGAACGGCCGACCGGTGCTGACGTGCTCGAGCGCAGTGGCGGTGTTCCTGGCGGTGCGCTGCAGTTGCTCGCCGGAGAGGGTCACTGCTCACGCCTCGGCGCGGCCTTGAGGACGACGATCGGTTCCCCGGCGACCCCGGTCAGCAGCGTGTTGTCCTTCACGAGACTCCCTTGCTCTGGTCTAATCTGGAAGAAGTACGTACCACTGTACGCACTGATGCCGACATCGGAGAGAGCATGCGTCGAGGGAAACCCAATGACCCTGGCCGTCGATCGCGAATCGTGGAGGCCGCCCTCGACGTGATCAAGGCCGACGGGATCAGCGCGGTGTCCTACCGTGGCGTTGCTGCGCGAGCCGAGGTGCCCCTGGGGTCGATGACGTACTACTTCCCGACCCTCGACGGCCTCATCCTGGCTGCCCTGGATTCGACCCGCAGCGCGCTCGAGCCGCGGTACGCCGCCCCGGTTCGCGATGCCCGAAGCGCTGGCGACGTGGTGGATGCGCTCGTCGACGCGACGATCGGGGCCACCAGTCCGACCCTTGCCGACATCCGGCTGTACGAGGAGATACGCCACCACGGCGCGCGCGACCCGAAGGTGGCGGCGGTGCTCCAGGCAGTCGAGGACGATTCCCTCGTGATGCTCCGGCCCGTCGCGCCCACGAACATCGCTCTCGCCATCAACGCGATGCTGTGGGGGTGGTGGAGCCACCGGTTGGCACACCCCAACGCACCTCTCGACGAGACCACCGTCCGCCGCCCCTACGAAGTGATCATCGGGCTGGTCCCGGCCGGGTACCCACTCCACACGGAGGAGCACGACGACGCCTGAAACGATGCAGGCCGTCCGCCTGACCGGTCCTGTCGCACCCGAGGAACTCACCGTGGGCGAGGTGCCACTCCCAGCGGTCACCGCGGGCCACGTCCGGATCCGAGTGCGAGCGTTCGGCGTCAACGAGTCCGAAGTCACCAGCCGGAAGGGTGGATCCGGCCCCGACTTCTCCTTCCCCCGCATCCTCGGTATCGAAGCCACTGGCGTCGTCGATGCCGTCGGCGACGGCGTGGACCTCGTTCCAGGGCAGAAGGTCGCCACGATGATGGGCGGCCTCGGACGCACCATCGACGGCAGCTACGCCGAGTACGCCGTCGTCGACGCAGCCGACACGATCCCCTTCGAGACCGACCTCGGGTGGGACATCGTCGGCGCGCTCCCGGAGATGCTGCAAACCGCCCACGGAGCGCTGACGACCGGCGTCCACCTTCAGGCCGGCCAGCAGGTGCTCATCCATGGTGGGACCTCGACCGTCGGCCTCACCGCCATCGCGATCGCCCACCAGCTCGGTGCCACCGTCTTCGCCACCACCCGCAACCCGGGGCGAGCGGACGTGCTGCACCAGGTCGGCGCCGACCACGTCCTCATCGACGATGCGACGCTGCCGGCCGCCGTCCGCTCGATCGCGACGAAAGGACTCGACGCTGCCCTTGAGTTCGTCAGCGCGACAGCGCTGTCGGACGTGCTGACGCTGACCCGGCCCGGTGGCACCGTCTGCTTCGTCGGCGCGCTCAGCGACGAATGGACCATCCCGGACTTCTCGCCGTTCACGATCCCCAACGGCGTCCGCCTCACGAGCTACGCAGGACAAGCCTCCGATCTCTCCGCTGACGCTCTTGGCGGGTACCTCCGCGCGATCGAAGCAGGAACCATGCGCGTCGTCATCTCCAGCACGTACACCGGACTCGACCAGGTCGCTGCAGCCCACGAGGACTTCGGATCGAGCCGCCGCATCGGCAAACGAGTCGTCGTGATCCCGGCAGACTGAACACCAGAGGCAGTCAGGAGCCGCTCCTTCCGACTATCACTCGTCGCGCCATGGGCACCGCCGGACGGGTCCGGCGCCACAGGTGGGCACCGAACCCGTAGCCGCGGGTCAGGAGCGAGAGGGAGTCGTCGATCGCCATGCGGCCATGCTGCCGAGCGCCGCCCGATCAGGCTCTCGGGATCCGGACCAGTCCGAGCCGCGCCACGACCTCGGCGCTCTCCTCTTCCGGGGTGCGGTCGGCGGCGATCGTCAGGTGGGCCTCGTCGGACTGCGGCGGCTCGAGCGTGGCGAGCTGCGACTGCAGCAGCGACGTCGGCATGAAGTGCCCGGAACGCTGCGACATCCGCTCCTCGATGAGCGCGCCGTCACCGGCCACGTGCACGAACACCACCCCGGGGGCCCGCAGCACGTCGCGGTACGAGCGCTTCAGGGCCGAGCAGGTCACGACGCCGTTCGTCCCGGCGTCCAGGTGTCCGCGGATCCAGCCGGCGACGACGTCGAGCCACGGCCAGCGGTCCTCGTCGGTGAGCGGGGTGCCGGCGTGCATCTTGTCGACGTTCGCTGGCGGGTGCATCGCGTCGCCCTCGGCGAACTCCCACCCGACCTGCTCCGCCACCATGGCGGCGACGGTCGACTTGCCGGACCCGGAGACCCCCATCACGACCAGGACACGTGCATCCAGCCCGGCGTCGGACGCACCGGCAGCAGCGGCCGCACCGAGGTCTGCGCCGCTCATCGGATGAACACCCCGGCCAGCAGGACCCCGAGGAGACCGAACACCGAGATGAGGCACTCGAGCACCGTCCACGTCTTGAACGTCTGCCCCACCGTGGTGCCGAGGTACCCCTTCACCAGCCAGAACCCGGCGTCGTTCACGTGCGACAGGAACACCGAGCCGGCACCGATCGCGAGCACGAGCAGCGAGGTCATCGGCGTTGACAGGTCGGCGGCGATCGGCGCCATGATGCCGGCGGCGGTCACGGTGGCGACCGTGGCCGACCCGGTCGCCACGCGCACCAGGGCCGAGACGACCCAGGCGACGAGCAGCACCGAGACGCCAGAGTCCTTGACGGCGTCGGCGATCACGCCGCCGATCCCCGTGTCGATGAGCACCTGCTTGAAGCCACCGCCGGCGCCGACGATGAGCAGCACCCCGGCGATCGGGGGCAGCGCGCTCTCGAGCGACTTCGACACCGCCGATCGGTCCATGCCACCGCCGATCGCGAAGAAGACCATCGCGTAGACGGCCGCGATGCCGATGGCGATCATCGGCGAACCGAGGAAGTCGAGCAGGCTCACCCACGACCCGGCAGCGTCGGGAGCGGTGGCCTCACGGATCGCCTGGGCGAGCATGAGCACGACCGGCAGCAGGATGCCGATCAGGGCGACGGTGAACGACGGGCTGCGCGGCTCGCTGATGACGCGCGTGAAGTCGCTCTTGCCGTTGGGCAGGGACGCGGTGTCCTGCGTGGCGGGGCCGCGCCGGGCCTCCCGTCCGGGGTGTGCCGGGTCGTCGGCGAAGGCGGCGGACCCGGAACCCGACCCCGAACCCGGGCCGGCGGTGGCGACCGCCCCACGCGACCCGAACATGTCGGGGACGGGGATGTCGACCCAGCGGGCCGCGAAGCGGGCGAAGAGCGGCCCGGCCAGGATGATCACCGGGATCGCCAGCACGATGCCGAAGGCGAGCGTGGTGCCGAGGTTCGCGCCGACGGTGGAGATCGCGACGAGCGGGCCGGGGTGCGGCGGGACGAACGCGTGCATCGTCGACAGGCCGACCAGGGCGGGGACGGCGATCTTCATGATCGGCACCTCGCTCCGCTTGGCGACGAGCACGATGATCGGGATGAGCAGGACGAGGCCGACCTCGAAGAACATCGGCAGTCCGATGAGCGCGCCGATCAGGGCCATCGTCCACGGCAGCGCCGCCTTCGACGACTTCCGCACCAGGGTGTCCACGACGCGGTCCGCTGCGCCGGAGTCGACGAGCATCTTGCCGAACATCGCCCCGAGCCCGACCAGGATGCCGACGCTCGTCATGGTCGCGCCGAAGCCGTCACCGAAGCTGGTGACTGCCTTGTCGGGAGCGAGCCCCGCGCCGATGCCGACGCCGAGCGCGCCGATCGTGAGCGCGATGAACGGGTGCACCTTCAGCCAGGTGATGAGCGCGATGATCACCACGATGCCGGCGAGCGCCGCGATGATCAGCTGCGGGATCGAACCGGACGGGTCGACCGTCTCGGTGGCGCCACCTGTGGCGAGCAGGTGGTCCGGGAGAGCGTGAGGCATCAGCGCCCCTTCCTGGAGTCGCTGCTGCGCGGCTCCGTCGCCTTCGTGTCGAGGGTGGACTGGCGCGACGAACGCCGACCCTCAATAATCTGATTAATCAGACTATACGACGTCGTCCCGCGCGCCAACCGCCCGTCCCCGGAGTCTGCCGCTTCGATGGGACCGGCGTCACGACGACCGCGTGACCCGTACTGCACGGAGGAAACGATGCCCACCGCACGCGGACTGCACGCCCACGTGCTCGACACCCTGGGCCAGCGGATCGTCGACGGCGACCTGCCCACGGGTTCCGTCGTGCGACCCGAGCTGGTCGCCGACGAGTTCGGGGTGTCCCGCTCCGTCGTCCGCGAGGCCCTGCGCGTCCTGCAGTCCCTCGGCCTGGTCGAGCCCCGGCAGCGGGTCGGCACGCTCGTCCGCGACATCACCGCGTGGGAGCTGCTCGCCCCCACCGTGATCCGGTGGCGCGGTACTTCACCGGCGTACTTCGTGCAGCAGCGGGAGCTCGTGGAGCTCCGGCTCGGCGTCGAACCGGTCGCGGCGTCCCTGGCCGCCGGCTCCGAGGGCGCGGACGCCGTGCTCGCCGCCGCCGAGGACATGCTCGAGGCCTGCGGACGCGAGGACAGCCGCGCCTACCTGGAGGCCGACGTCCGCTTCCACCGCGCCCTGCTCACCGGGTCGGGGAACGCCGTGTTCGCGCACTTCGCCGGCACGGTCGAGGCGCTGCTCCGCACCCGCACGTCGGAGTCGCGCGACCCCATCACGCGCTGGACGCGCGAGGCGGCGCTCCGGCACCAGGCGGTCGGGCGCGCAGCGGTCGAGGGTGACGCGGACGCCGCGGCGGCGGCGGCCACCGCGCTGCTCCGCGTGACGCGCGACGAGTTCATCACCGAGGCGCCGGCGGGCTGACGCGACCGGGCGACGGCCTGGAGGCGCGTGCCGGGGCCGCCACGGGCCTCCCGTCCGCCCCGCGGCCGCGTCTCGAGCGTGACGCGTGTCGACCGCGTCAGCTCCGTCAGCGTCGTCGCGCGAACAGCCGCGGGCCGCGCAGGCGGAGCCGCATCGTGACCGTGCCGAGCCAGCGGTCGTACTTGTAGCCGACCTTGCCCATCCGGCCCACTTCCTCGAAGCCGAGCCGCTCGTGCAGCCGGATCGACGCCTCGGCCTGGCGGTCCGCGATGACGGCGACGACCTCGCGCACGCCGGCCGACCGGCACTCGTCGAGCAGCGCCTCCATCAGCGCGCGGCCGAGCCCCTTGCCACCGGACGCGGCGCCGAGGTAGATCGAGTCCTCGACGACGTGGTTCGAGCGGTCCCGCGGGTTCCACGCGTCGACCAGGGCGTACCCGAGGATCTGCCCGGCGGGGTTCTCCGCCACCAGGAACGGCAGGCGGCGCTTCCGGATGTCGTCGTAGCGCTTCTTCCACGCGGCGTACGTGAACGCCGCCGGGTCGAAGGTCACCGACGAGTTGCGGACGTAGTGCGTGTGGATCTCGCGCACGTGGGGCAGGTCCCCCACCTCGGCCGCACGGATGCGGTACTCGAAGGCCGTCTCGGTCGCCGCCGGGGCACGCAGGTGTCGCGGCAGGACCCGCCGTCGCTGGTATTCCTCCTCGAGCACGTGCCGAGCCTACTGAGCGGGCAGCGTCCAGTCGACGGGCGGTGCGCCCTGCGACTCGAGCAGCGCGTTCACCTGCGAGAACGGGCGGCTGCCGAAGAACCCGCGCGACGCGCTGAGCGGGCTCGGGTGGGCCGACGCGACGACCGGGGTGTCGCCGAGGAGCGGTCGCACCGAACCGGCCTGGGCGCCCCAGAGCACTGCCACGAGCGGGGTGCCCCGGGCGACCAGGGCGCGGACGGCCTGGTCGGTCACAGCCTCCCAACCCTTGCCGCGGTGGCTGCCGGCCTCGCCCGCCTGCACGGTGAGCACCCGGTTGAGCAGCAGGACGCCCTGGTCGGACCACGCCCGCAGGTCACCGTGTTGCGGGGGCGTCACCCCGAGGTCGTCGACGAGCTCGCGGTAGATGTTCGCCAGGCTCCGCGGCACCGGACGGACGGCCGGGTCGACGGCGAAGGACAGCCCGATCGGGTGGCCCGGCGTCGGGTACGGGTCCTGCCCGACGACCAGCACCTTGACGGCGTCGAACGGGCTCGTGAACGCGCGGAGTACGTCGCCGCCGGCGGGCAGGTAGTGGCGACCGGCTGCGGTCTCGTCGCGGAGCCACTCGCCGATCCTGTGTACGTCGGGTTCGACGGGTGCGAGGGCATCGGCCCAGCCGGGGTCGACCAGGTCGGCCAGTGGCCGTGGTTCCACGTCGGCTACGCGCCCATGGTGGCGACGGCCACCGACTCCTCGCCGGCCATCACACGCCAGACGCTGCCGGTCCCGCGGACCTCGAGCGCGCCCTCGCCGACGACGAGCGTGGTGTCCTCGTCGATCGCGAGTCCGGCGGTGACGAACTCGGCCTCGGCGCTGGCGATGAGCCGCGCGAGCGTGCCGGCCTGCACCGCGTGCACGTCGATGGTCAGGTCGACCAGGCCGAGGCCCTCGCGGAGCTCGACCTCGTCCAGCCCCTCGGACGCCGCCTCGGGGCAGATCTCGACGCCGCCGATGCGCCAGCCGCCCACCAGGGCACGGTCGGCAGCGATCATCGCACCGGCCGAGTAGCCGAGGTAGGGCAGCCCGTCGGAGACGAGCAGCCGGAGCTGGTCGACGAGCGGGGCGATCGCCGCCAGGTAGTCGGGGGTGACGCCGCCACCGATCACCAGGGCGTCGACGTCGCTCAGGACGGTGGTGTCGAAGACCTGACCGGCCGCGACCTCGGTGACGAGCACCTCGGCCGTGCGCGGGCCGCCGAGGACCTCGGCGATGTCGGCAGTCGACGACGGGCTGCCACCGTCCGGGCCCGCCACGGAGAGCAGGGCGATGCGCGGGACGCTCCGGCCGACCGCTGCCGAACGGGCGGTCGCCTCGGCGAGGAACGGCGCTGCGGCGTCCGAGGCGGCGAAGAGACCGCCGCCGACCAGGTGGATGCTCACGACTCGGCCGTCACGGGGGCGAGGGCGCTCCACGGGAACGTGATCCAGCCGTCGACCCGGCGCCACACGTGGTCGGGCTCGAGGACGGTGCCGGGCTTCGAGTACAGGCAGGCGCTCCGGACGTCGGCACCCGCGTTCCGGATGATGTCGACCACCAGGCGCAGGGTGCGGCCGGAGTCCGACACGTCGTCGACGACGAGGACCCGCTTGCCGGCCAGGCTCGGGGCGTCGAGGGCGGGGGCGAGCACGACCGGCTCCTCCAGCCGCTGCTCGACGTCGGTGTAGAACTCGACGTTGATCGAGCCGCACTCCTTGGTGCCGAGGGCGTACGCCACGGCGCCGGCGATGATCAGTCCGCCGCGGGCGACGGCGACGACGACCTCGGGCTCGAAGCCGCTGGACAGGACGTCCTTGGCGAGCAGGCGTGCGGCGTCACCGAACTCGAGCCAGCCGAGTACCTCGGGCCCGCTCGTCACGGTCACGGTGGACGGAGCCGCGGGCTCGGGTTCGCTGCTGATCGGCATCCGACCACGGTACCGGCAGGGAGCCCGCGCCCGCGACCCGCGCCCGCCGCCCGGGCGCTGCGCGAGTCCGGCGCGGGTCGGCTCAGCGGGGCGTCAGCGGGCCACGCGCCAGCTTGTGCTGCGCCGACTGCGCCACCGGCCGGATCGTCACGAGGTCGAGGTTCACGTGTGCCGGCAGCTCCACCGCGTGCACGATCGCCTCGGCGACGTCGTCGGCCACGAGCGGCTCCGGCACGTCGTCGTACACCGCGGCGGCCTTCTGCTCGTCCCCGCGGAACCGGGTGAGCGCGAACTCGTCGGTCTTCACCATGCCCGGCGCGATCTCGACGACCCGGATCGGCTCGCCGTTCAGCTCGAGCCGGAGCGCGCCGACCAGGGCGTGCTCGGCGAACTTCGCGGCGTTGTAGCCGCCACCGTTCTCGTACGCGACGAACCCGGCGGTGCTGGTCACCGTGACGATGTCCGCGCCCCCGGACTCCCGAGCCCGGTCCCGCAGGTGCGGCAGCAGCGCGGAGACGACCCGCTTCGTGCCGATCACGTTGACCTCGAACATGGCGCGCCAGTCGTCGACGTCGGACTCCTCGACGCTCGCCGAACCGAACGCCCCACCCGCGTTGTTCACGAGTACGTCGGCACCGCCGAGGTCCGCGACCCGCGCGGCGAGCGCCGCGACGTCGTCGGCGTCCGTGATGTCGGCGACCAGGGTGTCGGCCCCGGTCTCCGCGGCGAGCGCCTCGAGCTTCGCGGCGCGGCGGGCCACGGCGAGCACGTCCCAGCCCCGCGACCGGAACAGCCGGACGGTGGCCGCCCCGATGCCCGAGCTCGCTCCGGTGACGACTGCGCGCCGTGCTGCCATGTGATCTGCCTCCTGCGTCGGTGACCGGGCGTGTGGTGGCCCGGTCCGTCCACCGTACCGAGCGGGACGCTTCCGGCACCGCACCGGGCCGTCCAGGTCACGATCCGGTAACGTGACCGGCGATGACGACGGATGCCGCCCCTCCCGCCCCCTCGGCCCCGGCGACGCAGCTCGAGCCCGGTCGAGCCCCGCGCCGGATCCCGATGTGGGACACCGCGCGGTTCGTCGCGGTCACGCTCGTGGTCATCGGCCACGCGATCCAGCGGCAGACGCCGGCGAGCGAGCACGCCCTGGCGCTCTACACGTTCATCTACGCGTTCCACATGCCGGCGTTCGGTGTGATCAGCGGCTACTTCTCGTCGGCCGACACCCCGACGGCGAGGCGGATGCGCCGGACGATCACGGACATCGTCGTGCCGTACATCATCATGCAGACGATCTGGACCGTGGTGCAGGGCATCGTCGAGGGCGGCAAGGACTTCAACCCGACGAAGCCGACGTGGACCCTGTGGTTCCTGCTGGCCCTGGGCATCTTCAAGCTGATCCTGCCGTACCTGGCGCAGCTGCGGTGGCCGCTGTTCTGGGCGGTCGTGTTCAGCATCGGCGTCGGCTACTTCGACAACGTCGACTCGACGCTCTCGCTGTCCCGCGCGATCAGCCTGCTGCCGTTCTTCCTGCTCGGGTGGCAGGTCAAGCAGTGGGGCGTCTTCGACCGCTGGTACGAGGCGTCCCGTCGCGCGGTCATCCGGGTGCGGATCGCCGCCGTCGTGGTGTTCGCGGCGTGGGCGGTGTCGTGCGCGGTCTGGATCCCGCAGTTCAAGGAGTTCGACCTGCACCACTGGTTCTTCTACGACGACTCCTACTCGGGGCTCGGCGAGGACGCCTGGTGGGCGGGTGCGGTGCGCTTCGGCCTGATGCTGCTCGCGACCCTGCTGACGGCGTCGTTCCTGGTGCTCATCCCCCGTCGGAACATCTGGATCACCCGGTTCGGCGCGGCGACGATGTACGTCTACCTGCTCCACACGTTCGTGCTCTACCCGATCCGGGAGTCCGGCGTCCTGGCCGGCGAGCACTCGGCATGGCCGTTCGTGCTCCTCATGGTCGTCATCGCGTGCGCCGTCAGCCTCTTCCTGGCGCAGCCCTTCGTGCGGCGCGGGATGCGGTGGCTGCTCGAGCCGAAGGTCGACTGGCTGTTCCGCCGCGACGCGGCGTAGCGGTGCCACCTCGCACCGTGCGCGTTCCTCCGGCCGGTGCGAGCTTGCCCGTTCCGTGCGGCGCGGCAGCGCCGCACCGAACCACCGACCTCGCACCGTCCGACGGAACCTCGCACCGTGCGCGTTCCTCCGGCCGGTGCGGGCTTGCCCGTTCGGTGCGGCGCGGCAGTGCCGCACCGAACCACCGACCTCGCACCGTCCGACGGTGACAGCACGGTGCGGACGGACGGACGGCCGGGCGGGAGGCGCGGGGCGGGACCGGCGCGCGCGTTACGTCCCGAGGCGGGTGCGGTGGTGCGGGCCCGGCCACCTGCGTACCGTGACACCGACGCACAGCCGCGCCGCGCCTCCAGGCCGAGCGCAGGGCGACCCGACGACCAGCCGCACCGGACAGGAGCACCAAGATGACCGAGCACGACGCCGCGCAGTGGCAGTTCGAGACCACCCAGGTCCACGCCGGCGCACAGCCGGACCCGACCACCGGGGCTCGAGCGACGCCGATCTACAAGACGACCTCGTACGTCTTCGCGAACTCGGACGAAGCGCGCGACCTGTTCGCGCTCGCCAAGCCGGGCAACATCTACTCCCGGATCATGAACCCGACGAACGACGTCGTCGAGCAGCGGATCGCCGCGCTCGAGGGCGGGTCCGGGGCCCTGCTCGTCGCGTCCGGCCAGGCTGCCGAGACCTACGCGGTGCTGAACATCGCCGGGGCGGGTGACCACATCGTGTCGTCGTCGTCGATCTACGGCGGCACGTACAACCTGTTCAAGTACACGCTGGCGAAGCTCGGCATCGAGACGACGTTCGTCGAGGACCAGGACGACCTCGAGGAGTGGCGCCGCGCGGTCCGACCGAACACGAAGCTGTTCTTCGCCGAGACCATCGGCAACCCGAAGATCAACGTCCTCGACATCACGGGCGTCAGCGACGTCGCCCACGAGTCCGGCGTCCCGCTGATCGTCGACAACACGATCGCGACGCCGTACCTGATCCGTCCGTTCGAGCACGGTGCCGACATCGTGGTGCACTCGGCCACGAAGTTCCTCGGTGGCCACGGCACGGTCATCGGCGGGATCATCGTCGACGGCGGGAAGTTCGCCTGGTCGGAGCACGCCGACCGGTTCCCGGAGTTCAACACGCCCGACCCGTCGTACCACGGTGCGGTCTTCGCCGAGGCGGTCGGCAACGAGCTCGCCTACATCGTGAAGGCCCGGGTGCAGCTGCTGCGTGACCTCGGTGCGTCGAACTCGGCGGACACGGCGTTCGCGCTGCTGCAGGGCATCGAGACCCTGTCGCTCCGCATCGAGCGGCACGTGTCGAACGCGCAGGAGATCGCGGAGTGGCTCGACCAGCACCCCGACGTCGCCACCGTCGCCTACGCCGGGCTGCCGACGTCGCCCTGGTACGCGGCCGCGAACCGGTACGCGCCGAAGGGCGTCGGTGCCGTGCTGTCGTTCGAGCTCAAGGGCGGGGTGACCGCGGGCAAGGCGTTCGTCGACAACCTGCAGCTGTTCTCGCACCTGGCCAACATCGGCGACGTCCGCTCGCTCGTCATCCACCCGGCGTCGACCACGCACTCGCAGCTGACCCCCGAGCAGCAGCTGACGACCGGGGTCACGCCCGGCCTGGTGCGGCTGTCGGTCGGCATCGAGAACATCGCCGACCTGAAGGCCGACCTCGAGGCCGGGCTCGCCGCGGCCCGGGCGATCGCGCAGGAGAGCCAGCGCGCGTAGGTCCCGCGCGGCCTGCCTGCCTGCCTGGCTGGCTGGCTGGCTGGCTGGCTGCCGATGCGCGTGCATGTTGCGACGTCCCACGTGTCGATCGACGCGTGGGACGTCGCTCGTTGCACACGCATCCGGTACGTGCGCGTGGTGCGACGATCCACGAGTCGAACGACGCGCACGATGTGGGAACATGCGCGCGCACGGAACGGCGAGCACGGCCCGAAGGCCGGCCACGCGCCGGGCGTGACGTAACACGGCGGCGGCGACCCGCGCCTCCCGGCAGACTGGACGCACGATGGACTGGCAGACGACCCCCGAGGACTCCGTGCCGTCCACCCTGGTGCCCGGCACCGAACTCGGCACCCTCGGCAAGCCGCCCGTGACCGGTGCCTGGCGTCCCGGTGACCACCCGGGTGCACGCCACTTCGAGTCCCTCGGCGAGCAGTGGGTGCGCGGCGGCCGCCTGCCGTCCGTGCGCGTGGCGTACGAGACGTGGGGCACGCTCAACCCCGCCCGCGACAACGCGGTGCTCGTCCTGCACGCACTGACCGGGGACTCGCACGTCACGGGTGCCGCCGGCCCGGGCCACCGCACCGCCGGCTGGTGGGGTGACGTCGTCGGCCCCGGCCGGGCGATCGACACCGACCGGTGGTTCGTCATCGCGCCGAACATGCTCGGCGGCTGCCAGGGCACCACCGGGCCGTCGTCGGTGTCGCCGTCGGGCGCGGAGTGGGGCTCGCGGTTCCCGTTCGTGACGGTGCGCGACCAGGTCGAGGTGCAGGCGCAGCTCGCCGACCGACTCGGCATCGAGACCTTCGCGGCCGTCGTCGGCGGGTCGATGGGCGGCATGCACGCCCTCGAGTTCGCGGTCTCGCACCCGGCGCGTGTGCAGCGGCTGGCGGTCCTCGCGTCGACGGCACAGACCACCGCCGACCAGATCGCGGCGAACTCCCTGCAGCGAGCGGCGATCCAGATGGACCCGGCGTTCGCGGGCGGCGACTACTACGAGGCCGACGTCGGCGAGGGCCCGCACCGCGGACTCTCGCTGGCCCGGCGGATGGCGCTCATGACCTACCGGGCGTCGGACGAGCTGAACAGCCGCTTTGCGCGGTCCTGGCAGAGCGACGTCTCCCCGCTCGGCGACGACGGCCGGTTCTCGGTGGAGAGCTACCTCGACTTCCACGGCAACAAGTTCACCCGGCGGTTCGACGCCTCGAGCTACGTCACGCTGACGTACGCGATGGACTCGCACGACGTCGGCGCCGGGCGCGGCGGGGTGCCGGCGGCACTCGGGCTCGTGACCGCGCGGACCCTGGTCGTGGGGATCTCGAGCGACCGGCTGTTCCCCGTCGAGGACCAGCACCGGATCGCCGCGGGCGTGCCCGATGCACTCGACGGGAACACCGCGGCGGTGATCGAGAGCGAGTTCGGACACGACGGGTTCCTCATCGAGCACGAGCAGGTCGGGGCGCACCTGCGGCGGTTGCTCGACTCCTGAACGGGCCCGCCTGCCACCACGGCGCGCCGAAGACCCCCCAACGGGTGGCGCGCGTGGAATGATGGCGTGGAGCTCGGCACTGACCGACGCTCGGTTTCCCGCACCACCCAGATCGTCACCAACCAGGACATCGATGGACTTCATCGCACAGGAACGCGACCGCTTGCTGCGGTCGGCGACCCGTGTCGTGGGCATCGTCTGCGCGCTGGTCAGCGTCGTGGGCATCCTCTCCGCCGCCGCCGTGCCCACGCCGCCCCTCATCGGCGCACTCCTCTGCATCGCCGCGATGATCACCGCGCTCGTGTGCTTCGCTCGCGGCGGCGAAGTGTGGTGGACCGCCGCCATCGTCGTCGCCGGGCTCGCCACGATGGTGCTGCTCTTCACCGGAGTCCCCGACTCGGCGCGGCCCCTCGTCGCCAGCGCCGTCATGCCCCTGGCCGCCGGCGGGCTCTCGGCACCGCTGATGGCCCAGCGCGGGCACCCGGTCGGTCTCGGCATCACCATCGCCGGCGGCGGCGCCGTGGTGGTGCTCATGGTCTGGGGATCGGGCTCGCTCCTGTCGACCCCGGTCAGCGGCGCACTGCTCGGGTGGATCCTGATGGCCGTCGTGGCGATCTGGATCTCGCGCAGCATCCCCCGCGTCGCCCGCCGCATCTACAGCATCGGCACCGCCCACCGCGCCGAACGGCAGGCCAGCGAGACCGAGGCGCAGCGCCGCCAGGGTGCCCGGCTGCTGCACGACACCGTGCTCGCGACCCTGACGCTGCTGGCGCACTCCGGCGTCGGCGTCTCCGAGCAGGCGATGCGCGAGCAGGCCGCCGAGGACGCCCGACTGCTGCGGCACCTGCGCCTCGGTGCGACCCCCCAGCCCTCGCAGTCCGGTGACTACTCGCTCACCCGCGAAGAGGAATCGCCCCTCGGGCAGACCCTCGAGTCGGTCAAGCAGCGCTTCGGCCGGATGGGGCTCGAGGTCAGCTGGCACGGCACCGGGCAGGTCCTGCTGCCGTCGAACGTGCTCGACGCGTTCCTGCTCGCGCTCGGCGAGTGCCTCGAGAACGTCCGTCGGCACGCCGGCGTCGGCGAGGCCCACGTCACGATCGTCCACGACAACGAGGTCGTCCGTGCGATGGTCACCGACTCCGGCGTCGGCTTCGACCTCACCACCGTCAGCGCCGAACGACTCGGCTTCAAGGAGAGCGTCGTGAACCGCCTGCGCGAGGTCGGCGGCGACGCCAAGCTCTTCTCCGCGCCGGGCTCCGGCACCACCGTCGTCCTGGAGGCACCGCGATGACCCGGGTCCCCGAGGACACCATCGGCCGCAGCCTGCCCGGCGAGACCGCTCCGCCTGCACCTCGCACCCGCCGCGAGGCGCGCGAGCGGTACCGGACGAGCGAGCGCCGGCAGGCCAGAGGGCTCCCGTCGACGTCCACCGGTGCCCGGTCCCTGCGGCAGGCCGCCAAGCCCGGCGCCTCGCTCGGTGCCGGCTACCTCGGCCTCGGCGCCGCGGTCCTCACCGCGATCGAGGCCGTCGCCGGCATCGCGTTCTTCCTGGTGCGCTGGAACGAGTACTCCGACCCGTGGTTGCCCGCGGTCGCCTGGGGGCTCTACGTCGTCGCCGCCGTCGGGGTCGGACTCAGCGTCCTCACCTACGGCGAACGGCTGACGGGTCCGGCCTTCGCGTTGATCTGCGTCGTGCTGGCCTGCGTGGTCACCCTCGACTTCATCGGCATCTGGCCCGAGCACGACATCGCCCACACCGCGACCGCGTCGATGGCCGCCGGGTTCGCCCTGCTGCCGATCGCCACGCTCCGCCCCGCCCGCGAGGTCGCCGTCGCCATCGGTGCGCTCGGCATCGCGTTCATCGTGATGGCCGTCGCGTCGACGCCGATCACGCACGACACCATGCCCGGCATCGTGTCCCTGCTGTCGCTCGTCGTCGTGCCGCCGTCGCTCGCGCTGTACGTCGTGCAGCGGTTCCGCCAGCTCGTGCAGCGCGAACTCGACCGGGTGCTCGTGCAGAGCAACGTGCAGGCGCCGCAGTTCGCCGTCGGCATGCTCGCCTCGGACGAGCTCGCCCGGCTCGACCTGGCCGCCGAGAAGCTGCTCGACGCCGTCGCCAACGGCTCCGACCCGCTGCCGCTGTCCGACGCCTCGAGCTCCGTCGCCGCGTCGCTCGCCACCGAGCTCCGCCTGCACCTGATCGAGGGCCGCCGCGAGACCTGGCTGTACCACGCGATCACCGAGTCCGACCACCTCGGTCGCTCGGTGAGCGTCGCCGACCCGACCGCCCTGGCAGGGCACCTCTCCCCCACCCAGCGCGACGGGCTGCTGCAGGCGATCTGGCAGATGGTCGGCGACGGCCGCACCGCGCAGCCCGGCATGCCCGTCGTCTCCGTCACCCTCGGCCCCATCGGTTCCGACGGTCACCCGGTCAGCGACGACACCATGGACGTGCCCGTCGTCATCGAGTCCCGCGGGGTGCCCCGCCGCAGCCTCGGCCCGACGGCCTGGAGCGCCCTGCAGCGCATCGGCCCGTACACCGAGACCGTCCGCGACGGCGCGCTGCACATCGTCGCGCACTGCGTCGTGAACCGACATCCGTCGATGTAGCTGCCGGACACCCGCACGCCTGACCGACTTCCGGCCCGCATCCTCCTAGGATCGGCCGAGCAATCCGCACCGAGAAAGGACGCCAGCATGGCGACTCCAGAGGAACCGATCCGACTCGCACTGGTCGACGACCACAGGATGCTCCTCGGCGCGCTCACGGAGTGGATCCGGAACGCGGCCGACGACATCACCCTGGTGGCCGCCGTCACGACCTGGCCCGAGCTCCTGACGAGCCCGGCGTTCCCGGTCGACGTGGTGCTGCTGGACCTGGACCTCAAGGACTCCATCCCGGTGTCGCTGAAGATCTCGACGCTCAAGACCGCGGGCGTTAAGACCGTCGTGATGAGCACGTACTCGGAGCCGAACGTCGTGCGCGAGGCCCTCGGCGCCGGTGCCCTCGGGTACCTCGTCAAGAGCGAGGACGCCGACATGATCGTCGAGGCGATCCGCTCCGCCCAGCGCGGCGAGCAGTACGTCTCGGCCGAGCTCGACCTCGCCATCAACAGCGGTGACGTCGGCGGTGTCCCGAAGCTCAGCGCCCAGGAGCGTCGCGTGATGGCCCTGTACGGCGGTGGCGAGCCCGTCAAGAGCGTCGCCTACCAGCTCGGCATCTCCGAGGAGACCGCGAAGAGCTACCTCAAGCGCATCCGCGAGAAGTACCGCGTCGCCGGCTTCGACGTGGGCACGAAGGTCGCGCTGCGGAAGCGTGCGATCACCGACGGCATCATCGTGCAGGACGGCAGCCCCCTGGGGCTGTAGCGCGCGCTGCGTCGCGCATCGAGTGAGCAGAAGACGTCGGGTCCCGTCACGGAACCCGACGTCTTCTGCTCACTCGGGGCGGTCTTCCGCGCCACGTGACGGACGGGAGGCCCGGGGCGGCGTCGCCACGGACCTCCCGTCCGGTGGGTGCGTGCGCGCACCCCGCGTGTCAGGCCGTCGGGACCGGTGCGGTGATCGGGCCGGTGGACGGTGACGAGGAGCGGACCGCGGCGCGACGGGTACTCCGCCGCTCGACCGCGTAGCTGACCATCGTCACCAGGACGCCGAGCAGCGCCAGGCCGATGCCGAGCCAGCCCGGTGCGAGGAACCCGAAGCCGGCGGCGATGACGGCGCCACCAAGGGCCGCACCGATCGAGTTGCCGATGTTGAACGCCGAGTGGTTCAGCGCCGCCGCGATCGTGCGGGCATCCCCGGCGACGTCCATCAGGCGCGACTGCACCGCCGGCGGGATCGCCGACGAGGTTGCACCGAGCAGGAACGCGCCGAGCAGCATGCCCCAGAGCCACTGTGCGGTCAGGACGGTGACGAGCAGGGCTCCGATGAGCGAGAACATGCCGACGTAGATCGTGCGCTTCACGCTGTGGTCGGCCAGGTGTCCGCCGAGCACCCCGCCGACGACCATGCCGATGCCCACGACGACGAGCACGATCGGCACGAACGACTCGGGCATGCCGGTGACGTTCTGCACGAGCGGCGAGATGTACGAGTAGACCGCGAAGAACCCGCCGAACCCGACGGCGCCGAGGCCCATCACGATCCACACCTGCGGCACGCGGAACGCCCGGAGCTCACGGCCGATCGTGGCGTGCTCGTCGCGGGCGCTCTTCGGCACGAAGGCCGCGACGGCCAGGAACGTCAGGGCGAACAGCGCGGCGACGACGCCGTACGCCACCCGCCACCCGGCCACCTGTCCGACCCACGTGATCGCCGGGACGCCGACGACGTTCGCGACCGACAGGCCGAGCAGCACCATGGCGATGCCCTTGCCGCGCTTGCCCGGGCCCATCATGTCGCCGGCGACGATCGACGCGATGCCGAAGTAGGCGCCGTGCGGCAGACCCGCGACGAAGCGGGCGACGAGCACCAGACCGAACGAGGGCAGCAGCGCGCTCGCGATCGTCGCGACGACGAACCCGACGAGCAGCACGAGGATCAGGCCCTTGCGCGGGAACCGGGCGGACATCGCCGCGATGGTCGGCGCACCGACGACGACCCCGAGGGCGTAGGCACTGACGAGCCAGCCGGCGTGGGCGATCCCGGCGTCGGGGTCGATGCCGTACTGCTCGGGGAGCAGGGCCTGCGCGATGTTCGGCAGCAGCCCCATCGCGACGAACTCGGTCGAGCCGATGGCGAACCCGCCGAGGGCGAGCGAGATGAGCGCGAGGGTGCGACGCGCAGGCGTGAGCGGTGACATGGGGCCTGTTCTCGTGCGGGCGGAGCGGGACGACGGTGCAGCACCCCACCGGACGGGGCGGCCGTGATGTCCTGGTCCATCGAGTGTAGACCGCTCCAACGGACCAGCGAAAGCCCGCGGGAGCTCAGGCCGCCTGGCGCTCCGGGGTGCGGGTCCGTGCGGGGGCCTGCTCGGGCAGCTCGTCGCGGTGCACCCATCCGGTGCCGCACTCCGCGCAGGTCGCCCAGGCGTTCTCGCCCTGTTCGTCCGTGTCGATGACGACCGTTCGCAGGTCGCAGTCGGGGCACCAGCCGTCGTGCATCATCACGCGCTCCTCATCGTCGTCTCGGGGCCACCGGAAGTGGCTCAATGCAGACCATGAGACACCCGGCCACCGACATCCGAGGGACCGCTCCGGCGTGTCGGGCGACGCTGCGGTGCAGGATGACGACGTGCCCACCGTCACGACCGTCCTGGCCTCCTGCGCCGCCGGCGCGCCCGCGAACTGCGAGGACGCGACCGACCCGATCGGGATCGTCATCGTCGTGGTGTTCGCGGTCGCCGGCCTCGTCATGCTGACGGTCGCCGCGGTCCTCGGCACCGACCCCCGTCGCCGCAGGCGTCCGCGTCGGCGCCGCTGACCGCTACTCGCCGAGCGCGGCCTCGAGCCGTTCGAGCTTGCCGTCGATCTCGCCGGTGTGCCCGGGTCGGATGTCGGCCTTGAGCACGAGTGACACCCGCGTGCCGTACGCACCGACGGCCTCGGTGGCGCGCTTGACGACGTCCATGACCTCGTCCCACTCCCCCTCGATCTCGGTGAACATCGACGAGGTGCGGTTCGGCAGCCCGCTCTGGCGCACCACGCGGACAGCGGCCGCGACGGCGTCGTGCACGGACCCGTCGGACGTTGCAGCGGGACCACCGGACGGAGCGACGGAGAAGGCGACGATCATGCGTCCATCCTGCCCGGCTCGGGCTGGTCGCGCACGGACGGCGACGAGCGCGCCGACACCCGTCCGGACCCCGCAGCCCGCCCCATCCGCACCAGCACGACGACGCTCCACACCAGGATCGCCACCTCGAGCACGTTCCGGACCGTGAGCACCACGAGGATCCACGGCTGCACCCCGAGCAACTGGTCGTAGTAGCCCGGGTAGATGACCTGCGTGAGCAGGGCCATCGGCAGCGCGGTCACGGCGATCGGCACGAACCGGCGCGCACTGGGGGTGCCGGCGGCGAGCCCCCACACGATCGGCACCACGAACCAGCCGATGTACTGCGGCGACCCCACCTTGTTCGTCGCGATGAGCGCCGCGACGAACAGCAGCGCCAGGACCGGCGCGAGCTCGGCCCGACGGGCACCGCGGCGCGCGGCCCAGAGCGCGAGCACGACCCCGGCCACCACGACGACGGCCATCAGCGGCGTCGACACCGCGGCGGCGGCGGACGTGCCGGCACCGGACACCTCGAAGGTCAGGATCTCCTGGTCGTAGAACACCGCTGCACCCGGGACGCCGAACGCTGCGGCCCACATGAAGGGCGTCGCGAGCGGTGACTCGATCTGCAGCCCACGGCCGGTCTGCTCACCGACGAAGGACAGCAGGTACGGCGCACCGCCCCACAGCACGTCGACGAGCACGATCAGGGCGCTCAGCACCAGGGCCCCGGCGAGCACACCCCGGCGGTGTCCGCGACGCAGGAGCAGCAGCACCGCGACGAGCGCCGCGGGCCACACCTTCGTCCAGGCACCGGCGGTGAAGAGCGCGGACGCGACGGCCGGCCTCGAGGCCACGAACGCCACGCCCACCAGCGCGAACACCGTCGCGACGGTGTCGATCCGACCGAGCGCGATCGGCCCGAGCGCGAGCAGGAACAGCAGCCACCACCAGACGACCCGCACGCCGTGCACGCCGAAGCGGTCCGACGACCCCACGCGCGCCCGGAACCGCCACAGGAACGCGCACGCCACGGCGTCGAGCAGCACCATCAGCAGCAGCCAGCCGGTGCCGATCGATGCGACTCCCCCGAGGGCCGCGGCCGCCATCGGCACGATCGCCAGGATCGGGTACACCCACGCGCCGTCGACGCCGACCCAGAAGTCCGCGGTCCGCCCGGTCTCGATCCAGCGGCTGTAGGTGATGGTCACGTCACCGAGCGGCAGGTTCGCCGACACGAGGGTCAGCCACCACAGGAACCCGTGCACGGCGACGAACGCCAGGACGAAGCCGGCGAGTTCGAGCCACCGGGTCGAGGTCCTCTGCACCGGACGAGCGTAGCGGCCGGAGCGGGGGCGATCGCTGCCACGGACTCAGGGTCTCCCGAGCATGACGTGTCACCGTTCTGCTCGTGACCTCCGACACCCCGCGCAAGCGCCGCAAGGCCGTCATCTGGATCTCCGTCATCGCCGCCGTCGTCGTCCTCGGCGTCGTGGGCGCGGTGGTCTTCACGAACGTCTACACGAGCAACGAGAACGCGAAGGCCTCGGCCGCGCCGTCCGTCGCCGCCACCCGCGAGGCCTCCACCCTCGACGATACGGACCTGTCCGGCGAGTGGACGGTCGGCGGCGACTCGGAAGCCGGGTACCGCGTCCACGAGGTCCTGAACGGCTCCGACGTCACCGTCACCGGCCGCACCGACAGCGTCTCCGGCACCGCGACCGTCGACGGCACGAGCATCACCGCCGCGAAGATCACGGTGCAGGTCGCCGACATCACCACCGACTCCGACCAGCGCGACGCCTACTTCCGCGACTCCGCGATGGACGCCGCGGCCTTCCCCGAGGCCACCTTCGAACTCACCGGACCGATCGCCGACGCGGTCCCGAGCGGCTCCGACACGACGACCGTGACGGCTCCGGGGAAGCTCACCCTGCACGGCGTCACGAAGGACGTCACCGCGAAGCTGCAGGTCGGCCTGAACGGCGACGGCGTCGACATCTCCGGTTCGGTCCCGATCACCTTCTCGGACTACGGCGTGCAGGCCCCGAGCCTGGGGTTCGTCAAGGTCGACGACGCGGGTTCCGTCGAGTTCCTGGTGCACGCGACCCCCGCGAGCTGACGTCCACGACGCGCGTCACGCCCGTGACGTGCCCGCCGACGGCCTGGAGGCGCGGTGCCAGCTGGCACCGCGCCTCCCGTCCGTCGGTCGTCGCGTCCTGGAGCCGCACCCGCTGGCTGATGCGTGCGCATGTTGCGACCTTGCACCTGTCGAACCCGTGGTGTCCCGTCGGAACATGCGCACGAATCCATCGCGTGCGCATCCTTCGACAGAACACGCGTCGATCCCCTCGTGGATCGTCGGAAGGTGCACGCGCACCGACCGCTAGCCGCGCGCGTCCCCGTCGACGACCAGGTCCCGCACGACCCCCGGCAGCTCGGCGATGAGCGTCGTCATCGGGAACGGCCCGCCGCCGGAGGCCCGCCGCGCCGCGAGCCCGTGCACCACCGCGGCCGACGCGGCCAGGTGCGCGAGGTCCGACGGGGTGAGCGACGAACCGGTCGCCTCGACGGAGCCCTGCCGCGCGGCGACGAGCGCCCCGAGCACCCCGCCCAGCACGTCCCCGGCACCGGCCGCCGCGAGCCACGGCGTCGCCGAGGACGCCACGAGCCGCACCGACCCGTCCGGGGTGACCACGTGGGTCCGCTCGCCCTTGAGCAGCACGACGCTGCCGGTCTGCTCCGCCGCCCGGAGCGCTGCGGCGGCCGGGTCCTGCTCGATCTCGGCACGATCGACCCCGAGGAACGAAGCGAGCTCACCGGCGTGCGGGGTGAGCACGGCGAGCGGCCCGAGGTCGACGAGCGGGATCGCCCCGGCGTCGACGACGACCGGGACGCCGTCGTCGGAGGCGTGCGAGAAGCCCGCCGCCGTCGTCGCGTCCAGCTCACCGAGCGTCGGCGCCGAGATCCCGGAGCCGACGAGCCAGGCCTGCACGCGTCCGACGCCGGACACGACCTCGGGGCGGCGGGTGAGCACGTGGTCGGTGGCGCGTGACGGTCCGACGTACCGGACCATGCCGACGCCGGTGTGCACGGCGGCGTCGACCCCGAGCACCGCGGCGCCGGGGTACTGGTCGGACCCGGTCGCGACGCCGAGCACCCCGCGGCGGTACTTGGTGGACTCCCCCGTCGGCGCGGTGACCCACACGGCGGCATCGGACGGTCGGACGGGCACGAAGTCGTTCACCGGCCCCACGTTACGGTGGAGCACATGAGCCTGTTCCTGCCTGGTCGCGTGGTGGTCTTCGACTACGGCGAGGTGATCAGCCGGACGCCGCACGCCTCGCGGGACGCACTCGTGGCCGCCACCGGGGTCCCGGCGGACGAGCTGTTCCCGGTGTACCAGGAGCTCCGGCACGACCTGGACCGCGGCGACCTGTCCGTCGTGGCGTACTGGCGTGCCATCGCGGAACGGACCGGACGGAGCTGGAGCATCTCCGAGATCCACCGGTTCTGGGCGATCGACTTCACCGGGTGGTTCGAGGTCGAGCCGGAGACCCTCGAGATCGTCGAGGAGCTGCACGACGCCGGCACCCGTGTCGCCCTGCTCTCGAACGCGGGCTTCGACTTCGGCGACCCGTACCGCCGCTCCCCGATGGGCTCGCTGTTCGAGACCGTCGTGGTGAGCGCCGAGGAGCACGTCCTGAAGCCCGCGGCATCCATCTACCGCGACACCTGTGCACGCTTGGGAATCGACCCGGGTCAGATGGTGTTCGTGGACAACAGGGCCGAGAACGCCACCGGTGCGGAAGCGATCGGGGCGGTCGGCCACCACTACACGTCGCCGGCGTCGCTGCGGTCGTTCCTGACGGAACTGGCCGAGGCGCCGGCACCCGTCCTCTGAGGAGCCCGCGTGACGCACGCCCTGTTCGACCCGATCACCGTCCGTGACCTGACCGTCCGCAACCGCATCTGGGTCTCCCCGATGTGCCAGTACTCGGTGGACCAGCAGGACGGCGTCCCGACGCCGTGGCACCTCGTGCACCTGGGCGGGTTCGCCAAGGGCGGCGCCGGCGCGGTCGTCGTCGAGGCGACGGGCGTCGTGCCCGAGGGACGGATCACCCCGCAGGACCTCGGGCTGTGGAACGACCAGCAGCGCGACGCGTTCAAGCCGATCGTCGACTTCCTGCACGAGCAGGGGGCCGCGGCGGGCATCCAGCTCGCGCACGCCGGGCGCAAGGCGTCGACCTACCGCCCCTGGGACACCACGCACGGCACCGTCCCCGCCGACCAGGGCGGCTGGACCACGGTCGCGCCGTCGGCCGTGGCCTTCGACGGCTACGACGTCCCGCGCGAGCTCGCGGTGGAGGACATCCGCGTCGTCGCCCTCGCCTTCGCGCAGTCCGCCCGCCGCGCGGTCGAGGCCGGGTTCGACCTGGTCGAGATCCACGCGGCTCACGGCTACCTGCTGCACCAGTTTCTCTCGCCGCTCAGCAACCAGCGCACCGACCAGTACGGCGGCTCGCTCGAGAACCGTGCCCGCGCGCTGCTCGAGGTCGTCGACGCCGTGCGCGCCGAGGTCGGCGAGGGCTTCCCGATCGTCGTCCGCTTCTCGGCCACCGACTGGGTCGACGGCGGGCTCACGCTCGACGAGACCACCGTCGTCGCCCGCTGGGCCGCGGAGCACGGTGCCGACCTGGCCGACGTGTCGACCGGCGGCAACGTCGCGAGCGCGCCGATCCCGGTCGGCCCCGGCTACCAGGTGCCGCACGCCGCGGCGATCAAGCGCGACGCCGGCATCCCGACGATCGCCGTGGGCATGATCTCCGAGGCGTTCCAGGCCGAGCAGATCGTCGCGACCGGCCTGGCCGACGTCGTGATGATCGGTCGCGAGATGCTCCGCGACCCGTCGTTCGCGCTCCGTGCCGCCGTCGAACTCCGCGTGCCGGTCGACTACGAGCCGCAGCAGTACCACCGCGCGCGGATCACGGCCTAGGCGCGGGTCCGTTCTGTACGGATTCACGGTCCGGCGACCGCGCAGGCAGTACGATTGGCAGCACTGTGGACGATCCCCCGAATAGTTCTTCGCCTCACTCATCCGCCGCTCACTCGGTGAGCTGCACGTCATCCCTGTGCGCGAACGGGGGTGAATCATGAGTCCGATCGACATCGTCATGCTGATCGGCGGCATCCTGCTGACCCTCGGCACGGGTGTCTTCGTCGCGTCCGAGTTCGCGCTGGTCAACCTCGACCGCGCCGACGTCGAAGCGCGGCGCGACCGCGGTGAAGCCGGCCTCGCGCCGGTCATCGGCGCGCTGAAGGTCACCTCGACGCACCTGTCCAGCGCACAGCTCGGCATCACGCTGACCACGCTGCTGACCGGCTACCTGCTCGAACCCTCGATCGCGAAGCTGCTCGAGGCACCGTTCCTGGCGATGAACCTGCCGGAGGGCATCGTCGAGACCGTCGGCTCGATCGTGGCGCTCGTCATCGCGACCCTGCTGTCGATGATCCTCGGCGAGCTCGTGCCGAAGAACTTCGCGCTCGCGCTGCCCCTGCAGACCGCCAGGCTCGTGGTCCCGCTGCAGATCGCGTTCACGACGGTCTTCAAGCCCGCCGTCGCGCTGCTGAACGGCACCGCGAACGCCGTGCTCCGGTCGCTGGGCATCGAGCCGCAGGAGGAACTCTCCGGTGCCCGCAGCGCCGAGGAACTCACCTCGCTGCTGCGTCGCTCGGCCTCCGAGGGCTCGCTCGAACAGGACACCGCGACGCTCCTCGAGCGCACCATCTCGTTCTCCGAGCTGAGCGCCAGCGACGTGATGACCCCGCGCCCGCGGCTCTCCACCATCCGCGTGTCGGAGTCTGCCGAGGACGTCATCGCCCTCGCCCGCAAGACCGGCTTCAGCCGCTTCCCCGTCATCGAGGAGGACGCGGACGACGTCGTCGGCATCGTGCACGTCAAGCAGGCCGTCGCCGTGCCGCGCGAGAAGCGTCCGGAGGTCCCCGTCGGGGCGCTCATGACCGACGCCGAACGCGTGCCGGAGACCATGCCCGGCGACACCCTGCTCGCCGAGGTCCGCGGCCGCGGCTACCAGATGGTCATCGTCGTCGACGAGTACGGCGGCACCGCCGGGGTCGTCACGCTCGAGGACCTGATCGAGGAGATCGTCGGCGAGGTCTCCGACGAGCACGACCGCGCCCGCATCGACGTGGTCCGCTCCCGCGACTGGCTGACCTTCCCCGGTCTGCTGCGTCCCGACGAGCTCGAGGACCGCGCCGGCGTGAAGGTGCCCGAGGAGGGCCCGTACGAGACCGTCGGCGGGTTCGTCATGTCGACGCTGGGCCGCCTGCCCGTCGTCGGCGACGAGGTGCCACTGGACGGCGGTGTGTTCCGCGTCGAGCGGCTGGACGGCCGTCGGATCGACCGCATCCGCTGGACCCCGACGCGCCCGTCGACCGACACGGCGGCGACCGCGATCATCATCCCGTCCACCAAGAGCACCCCGACCACCACGAAGGCCTCGGCCACCACGACGAAGGGCAGCACCCGATGAGCTCTGACTGGTGGGGCATCTTCTGGCTCGTCGTCCTGTTGATGGGCAACGCGTACTTCGTCGCAGCGGAGTTCGCGGTCATCTCCGCACGCCGTTCGCAGATCGAGCCCCGCGCCGAAGAGGGCTCGAAGGCCGCGCAGATGACGCTGTGGGCGATGGAGCACGCCACCCGCATGCTCGCGACGACCCAGCTCGGCATCACGGTCTGCTCGCTGCTCATCCTGAACGTGTCCGAGCCGGCGATCCACCACCTGCTCGAGGTCCCGCTGCACCTGACCGGCTGGAGCGCCGAGGTGATCGGCACCGTGGCCTTCGTGTTCACGCTGCTGCTCGTGTCGTTCCTGCACGTGGTGTTCGGCGAGATGGTGCCGAAGAACATCTCGTTCTCGATGCCGGACCGCGCCGCACTGCTGCTCGTCCCGACGCTCTGGTACATCGGTCACGGCCTGCACTGGGTCATCGTCGGCCTGAACGAGGTCGCGAACGCCGTGCTGCGGCTGTTCCGCGTCGAGCCCAAGGACGAAGCGGTGAGCGCCTTCACGGTGGAGGAGGTGCAGACCATCGTGGAGCAGTCACGCCGCGAGGGCACCCTGACCGACGACGGCAAGCTCGCCCTGGCGTTCGAGTTCACCGAGAAGAAGGTCCGTGACGTCGCCGTGCCGATGGCCGAACTCGTCACCCTGCCCGACGACGCCACCCCGGCCGACGTCGAGCACGCCGTGGCACAGCGCGGGTTCTCCCGCTACGTGCTCGTCGGCGAGGACGGCTCGCCCACGGGCTACGTGCACGTGAAGGACGTCATCGACCTGCGTCCGGACGAGTTCGACGACCCGGTGCCGCCGAAGCGCATCCGTCAGCTCATCTCGCTCTACACCGAGATGGACCTCGAGGACGCGCTCGCGACCATGCGGGCCGCCGGGCGCCACGTGGCCCGCGCCTTCGACGCGGACGGCCGCACGATCGGCGTGCTGTTCCTCGAGGACATCCTCGAGGAGCTGGTGGGCGAGGTCGAGGACGCGACCCGACGCCGGTAGACGCAGCGGAAGGACGGACGGGAGGCGCGGTGCCAGCTGGCACCGCGCCTCCCGTCCGTCCGTGGTCGCGACCAGGGCGACGCACGCCCCGTCCGCGCTACCAGCTGACGGGCAGGGGCTTGCCCTCCTCGTACCCGGCGGCGGACTGGATGCCGACCAGCGCGCGCTCGGAGAACTCGGCGAGGGACGACGCGCCCGCGTAGGTGGCGGAGCTGCGGACGCCGGTGGTGATCATGTCGAGCAGGTCCTCGACGCTCGGGCGCTCCGGGTCGAGGTAGATCGTCGACGACGAGATCCCCTCGGCGAAGAGCGCCTTGCGGGCCCGCTCGTACGGGTCGAGCCGCTCGAAGCGCTCGCGGACGGCCTTCGCCGAGGCCATGCCCCAGCTCTCCTTGTACGCCTTGCCGGCGGCGTCGCGGCGCAGGACACCGGGGGCCTCGAGCGTGCCGGCGAACCACGAGCCGATCATGACGGCGGACGCCCCGGCTGCCAGCGCGAGGGCGACGTCGCGCGGGTAGCGCACCCCGCCGTCCGCCCAGACGTGCGCACCGAGCGAGCGGGCAGCCGCGGCGGTCTCGAGCACGGCGGAGAACTGCGGGCGACCGACGGCCGTCATCATGCGGGTGGTGCACATGGCGCCCGGTCCGACGCCGACCTTGATGATGTCCGCTCCGGCCCCGACCAGGTGCGTGACGGCGTCGGCGGTGACGACGTTGCCGGCGACGAGCGGGATGCCGAGCTGCAGCGACGCGACCGTGCGGAGTGCGCGGAGCATGCTGTCCTGGTGACCGTGCGCGGTGTCGAGGACCAGGACGTCCACGCCCGCGGCGGCCAGCGCCTTCGCCTTGGCCGCGACGTCGCCGTTGATGCCGAGCGCGGCAGCGACCCGGAGCCGGCCGGAAGCGTCGACGGCGGGCGTGTAGATGTCGGAGCGGATCGCGCTCGTCTGGCTCGTGGTCCCGACGACCCGGCCGTGCCGCATGACCGGCGCGAAGTCGACCTCGGCGGCCGAGAGCACGTCGTACACGTGGCGGGGTGTGCCGGCGTCCTCGGCGTCGATCGCGGTCGAGGCGCCGTGCAGCAGGTCACCGAGGACGGCGTCGGGGCCGGCGGTGCCGAGGCGGGTCGCGGGCACGCAGCCGAGGTACTCGCCGTCGGCGTCGCGGACGACCACACCACGGCCGGCCACCGGCAGGAGCTGCTCGAGGGCCTCGGCGACGGTGGTCTGCGCACCCATGTCGTAGGCGGTGTCGAAGTCGACCGGCTGGTCCTTCACCCAGCGGATCGCGGCGTCGAGGTCCTGCAGGTGCATGTCCTGCGGCAGCACGCCCAGACCACCGCGGCGGGCCAGGGTGGCGGCGAGCCGGGGGCCGGTGACGGAGTTCATGTTGGCGCTGACGATCGGGATCGTGGCACCGCTGCCGTCGTTCGCCGCGAGGTCGACGTCGAAGCGGCTCGTCATGCCGGAACGGCTCGGGACGAGGAAGACGTCGGAGTAGGTCAGGTCGTGCGTCGGCCGCGTCTCGTAGAACCTCATGCGCTCCACTGTACGGCTCCCGTCACGGCCCCGACCGGGTGCTCCGGGGGCTGCCGACTCGCGCCGCGGCTGACACGGAACGGACATGTCGGAGCGGCTAGGCTTGGCACCTGTGCGGCGCAGGGTTGCTCCGCACGACACACACGAGCATCTATCGACGGAGAGTGGGCGATCGGCTGTGTCGAGCCATCTGACCGGAACGGACGAGACCGCGGGCGAATTCGGGGCGAACGAGTGGCTCGTCGACGAGCTCTACGAGCAGTTCGTCGCGGACAAGGAGTCGGTCGACAAGTCCTGGTGGCCGGTCCTCGAGAGCTACCACCGCACGCAGGTCGGTGACGCTCCGGCTCCGACGGGGTCCCCCGCGCAGCAGACGGCGGCTGGGCAGCAGGCAGCGACTGCGCAGCAGGCGCCGACGCAGCAGCAGCAGTCGTCGCCGCAGCAGCCGGCCACCGGGGACACCCCGGGCGAGGCGAAGTCGGGCCCGATCCAGGCGAAGACCACCTCGCGTCAGCCGGCGCCGCAGCCGATCCCGGCCGAGGCGAACGACGCCGCCGATGACCACGAGGAGACCCACGAGGACGTGGCGACCCCGCTCCGGGGCATGGCGAAGACGCTGGCGTCGAACATGGACGCCTCGCTGGCCGTCCCGACCGCCACGAGCGTCCGGACGATCCCGGCGAAGCTGATGATCGACAACCGGATCGTCATCAACAACCACCTGCGACGCGCCCGCGGCGGCAAGATCTCCTTCACGCACCTGATCGGGTGGGCGATGGTGCAGGCGCTCAAGGACTTCCCGAGCCAGAACGTCTACTACGAGGAGCGCGACGGCAAGCCGTTCGTCGTCGCCCCGGCGCACGTGAACCTCGGCATCGCGATCGACGTCCCGAAGAAGGACGGCACCCGCTCGCTCCTGGTGCCGAGCATCAAGCGCGCGGAGACCCTGACGTTCGGGCAGTTCCTCTCCGCTTACGAAGACCTCGTCAAGCGTGCCCGTGACAACAAGCTCACCCCGGCGGACTTCCAGGGCACGACGATCTCGCTCACCAACCCGGGCGGCATCGGCACCGTGCACTCGGTCCCGCGTCTGACGAAGGGGCAGGGCTCGATCATCGGCGCCGGCGCCCTCGAGTACCCGGCGCAGTTCCAGGGCTCGGCGTCGAAGACCCTGGTCGAGCTCGGCATCGGCAAGACCATCACCCTGACGAGCACCTACGACCACCGAGTCATCCAGGGCGCCGGTTCGGGTGAGTACCTCAAGCACGTGCACGAGCGCCTGATCGGCGAGCACGGCTTCTACGACGGCATCTTCGCCGCGCTCCGGATCCCCTACAAGCCGATCCAGTGGGCGAACGACATCAACGTCGACCTGGCGCACCGGGTGAACAAGACCGCGCGCGTGCAGGAGCTCATCAACAGCTTCCGCGTCCGTGGGCACCTGATGGCCGACATCGACCCGCTCGAGTACCGCCAGCGCACGCACCCCGACCTCGAGATCGAGAGCCACGGGCTGACCTTCTGGGACCTCGACCGCGAGTTCGTCACCGGTGGGCTCGCCGGCACCACCTCGGCTCCGCTCCGCGACGTCCTCGGGATCCTGCGCGACGCCTACTGCCGCACGGTCGGCATCGAGTACATGCACATCCAGGACCCGGAACAGCGTCGCTGGGTGCAGGAGCGCATCGAGGTGCCGTACTCGAAGCCCTCGAAGGACGAGCAGCTCCGCGTCCTCGGCAAGCTCAACGAAGCCGAGGCGTTCGAGACCTTCCTGCAGACCAAGTACGTCGGCCAGAAGCGCTTCTCGCTCGAGGGCGGCGAGTCCACCATCGCCTTCCTCGACACCCTGATCCAGCACGCCGCCGGAGCCGGACTGGCCGAGGTCGCGATCGGCATGGCCCACCGTGGCCGCCTGAACGTGCTGACGAACATCGCCGGCAAGACCTACGGGCAGATCTTCCGTGAGTTCGAGGGGTCCTCGCTGCCGGGCACGGTGTCCGGTCAGGGCTCCGGCGACGTGAAGTACCACGTCGGCACCGAGGGCGTGTTCCGCACGTCCGACGGCTCGAGCATCCCGGTGACGATCGCCGCGAACCCGTCCCACCTCGAAGCCGTCGACGGCGTGCTCGAGGGCATCGTCCGCGCCAAGCAGGACCGCGAGGCACCCGGTAGCTTCGGCGTGCTCCCCGTGCTCGTGCACGGCGACGCGGCGATGGCCGGCCAGGGCGTGGTCGTCGAGACGCTGCAGATGTCGCAGCTCCGCGGGTACCGCACCGGCGGCACGGTCCACCTCGTCATCAACAACCAGGTCGGGTTCACCACCCCTCCCGAGTCGGCCCGCAGCTCCGTGTACTCCACCGACGTCGCGAAGACGATCCAGGCACCGATCTTCCACGTGAACGGCGACGACCCCGAGGCCGTCGCCCGCGTCGCCGAACTCGCCTTCGCGTACCGCGAGGAGTTCCACCGCGACGTCGTGATCGACCTGATCTGCTACCGCCGCCGTGGGCACAACGAGGGCGACGACCCCTCGATGACGCAGCCGCTGATGTACAACCTCATCGAGGCGAAGCGCTCCGTCCGCACGCTGTACACCGAGGCCCTCGTCGGCCGTGGTGACATCACGCAAGAGGAGTACGACGAGGCGCACCGCGACTTCCAGGACCGCCTGGAACGCGCCTTCGCCGAGACGCACGAGGCACAGACCGGCACCATCCCGGTCATCGAGGTCGACGACGACGGTGCGGTGCAGGGGCTCGAACGCCCGGCCGCACAGCGCGACGACTCCGAGGTCGAGGTGCACGAGACCGCCGTCTCCGAAGAACTCGTCCGGGCGATCGGCGACGCGCACAGCAACCCGCCCGCCGGGTTCTCCATCCACCCGAAGCTGCAGCAGCTGCTGACCAAGCGCACCGAGATGACGCGCAACGGCGGCATCGACTGGGCGATGGCCGAGCTCATGGCGATCGGCTCGATCCTGGTCGAGGGCAAGCCCGTCCGCCTCGCCGGACAGGACGCCCGACGCGGCACGTTCGTCCAGCGCCAGTCGGTGTTCCACGACCGGGTGAACGGCCAGGAATGGCTGCCGCTGTCGAACCTCACCGAGGACCAGGCCCGGTTCTACGTGTACGACTCGTTGCTGAGCGAGTACGCGGCGATGGCCTTCGAGTACGGCTACTCGGTGGAGCGTCCCGAGTCCCTCGTGCTCTGGGAGGCGCAGTTCGGCGACTTCGCGAACGGCGCCCAGATCGTCATCGACGAGTTCATCTCGTCCGCTGAGCAGAAGTGGGGGCAGCGCTCCGGCCTCGTCCTGCTGCTGCCGCACGGGTACGAGGGTCAGGGGCCGGACCACTCGTCGGCACGCATCGAGCGCTACCTGCAGCTGTGCGCCGAGGACAACATGATCGTCGCGCGCCCGTCGACCCCGGCGTCGTACTTCCATCTGCTCCGCCGGCAGGCCTGGGCCCGTCCGCAGAAGCCGCTCGTCGTGTTCTCCCCGAAGGCGATGCTCCGGCTCCGCCAGGCGACGAGCGCGGTCGAGGACTTCACGACCGGAACGTTCGAGCCCGTGCTGGACGACGCGCGGATCACCGACAAGAGCGCCGTGCGTCGCGTGGTGCTGCACTCCGGCAAGGTGCACCACGACCTGCGTGCCGAGGTCGACAAGCGCGGCGTCACCGACGTCGCACTCGTCCGCCTCGAGCAGCTCGCCCCGCTCCCCCTCGACCGCATCCTCGAGGTCCTGGCGGGCTACCCGGACGCCGACGTCGTGTGGGCACAGGAGGAGCCGGAGAACCAGGGCGCCTGGCCGTTCGTCTGCATGAACCTGTCGCCGCACCTGGGCGGTCGCCCGTTGTCCGTCGCGGCCCGCTCGGCGAGTGCCGCACCGGCCACGGGGTCCTCGAAGCGCTCCGCGCAGGAGGCCGCCGACGTCATCGACACGGCGCTGAGCGCGTCGGCCTAGTCACGGGAAGCGCCCCGTGCGGGAGTCCGAGGGACTCCTGCACGGGGCGCTTCGACGTTCGCCAGGAAGGTGGCGCTACGCGATCTTCGTGTACCGCACCCCGGCGTCGTGGTAGCCGCGCTTCTGGTAGAACCGGTGCGCGCTGTCCGTCGCGGCCGCACTGACGGCGCTGAGGCGACGGGCGCCCTGCTCGACCGCCCATGCTTCGAACGTGCCGATGAGCGCCGAACCGGTGCCGAGCCTCCTGGCCGTGTCGTCGACGACCAGCAGCAGCAGCTGCGCCGTCGGCTCGTCGCTGGCGTACGCCCACGTGACCTGGGCGCCGGCGACGGCGACGACCCGGCCGTCGTCACCGCGGACCACCCACGTGCGGTGCCCGGCTTCGGGGGTGAGCCGGTCGAGGCGGGCGCGCATCGACGCATCGTCGACGTCGTGACCGAGCAGGCGGACGAGGGCGGCGACGTCGGCGACGTCCGTGTCGGACCAGGTGGTGGTCGACTCGACGGAGAGGGTCATGTCGGCCAACCTACCCGGGCCGTCGGTCGTGTTGCGACGGGGTTCCATAACAACTGATATTCATATACTCTGCTGTCATATCACCCGCCGGGTGAACCGACCGACAGGACAGCCATGCACATCACCTCCCGCCACGGCCGCACGGCCGCCTGGATCGCCTTCCCGCTCGCCGTCGTCGCGAGCGGTGCCCTCATCGCAACCGCCTCGTACGCCGCCTTCTCGAGCAGCACCGACAACGCCGCGAACAGCTGGCGCACCGGTGCCGTCTCCCTCACCGACGACGACCAGGGCGTCGCGATGTTCGACGTCGACGACCTGGTTCCGGGGTCCGCCGGCTCGAACTGCATCACGGTGACGGCGAACACCACCAACGCCTCGACCGTGAAGCTCTACGCCGCAGACGCGACCGACGCCGACTCCCTCGCCGAGCACCTCGGGCTGACGGTCGAGCGCGGCAGCCTCGGCACCGCGGGCGACTGCAGCACCTTCACGGGGACGACCGTGCACGACGGGACGCTCGCCGACCTCATGGCGTCCGAGTCCTTCGGCACCGGCGTCGACGCATGGAAGCCCACGACGGGCACGGCGAGCACGACCTACCGGTTCAGCTACGACCTGAGCGAGGGCGCGCCGAACACCGTGCAGTCGTCCGAGGCCGGCACCACGTTCGTGTGGGAAGCGCAGACCGACTGATCCCCGTCCCGATCCGTCCCACCAGAACCGTCCGACCCGCCCGTCCCGCCCGACCCGAGGAGCAGCCGATGCCGAACGTCGCCACCCGCCGTCACGTCCGCTGCGTCGGCGACCTGCCCCGGCTGCTCCTCGCGGTCTCGGCACGGACGGTCCTCTGGTCGGTGCTGCTGCTCGCACTGTGGGCGTCGCTCCCCGCGGCGTTCGGGTGGCACGTCACGACGGTCGTCTCCGACTCGATGGCCCCCGGGATCCGCACCGGGGACGTCGTCGCCGCGATGCCCGTCGACCCGGACGACCTCGAGGCCGGACGGGTGCTGCTCGTCGAGGACCCCGACCACCGGGATCGACTCCGTCTGCACCGGCTCGAGCGCATCGAACCGGACGGGGGCCTGCGTCTGCGCGGGGACGCGAACCCGACGGCCGACCGCACGGCCGTCGAACCCGCGGCGGTCCTCGGAGTCGGGGTGCTGCGGTTCCCGTGGATCGGGCTGCCGGGCGTCTGGATCCGCGGGGGCGACTGGACCGCCCTGCTGCTGGCCGGCGTCGTCACGGCCGTGCTCGTCGTCGCCGGGCGTGCTGATCGGGACGTCGTCGCCGGTCGCCCCTGCCGCACCTGCGGCACGCCTCGACGCGATCTCCACTCGCCCGTGGTCGCGGAGCCCCGGACCGCGACCGTCACCACCCCGACGTCGACCACCGCGCCGGTCGCGGTGTTCACGGCAGCGGCCATCACCCTCACCCTGCTCGCTGGAGCCGGCGCTGGCGCGGGCGCGGGCGCCGGGTTCAGCGGCTCGACCGGGACCGCCTCGGCCCTCGGCACCGGCGGCTTCGGGTGCTTCCACCAGCCGGCACCCGGCACGTCACTGGCGTGGGACTTCGCCGAGAAGAACGGTCCGCAGGTCGTCGACTCGAGCGGGTCCGGGGCCGACGGCGCCTTCACGCCCGCCGCTGCCGCCCGGGTCGACGCGGACTGCGCGACGAACCCCTACGCGACGTTCTGGACCGAGGACGGCGCCGAAGGGTGGGCGGTCACGGACACCGCGGTCGACGCGCCGAACACCTTCACGATCGAGACCTGGTTCCGGACCGACGACACCGACGGTGGTCGGGTCTTCGGCTTCGGCTCGGACCGATCAGCGGCATCGACCTACCGCGACCGGCACCTGTACATCGGCGCCGACGGAGTCCTGCGCTTCGGGGTCGAGGGCTCCGGTTCGCAGTTCAAGTTCACCATCGGGTCCGCCGCGCCCGTGAACGACGGCGCCTGGCACCACGTGGTGGCCACCTTCGAGGCACGGTCGATGACGCTCTGGGTCGACGGTTCACTGCAGGGCAGTCGATCCGACGCCGTCACGCTGCGGCAGTACCCCGGACACTGGCGGGCCGGGCGGCAGACGCTGTCCGGTTGGCCCGGTGCAGCGGGTTACGCCTTCACCGGTGACGTGGACACCGTCCGGGTGCACGACAGCGTCCTCGACGCAGCTGAGGTCGCGCAGGCGTTCCAGGCCGGGCGCTGACACCAGACCGTGCCAGGTCGCAGCCCAGCGAAGCCCAGCCCAGCGAAGCCCAGCCCGGCGCGGCGTCAGTGCGTCGCCTGCTCCACCCGGATGCGCGCGAGGATCTCGCTGCGCAGCTGGTCGGGAGCGGTCTCCTTGCAGGCGCGACGGACGGTCTCCATGAGCACGACGCCGACGCGGTGCTCGGTCTGGCAGTCCTCGCAGCCGTCCATGTGCTCGCGGATGTCCGCGGCGTCCTCGTGGCGGAGCTCGTCGTGCAGGAACTCCTCGAGCTCGGCCTTCGCCTTCGAGCAGTCGCAGCCGCTCATCGTGCGTCCTTCCGTCCGGTGCGACCCGTGGCCGCGGTTGCCTTCGTCGTCTGTGCCGCGCCTCGTCCCCGTCCACGCATCGTCGCCGTCGACGCTGCGTCCGGGACGATGCCGGTCTCACGGGCGTGGTCCGCCAGGAGCCCACGGAGGAGCCGGCGGCCACGGTGGAGGCGGCTCATGACCGTCCCCACGGGGGTCTTCATGATGTCGGCGATCTCCTGGTACGAGAAGCCTTCGACATCGGCGAAGTACACGGCCATCCGGAAGTCCTCCGGGATGGCCTGCAGGGCGTCCTTCACGGCGGAGGACGGCAGGTGGTCGATCGCGTCGGCCTCGGCGGACCGGGCGGAGATCGACTGGGTGACGCTCTCCGCGCCGCCGAGCTGCCAGTCCTCGAGCTCGTCGATGGTGCCCTGGTACGGGTTCCGCTGGTTCTTGCGGTACGTGTTGATGAACGTGTTCGTGAGGATCCGGTACAGCCAGGCCTTCAGGTTCGTGCCCTGCTTGAACTGGCGGAACGCGGCGAAGGCCTTGACGAACGTCTCCTGCACCAGGTCCGACGCGTCGGCCGGGTTGCGGGTCATCCGCATGGCCGCACCGTAGAGCTGGTCCATGAAGGGCAGCGCCTGGTCCTCGAACAGGGACCGCAGCTCCGCCTCGGAGACGGTCTTCGCGTCCACCGGCTCGTCTGCGGCGTCGTCGAGGGCTTCGTGCTCCTCTTCGACGGCGTCGAGCTGCACCTCGGTCTCGTCGACCAGGTGGTGCGGAGCTGCCTGCGGTTCGTCGGTCGTCATCGCCGCCAAGTCTAGGCCGAGCGTGCCGAGCGTCGTCGGCACCGCGGTCAGCACGGTCGCCGTGCCGGTCCGCTCTCGTGCGAGTGTTGCTGTCGCCACTGATCCTCCCGGTGCGTTCAGTACCCTGGTGAACCGATGGCAGACACGACGCATTCCCACAGCGGGGCCCAGCCCGCCGACCCCTGGATCGCCCCGGTCGCAGGGGGTCCGCTGCGCGGTGACGTCGCGCTGCCCGGGTCGAAGTCGCTGACGAACCGGGAGCTCGTGCTCGCGGCCCTCGCGGACGGCCCCTCGACGATCCGGCTCCCGCTGCACTCCCGTGACTCGGCGCTGATGATCGCGGGCCTCCGTGCGCTCGGCGTCGGCATCGAGGAGCTCGAGCCGGCGGCCGGCACCGCCCCGAACCCCTACGGCCCGGACCTCCGGATCACGCCCGCCCCGATGCACGGCGACGTCCGCCTGGACTGTGGGCTGGCCGGCACCGTGATGCGCTTCCTGCCGCCGCTCGCCGCCCTGGCCGTCGGTCCCGTCACGGTCGACGGCGACCCCTACGCCCGCAAGCGGCCGATGCACGCCATCGTGCAGGGACTCGTGGACCTCGGTGTCGACGTCACGGACGACGGCGGCGGTTCGATGCCGTTCTCGTTCACCGGCACCGGCTCGGTCCGCGGTGGCGCCCTGACCATCGACGCCTCGGCGTCCTCGCAGTTCGTCTCCGGCCTGCTGCTGTCGGCCCCCCGCTTCGACGAGGGCCTGCACCTCACCCACGTCGGCGAGCGCCTGCCGAGCATGCCGCACATCGAGATGACCGTCGCGGCGCTCCGTGCCCGCGGCGTCCGCGTCGACGAGCCGTCGGTCGGCGAGTGGGTCGTGCACCCCGGCCCGATCGGCGCGCGTGACGTCACGATCGAGCCCGACCTGTCCAATGCGGCGCCGTTCGCGGTCGCCGCGCTCGTCGCCGGCGGCACGGTCCGCATCCGCACCTGGCCGACCGAGACGACGCAGGTCGGCGCCGACCTCGAGACGCTCCTGCCCCTGTGGGGGGCGAGCGTGGCCCGTGACGGTGACGACCTGGTCGTCGACGGCGGCGTCGGGATCCGGGGTGGGGCCTCCTTGCCGGGTCTCGAACTCGACCTGAGCCGCGGCGGCGAACTCGCCCCGGCGCTCGTCGCGCTGGCCGCGCTGGCGGACGGCCCGAGCGAGATCACCGGGATCGGTCACCTGCGGGGGCACGAGACGGACCGCCTGGCCGCGCTGGCGGCGGACCTCAACCGGTCTGGAGGCGCGGTGCACGAACTCGACGACGGCCTGCGCATAGAGCCGGCGCCGCTCCACGGCAGCGCCTGGGGCGCGTACGACGACCACCGGATGGCGACCGCGGGGGCGATCGTGGGCCTCGTCGTCGACGGCGTCGCCGTCGACGACATCGGGTCGACCGCGAAGACGCTGCCGCAGTTCCCGGAGCTGTGGGCCGCGCTCGTGGCGTCCTCGGTGACCGCTGCACCGGTGAGTGGGGACTGACGCATGAGCTGGTGGGACGACGTCGACGGTGACGACGCCGACGCCGACGAGCCGTACGGGCAGTACGACGAGTCGAGCGTGCGGGTGCGTCCGAACCCGAAGGGCAACCGACCGCGCACGAAGACCCGTCCGACGTACGACGACGCCCCGGTCGGGTGGGTGACGAACGTCGACCGCGGGCGGTTCGGCGTGCTGATCGACGACCACGTCATCACCGCGACGAAGGCCCGCGAGCTCGGCAAGAAGTCCGTCGTCACGGGCGACCACGTGTCGCTCGTCGGGGACGTCTCGGGCGACCCGGGCTCGCTCGCGCGCATCGTGAAGGTCGCCGAGCGCACCACACTGCTGCGACGGAGTGCCGACGACTCCGACGAGGTCGAGCGCGTCATCGTGGCGAACGCCGACCAGATGCTCATCGTGGTGGCCGCCGCCGACCCCGAGCCGCGCACCCGCCTGATCGACCGGTACCTGGTGGCCGCGTTCGACGCCGGCCTCGACCCGATCCTCTGCATCACGAAGACCGACCTCGCCGACCCGGCTGCGTTCCTGGCGCACTTCGCGTGCCTGGATCTGCGGATCGTGACGAGCCGATCGGACGACGTCCCGTTCGAGGCGCTGCACGAGCTCCTGGACGACAAGGTGACCGTGACCGTCGGGCACTCCGGCGTGGGCAAGTCGACGCTGGTGAACGCCCTGACCGGCTCGACGCGGGCGATCGGGGTCGTGAACTCCGTGACCGGGCGGGGGCGGCACACGTCGTCGTCGTCGATCGCGCTGCAGGTCCGTGACGGCGGGTGGATCATCGACACGCCTGGTGTGCGGTCGTTCGGCCTGGGGCACGTCGACCCCGCGAACGTCTTCCGGGCGTTCGCGTCGCACGCCGTGCCGGTGCGGCCCGCGCGGGACGGCATCCCGTTGGCGCAGGCGCACGACTGGGAGATCGTCGACCGGGTGCAGGACGGGGAGCTCGGGCCGACCGGCGTCGAGCGGCTCGACTCGTTCCGGGCGCTGCTGACCGGCATGGGCGCGTCCGACCCCGGTTCCGAGTAGCGCGCCGGCGGTGCTGGCCGGGTGGTTGTCGGCGCTCGTCGGCGGTTGTCGGCGGCTGGTCGGCGGCTGGTCACGACACCCCGCGGTGTGTGCGTCGAGTGGCCACGAACTGTCGGCTGGAGCGGCGGCACCCGACAGTTCGTGACCGCTCGAGCGCCGGCGCGCGGTGAGTCGTGACCACTCCGGTTCCCGCGCCCCTCGCACGGTGCAGACCTCGCACCGTGCGAGGGGCGCCTGAACGGTGCGAGGTCGTGCACTCCGTGCGGGCTCGCGCGCCTCGCACGGAGTGGGCAACCTCGCACCGGACAGTGCCTCGGCACCGGGCCGGCGTCGACAAGCACGCAGCGGGGTTGTACAGTTGCGGTCGTGTCTGAAGTTGCAAAGTACAACTTTGCGCCGACCCCCGCTGTCGACGCCCCGTCCCCGAGCACGACGACGACGTCGCACGCGCACCACTCCCCCACCCACAAGTCCCCACGAGCCCCGAAGCCGCAGCGGTCCGACAGCGTCTTGCGACCCGCCGGCCTCGGTCGTGTGCTGCGGACGTTCGCCTCGCACATCCTCGTGCCGCTGTTCCTGGCCGCCGGCATGGGCCTGGCCTACCTCGGTGCCTTCCACGCCCCGGCCCCGCAGGAACTGCCGGTCGGCATCGTCGGCCAGGGCGCGGCCACCCAGGTGTTCGCTCAGACCGTGACCGACCAGTCCGACGGCGCCCTCGTCGCCCACGTCGTCGCCTCGACGAAGGCTGCCGAGCAGCAGGTGCGCGATCGCGACCTCGCCGCGGTGTACGCGCCGACGGCGACGGGTGCCACGCTCTACGTCTCGACCGCCGCGTCGGAGACCACCGCGAGCGCCGCACAGAAGGTGTTCCTGCCGATCGCCTACGACCAGCACGTGCCGTTCCGGGTCGTCGACGTCGTGCCCACGGGCGACCAGGACACCACTGGCCAAGGGCTGTTCTTCCTGCTCGTGGCCCTGAGCGTCGGCGGGTACGCGTCCGCGATCGCCGTGGCCTCGGTTGCGACGAAGCTCCGTGCGGTGTGGACCGCGGTCATCGGGCTCGCCACAGCGGGGGTCGTCGCCGGCATCGGCGTGATCGTCGCCGGACCGATCTACGGCGTCATCACCACCCACCACTGGCAGGTGTTCCTGTTCGCCTGGCTCTACGACTCGATCATCGTCGCACTCGGCGTCGGGCTGCACCCCGTGCTCGGACGGTGGACCACCCCGATCCTCACGATGCTCTTCGTGATGCTGAACTTCACGTCGTCCGGCGGGATCTTCCAGCCGGCGTTCCAGCCCGGGTTCTTCGCCGCCTTGCACACCTTCTGGAGCGGTGCCGCGTGGCTGCAGGCCGCTCAGGACCTGCAGTACTTCCCGGACGCGTCGCTCGGCCGGTCGTCGCTCGTGCTCGCCCTCTGGCTGGCCGCCGCGCTCCTGCTCTGCGTCGTCGTGCACGGGCTCGTCGCCCGCCGGACCCGCATCGCCCGGGAGCGCGAGGTCACCCGGCTCGAGGAAGAAGAGGTCGTCGCCGCGTAGCGACGGTAGGTTGGGCGACGTGGACCTCAGCGCCGACCTGGACTTCGCCCGCTCCCTCGCCGACACCGCCGACGCGATCAGCCTCGAGCGCTTCCGTGCCGCCGACCTGCACGTGACGAAGAAGGCCGACAGCACGCACGTCACCGACGCCGACCAGGCCGTCGAACGGGCCCTGCGCGAGCGGCTCGCCGCCGAGCGACCGGACGACGCGTTCCTCGGCGAGGAGACGACGGCGGACACCGGGGCCGAGGCCGTCAGCGAAGGACACCGCCAGTGGGTGGTCGACCCGATCGACGGCACCGCCAACTACCTGCGCGGCGTGCCGGTGTGGGCGACCCTCATCGCGCTCGCGGTCGACGGCCGTCCGGTGCTCGGCGTCGTCAGCGCTCCCGCCCTCGGCAAGCGCTGGTGGGCGGCCGAGGGTTCCGGCGCGTTCTCGCTGGACGGGCCGCTCCGGGTCTCCGGGGTGTCCGAGCTCGCCGACGTGAGCCTGAGCTACAACAGCATCCAGCAGTGGGACGACGACGACCGCCTCGAGTCGCTCGTCGACCTGTCGCGCCGGGTCTGGCGCACCCGGGCCTACGGCGACATGTGGTCGTACATGATGGTGGCCGAGGGCGTCCTCGACGTCGCCGGCGAACCGGACCTGAAGCCGTGGGACATCGCAGCCCTCGTCCCCATCGTCGAAGAGGCCGGTGGCCGCTTCACCTCGCTCGACGGCGATCCCGGGCCGTGGCACGGCAGCGCGCTCGCATCGAACGGCCTGGTGCACGACGCCGTCGTCGAGGTCATCCGCCGCGACTCCTAGGCACGGTCGGCGGGCAGGTCAGCCCCGCTCGGCGGATCCGGACGCCTCGGTGCGCTCCGCGGACCCCGCAGCCGTGCCAGGGTGCTCGGCGTCACCGTCCGACCGCCGCGCCGCCCGCCGACGCGCCACCAGGTCCGCGCCGGCCAGCACCAGTGCGAGCGCCATCAGCGACACCGTGAACGTCGTGCCGCTGCGGAACGCGTCGTGGTACGCGTCGAGACGAGCGCCGGAGCCACCGGAACCCGAGCCCGCCGCCTCGCTCCGCACGATCCCGTAGAAGATGCTCGTGGCGACGGCGGTGCCGATCGCGGTGCCGACACGCTGCCCGAGCTGCTGCATCGACCCCGCCACCCCGGACTGCTCGACGGGGATCTCGGCCAGGGTCAGGGTCTGGTTCGGCGACACCACGAACCCGCCACCGAGTCCGCCCACCAGGAACGCGCCCGCCATCGCCCACGGGGTGACCTCCGGCGGGGTGGCGACGGCGGCGACCATGAGCAGCAGGAAGCCGACGACGACCATCCCGAGCCCGGCGACGACCAGCGCCCGCCCGACCCGGTCGACGATCCGTCCGCCGATGTACGAGCCGACGGCACTCGTCGCGGCGAAGGGGATGCTCACCATGCCGGCGAACAGGGGCGAGAGCCCGAGGCCCTCCTGCAGGTACAGCGTGACCATGAGGAACGACGCCGGCAGCGCCGCGAAGTAGACGGCCACGATCGACAGCCCGTTGCGGTACGACGACAGCCGGAACAGTTCGAAGTGCACCACGGGCGACTTGCCCTGCCGCTTGAACCGCTGCTCCCAGAGCACGAACAGCACGAGGAACACCGCGAAGCCGACCAGCCAGAACCAGCGGGTCGCGGAACCACCCCCTCCGCTGGTGAGCACGAACGGCAGCATCAGGGTGATGATCGCCGCGCCGAGCAGCAGGATGCCGACGACGTCCAGTTCACGGTCCTGCGCCTTCCCCTGGGCACCCTTCGGCAGCAGGCGGACGGCGAAGAGCAGTGCGGCGGTCCCGAGGGGCACGTTCATCCAGAACAGCAGCCGCCAGCCGGACTCCTCGCCGCCGATCGCGATGAGGCCACCGCCGATGGTCGGCCCGAGGGCGGTGGAGATGCCGATCATCGCCCCGAACAGCCCGAACGCGCGGCCCCGCTCCGGTCCGCGGAACAGCTGCTGCACCAGTCCGATGACCTGGGGCATCTGGATCCCGGCGGCGAATCCCTGCAGGATCCGGGTGACGATCAGGACCTCGATGTTCGGTGCCACGGCGCACAGCAGGCTCGATCCGGTGAACGCACTGAGCCCCACGATGAACATGACGCGCCGGCTCTTCAGGTCCCCGAGCCGACCCGCGGGCACCAGGGCGAGGCCGAACGCCAGCGCGTACCCCGCCACGATGAGCTGGAGCGACGAGCTGGTGGCCCCGAGGGACTGCTCGATCGAGGGCAGCCCGACGTTCACCTTGGACAGGTCGAGGATCGTCAGGGCTGCGACCGCCACGCACACGGCGAAGGCGCGCCACCGGGTGCGGTCATCGAGGCGGGCGTCGGTCGGTTCAGCGTTGGACATCCCGTCCTGGCTACACCTGCGAGGACGAACGAGGTCCGGACAGAGCTGTACCCCGGTTCCGTCAGGCGGACCCGGACCGGGGTGCAGAGGGCGGGTGCCACACCCCCCTCGTGGCCCCCCGTACTGGGGGCACCGTTCTGGACATCTGCGAGCCGGAGTCCGCTCGGCGGGCCGGTACCTGAGTTATCGTGCTCCAGACGGCAGGTCACGTGACGCTCTCGGATTCCCTAGATCCGGACGGCGGAACAGACCGGTCGTGTTCGTCCGAAGACCCTAACCCGAGGGGTGATACAGACGATGACATCATCGTTCCCGAGCGGAACCGAGTGCACCCACACTCGTCGACCGCATCCAATCCACGACAGTTCCGGCGCGCGCTCAGTCGCCGCCGCTCGTCCGCACTCCGCCACGGTCACCCGCCGTGCAGCAGTTCGGTCCGCCTCCGTGCGCCCCGTCGCAGCGACCCCTGTGTTCGCCGACGCCCTCCTCGCAGCATCCGCCTCCGGACCCGGAGGCCGGTGAGTCATGGCACTCACCGGTCGACGTCTCGAGGTCGACCGGATCGCGACCCTCGCAGTGCTCCCACGGGAGTCCGCGATGGTCGTGGTCGGCGACCCTGGTTCCGGACGCAGCAGCGTCCTCGACGCGGTCTCGAACCGCGTTTCCCTCCCCGTCGTCCGGGTCGGTGTCAACGGGAGTGAATCCCGCTGGCCACTGGCCGGGGTGACCTCCCTGTTCACCGCGCTCGACGACCCTCGAGCGACCGCACACATCGCCCACCTGCTGCAGGCCGGCGGGACCGCGGCCGCCGTGACGGCCGGGCTGGCGGCGGCGCACGACTTCCTCGACGCCGTGCACGCCCTGACCCTTCCGCCGACGCTCGTCCTCATCGACGACCTCGACCGGATGGACTCGGAGAGCCAGGAACTCATCGCGTTCCTCGCCGGACGACTCGCGGGCACCGCCCTGCGTGTCGTGGCGACGGTCCGCTCGGTGCCGTCGGACGGGCCGCTCGCGGCCCTGCCGACCCTGCGCATCGAACCACTGCCCTCGGACGAGGCCCTGGTCCTCGCCCGGGCCATGGCACCGGCCGAGGCGAACGACGGCGTCCTCGCCGTCCTCGCCGAGGAGACCGGTGGCAACCCCGGCGCGCTCCGCGAACAGCTCGCGGTGCTCACCCGGGAGCAGCTCACCGGCGCGGAGCCGATCGTGCTCCCGCTCCGACCCACTCCGACGACCGAGGCCATCGCGGCACTCGCACTCGGGCCCGCCGCGGGACGCGATCTGGACGTCCTCGCGAAGCTCGCCCTGGTGCCCGTCGCGAAGACCACGGCGTGGGACCGGGACGAGCTGGACGACCTGGTCGGGGCCGGCCTCGCGACCGTCCGTGGGCAGAGCGTCACCGTCCGGCACCCGCTCGTGCGTTCCGCGCTCTACTGGCGGGTGCCCGCCCGTGACCGTCGTGCGGCACACGCCGAGCTGGCCACGGCGAGCGCGGAGAGCGACCCGCGGTCGGCCGCGTGGCACCGGAGCTTCGTCGACGACGTCCCCGACGTGGTCGCGCTGCTCCAGGCCGCACGGTCGTACGTCGTGGACGGCAACGTGCACGCCGCGATCGCGCTGACCGAGCGTGCCCTGCACATCGGTGGCGGGACCGAGGACGAGCACGTCGCGCTCCTCGGGGTCGCGGAGGCCATGCTCGGCAAGCGCCTGCTCGGCTTCGCCGCGCGGTACCTCGCGGCGCTCCGTCCGTTCCGGACGACGCCGAACGAGGTCCGCCGGCTCCGCCTGCAGTACTCGGCCGAGTACCTCAGCGGTGACGCCGTGCACGCGGACGAGCTGCTCGTCCCCGTCGACGCGACCGACCCGGCCGAGGTGGACGCCGTCGCCGGGCTGATGGCCATGGTGGCGTGCTTCCGTGCCGAGGCGTGGGAGCTCGACCAGGCGAAGGACCTGCTGCACCGGATCGAACCGCTCGAGGGGTCGGCGTCCGCGCACACCCTCGAGATCACGACGACCGCGCGGGAGCTCATCGCCGCCGTGGACGGCGTGCTGCCGCCCGACACCGAGCTGCACGACGGGCTCGCGACGTCGGAGCTCGTGGCGATGTCCGACCCGGCCCTGCTGCTCCTCGCCCACGCGCTCAGCATCAGCGAGCGCTACCGGAGCGCGCGACGGGTGTTCGCACTCGTGCTCGCCCGGGGGCCGGAGACCGCGGCGGTGTGGACCGAGGCGGCGCGCTACCTGACGTCCGAGAACGAGGTGCGCTCCGGCAACTTCCGGCAGGCGCTCCGCGCGATCGACGTGTGGGAGTCCGGTTCGTCCGTCGCCGAGCGGTTGCGTGAGCCCTCCCGGGCGATCGCCGTCGCGTGGCGGCACTTCGCCGAGGGCCGTTCCGCCGAGGCGCTCGACGTCGTGGACCGGTGCCTCGAGCACCGTTCGACGAGTCGGCTCTGGGGTGCGACGGCGAAGCTGCACGCACTCCGCGGCAAGGTCCTGCTGCTCGACGGCCGCCTCGACGAGGCCGCCACCGCGCTCGAGGCCGCCGACGCCATCGGTCGGTCGCTCCGGAACCCCGCGGTGCTCCGGCACCTCGGCGACCTGGTCGAGGCGTACGTGCGGCTCGGACGGATTGACGATGCCCGGACGATCACGGCCCGCCTGGCGGCGGACCACCACGCCCGGCCCGGGCGCTGGGGCGCCCTGGTGCTGGCGCGGAGCCTCGCGCTCGTCGCCGACGACACCACCCGCGAGCCGGCCCGTCGCCGTGCGCTGGAGCTGTTCCAGCCGCACGACTCGCAGTACGAGCGGGCTCGCACGTTCGCGGCGCTGGCCGCCGTCGGCAACCCGGCGGAACGGCCGCGTCTCGGCGCGGCGGCCGCGGCGGCGTACGAGGCGGCCGGCCTGCGTCGACCGCTCGTGACGCCGGCGCCGGCTGCGGCGATGCCGCAGTTCGGCACGGGCTCGTCGTCGATCCGGTCCGCACCGGTGCTCTCGCCGGCGTTCCCCGGGACGCCGCGCAGCGCCCCCGACGCATCGGCGGTGCTCACGTCGCTGACCGCCGAGGAGCGCGCGGTGGTGCAGAAGGTCACCGAGGGCTACCGCAACCGCGAGATCGCGTCATCGCTGTTCATGTCGCAGCGCACGGTGGAGCTGCGGCTCACGCAGATCTACCGCAAGGTCGGCGCGCGGTCGCGATCGCACCTGGTCGCGCTCCTCACGTAGGAGACGCACCACAGGACGGAGGGGAGGCCCGGTACCAGCTGGTACCGGGCCTCCCGTCCGTCGTCCCTCGCTTGGTGCGACGGCGATTGCGGGAGTCCGCACGCGACCGCAGCGCGGTGTGCCCCCGCACGCGGGGAACCGCAAGAGCGTCCGACGGGTGTTGCCGTGTGGTCGGCGGCGGGTGAGGCTTCTCCTGCACCGACCGCCGTGCCCCTCCCCCGGGGGCCAGCCCGCGGTACCCCGTCCGGTACCCGAACCCCTCGGCCCAACGACACCGACGTCCGTCCTCGCCTGATCCGAGGACGGGCGTCGGTTCCCGGGCCGGGAGGCCCCGGACGCGCGGCAGACCCGACGGCGGTCGGTGCCGCACCACTTCCACCTCCCCGTTCCACCCACCCTCGTTCCCCCGAAGGGACAGCCGATGTGCGGCATCATCGCGGCCCGCGTGTCTGACGACGCGACCCCCTACCTGCTCGACGGACTCGAACGACTCGAGTACCGCGGGTACGACTCCGCCGGCATCGCCGTCCGGACGGCCGTCGGACGCACCGAGACGATCCGCTCAGTCTCCCGCGTCGGCGACCTGCGCACCCTCGTCGCGGCACGCTCCGGTGACGCGCTCACCGGCGTCGGCATCGGCCACACCCGCTGGGCGACGCACGGTGCCGTGCGCGAGGCGAACGCGCACCCGCACGCCGACTGCACCGGCCGGATCTCGATCGTGCACAACGGCATCGTCGAGAACGCGGACCGGCTGCGCCAGACGCTCGAGGCGCAGGGCCACCGCTTCCGGTCCGACGTCGACTCCGAGGTCATCACGCACCTGGTCGAGCGGGCGCTGGCGGTCGACCCGGACCTGATGCTCGCGGTGCAGATCGCGACGGCGCAGCTCGAGGGCTCGTGGGCGATCGTGGTCCTGGACGCCCGGGACGGCCGCATGGTCGTGGCGGCGGACCGTTCGCCCCTCGTCGTCGCACGCTCCGGCCGTGGTGACTTCGTGGCAAGCGACATCGGCGCGATCGCCGAGTGGTGCGAGACGTTCGTGGCGCTGCGCGACGGCGACGTCGTCGAGCTCGGTGAGGCATGGACGTGGTCGTCCGACGGCATCACGGTGCCCGTGCCGTTCCCCACGCCGTCCCCGTTCGCCGCCGCAGCACTCGACCTCGGCGACCACACCGACCACATGGCGAAGGAGATCGACGAGCAGGCCGACGTCGTCGCGACGATCCTGGACCGGGTGACCCGCCGCACCGCCGACGGCAGCATGTGGGTGGGCCTCGGCCTGGCCGGCTTCCACCGGCTGGCGATCGTCGCCTGCGGCACGTCGCTGAACGCGGGCCAGGTGATCGCGACCGCACTGCGCGGGATCGGTGGGGTGCCGACCGACATCGTCGTCGCGAGCGAGGCCGACCAGGCCGTGCTCGGTCCGGGAACCCTGGTCGTCGCGATCAGCCAGTCCGGTGAGACCGCGGACGTGCTCCGCGCCCTGGACCGGTTCGAGGACCGCCACCCGGTGCTCGCGCTGACGAACAACATGCACTCCTCGCTCGCTCGACGGGCCGACGCCGTGCTCGACTGCCACGCTGGCCCGGAGATCGGGGTCGCCGCCACGAAGACGTTCACGGCGCAGGTCGTCGTCGGGGTCGCGGCGATGATCTCCGCGATGGTCGCCTCCGGCCGCATCGAACCGTCGCGCGCGCAGGTGCTCGTCGACGAGCTGCTCGACCTGCCGGCCCGGATCGAGCACGCCGCGCGGGTGTCCGCCGAGCGGATGCCGCTGCTGGTGTCGAGCGTCAAGGAGGCGACCGGCTTCCTGTTCCTCGGCCGCGGTGCCGGACTGCCGTACGCCGCCGAGGGCGCCCTGAAGCTCAAGGAGCTCAGCTACCGCTGGGCCGAGGCCTACCCCGCCGGCGAACTCAAGCACGGGCCGCTCGCGCTGGTGGACGACGGCACCCCGGTGGTCGTCATCGACCACGGTGAGCCGAAGATCCAGTCGGCGATCGCCGAGGTCCGGGCACGCGGTGGCTTCGTCATCACGATCGGCGGCGAGTCGGCGGACATCCCCGCGCTCGGCCGCCGTGGCACCGGCGACCTGGCCTGGGGTGCGATGACCGCGCCGTGGGGTCCGCTCGAGGCCGTCGTGCCACTGCAGATGCTCGCGCGGGAACTGGCCCTGCAGCTCGGGTGCGACGTCGACAAACCCCGGAACCTCGCGAAGTCGGTGACGGTCGAATAGCCGGGCGCCGACGCGTGAACCGCCTGACGGTCTTCCTCGCCGTCCTCACCGCCCTGGCGATCGCCGGCACCGTGGTCCTGGTCACGGTGGTGCTGACGACGCCCGGGCTCTCCTGACGCCGATCCCGCAGGGTCTTCCTGGGCGGGGCTGCGATGCTGGTCACTTGACCACCGCAGCCCCGCCCCTCGTCTTCGTCGCGCTCCTCGTCGGCGCCGTCCTGCCGTTCGGGCCGTTCGTCGGCCGCGTGGCCCGCATCGCCGCGACCATCGCGCACGAGGTCGGGCACGCGATCGTCGTCGTGCCGTTCGGCGGGCGGATCCAGCGGATCGAGCTGCACCCGGACGGGTCCGGCGAGGCCTGGGTCCAGCTCGGCCGGGTGCCCGGCGGCATCCGGTGGCTCGTCCGGATCCTGAACCTGTACGCCGGGTACAGCGCACCCCTGTGGGCGGGCGTGCTCCTGGTGACGGGGGTGCTGCACGGCTCCCGCTGGCTGCCCGTGGTGGTGCTCGCGGTCATCGGGCTCGTCGCGCTGGCGTTCGTCCGGAACTGGTTCGGCCTGCTCGTCGTGCTCGGCTTCGACGCGCTCGCCCTGTGGGTGGCTGTCCGCCCGTCCGAGGCCACCGTCCTGGTGGTCGCCGCCGTCGGGGCGTTCTTCGTCGTCGACGGCCTGCGCTCGGTGGTGCAGGTCGGCCGCTGGCTGGTCACCGGCGCCCGGGTGCAGACCGACTTCCACATCGCCGCGGCCGAGATGCGGGTGCCGGCGTCCCTGTGGTTCGTGCTGTTCGTCGCCGTGAACGCCGTCGCGGTGTGGCTGGCGCGCGAGCCGCTGCTCCAGGTCTGGGACACCGTCGTCACCGGGGTCCGCGCGCTCGTCTGAGGCTGCGCGCGCGTAACCGGGGGCCGCAATCGCCTGTCCGCGCCGAGCGGCTGCGAGGCTACCGCCAGACGACCCCCGGAGGTGTCCCATGGCGACCGACGACCACGGCTTCGCGACCGAGCAGGTACACGGCGGCTTCGTGCCCGACACCGGGCACGGCGCCCGGGTCCCCGCGATCCACATGTCCTCCGGGTTCCTGTTCGACGACTTCGACCAGGCCCGCGACCGCTTCGCCGACACCGACGACGGCTACACCTACACGCGTCTCGGCAACCCCACGAACGCCGACGTCGAGCGTCGCGTGGCGCTGCTCGAACGCGGTGTCCAGGCGATCCTGGTCGGCAGCGGTCAGGCGGCGGCGACCGTGGCGTTCCTCGGCCTGCTGCAGGCCGGCGACCACGTCGTCAGCGCCCGGAGCATCTACGAGGGCACGCGCGGGCTGCTGCTGCAGAACCTCGGCCGGCTCGGCATCGAGGTCGACTTCGTCACCGATGCCCGCGACCTCGACGCCTGGGCCGCCGCGGTCCGACCGAACACGAAGGCGTTCTTCGCCGAGACGATCCCGAACCCGAAGAACGACGTCCTCGACATCACCGGCGTCGCCGAGACCGCACACCGCGCCGGCGTCCCGCTGATCGTCGACAACACCCTCGCAACGCCGTACCTGGTGCGCCCGGTCGAGCACGGTGCGGACATCGTCGTGCACTCGGCGTCGAAGTTCCTCTCCGGGCACGGCGCCGGACTCGGCGGCGTGGTCGTCGACGGCGGCCGCTTCGACTGGTCCGCCGCCCCCGAGCGCTGGACCCACCTGACCAGCCCCGAACGCTCCCTCGGCGGCGAGAGCTACGTCGAGCGGTACAGCAACCGGGCCTTCGCCGTGTTCGCCCGCGACGTCGTCGCCGCACGCATCGGCCCGGCGCCGTCGCCGTTCAACGCGTTCCTGCTCCGCCAGGGCATCGAGACGCTGTCACTGCGGGTGGAACGCCACTGCGCGAACGCGCTGGCCGTCGCGTCCTGGCTGGACCAGCAGCCGGAGGTGACGAGCGTCGACCACGCGGGCCTGGCCTCCAGTCCGTTCCACGACCTCGCCCAGCGCTACCTGCCCCGCGGGGCCGGGTCCGTCTTCGCCTTCACGCTCGCCGGTGGCGAAGCCGCCGCGCGGGCGTTCATCGACGCCGTGCAGCTGTTCAGCCGGATGACCCACCTGGGCGACGTCCGCTCGCTGATCCTGCACCCGGCCACCACCACGCATGCCGGCCGCACGCCGGAAGAGCGAGCCGAGCAGGGCATCGACGACGGCCTGATCCGGCTGTCGGTCGGCATCGAGGACGTCGCGGACCTGCTCCGCGACCTGGAACGCGGGCTCGTCGCGGTGCGGTCCGCAGACGCCGCCGCCGGCCTGGAGGCACGTGGAGCGTCCGACGCGCAGCGCACGGCAGTCGGTGGGCCGGCCCTCGACCGGCAGGGGCGCTGAATGGCCGAGCTGCAGCACTTCGGGTACTTCTTCTCGCGCGGCTTCGGCCCGCAGGCCTGGGGCCGGTCCGACTGGGACTGGGGCCACGACTGGACGAAGCCGGACCTGTACCAGCAGTCCGTCCGGACGCTCGAGCAGGCCGGCATGGACCTGGTCATCGCCGAGGACGCCGTCTCGCTCGGCTCCCCCGCGACCCTCGACCTGCGCATCCGGCAGGCGTACGGCGGCCCGAAGCACGACCCGCTGCTGCTCGCCCCGTACCTGTTCGCCGCCACCTCGCACATCGGCATCGCGCCGACCGTCAACGCCGGCATCACCCCGCCGTACCTGGCGGCACGGCAGTTCGCGACCCTGGCGCACCTGTCCTCGGACCGGCTGGGCATCAACGTCGTCACCGACGTCGGCAGCGCACGCCACGCCGGCCTGCCGCCGCTGCCGCACGACCAGGCGTACGACCGCGCTGAGGAGTGGATCACGCTGCTCCGCCGGCTCTGGCACTCGTGGGGCGACGCGTACGTCGGCGCACCGGACTCGTGGCACTTCGCGGACGGCGACGCGCTCGACGCGTTCCACCACGAGGGCGCCCACTTCACCGCCGACGGTCCGCTCAACGCCTTGCCGCTGGCGTCGGACCCCGTGGTCGTCTCCCCCGGTGGCTCGGGCCGAGGGCTCGCGTTCGCCGGCACCCACTCGGACGTGCAGCTCGCGCTCGCGCCGCTGTCCGCCGCCGCGGTGACGGACTACCGCGCCCGAGTGATCGCGGCAGCCGAGGCCGCAGGGCGGTCCACCGCGGACCTGCGGATCCTGTTCGTGCTCAAGCCCGTGATCGTGTCCTCACCGGAAGAGGCCGACCGCATCGTCGCGGCGTCCGAACATCCCACCGACGACGCGCTGCGTGCGGCGGCGATCGCGTGGTCGAGCGACTCCGAGACCGACCTGCTCGCGCTCGACCTGGACGCCCCGGTGCCCGCCGGGACCTTCGGGGAGCACGTCTCGGCCGGCACGATCCGCGGGCTGCTCGGAGACACCCCGGACGCGCCGCTGCGGGAGCTGCTCACCCGCAAGGCGCGGCAGGGGCGGATCGCGCCGGGGTCCGGATCGCGGTCCGGGTTCGTCGGGACGGCGGACGAGTTCGCGGACTTCATCGAGGAGCTCGGCAGCGACGCCGACAACGACGGGATCATCTTCTCGGGCGACCTGCACCCGGCGCAGATCCACCGGATGTTCGGCGATCTGGTGCCGGTGCTCCGGCGCCGTGGGCTCCTGCGACGGGAGTACGGCGCCGGAGGGATCCGGGCGAACCTGTTCGACTTCTAGCGGGAGCGGCTGCGAGCTACTTCTTCTTCTTGGACTTCTTCTTCGCGTCGTCGTCGTCCTTCTTCGACTTCTTCTTCCCGTCGTCCTTCTTGGACTTCTTCTTGCCGTCGTCGTCCTTCTTCGACTTCTTCTTCCCGTCGTCCTTCTTGGACTTCTTCTTGTCGTCGTCCTTCTTCGACTTGGCCTTGCTCGCACCCGTCGGCAGCGGCAGGACGGTCGACACGGCCTCCGGACCCGCCTGCGAGACGTCGGCGTCGGCGTCGTCGGACGCGGCCTCGGTCTCCGTCTCCGTCTCCGTCTCCGTCTCCGTCTCCGGCGACTCCACCCCGTCGATCGGCTCGACGACCACGGCCGACCCGGTGTCCAGCTCGACGTCGACCGCGTGCTCCTCGAGCACCGGTGCCAGGGCGTCGGCAACCCGCTCGACCGTCAGCACCGCGTCCGCCTCGGCGAGCCGGAGCAGGGCCTGCGCGGTCCGCACCCGGGTGGTCGTCCTGCGCGCGAGGACGTCCGACCGTGCCCCCTCGAGGAACGTGCGCAGCGCGCGTTCCGCGGCGGAGCGTCCGCGCGGGGCAGCGCGATCGAGCCGATCGAGTTCCCCGGCGACCCCGGAGACGTCGTCGGCGACGTGCTCGTGGCGGACCGACTCGATGAGCGCGGCGATGGCTGCGGCGGCACGTTCGACCCCGGCGGAGCGCTGGTCGAGCACGACGAGCATCTCGACCACCGAGCCGTAGGTGACGGTCTCGAGGCGAACCGGCTCCGCGCCGCGGCCGCGAACGACCAGACGGGTGTCGGGGTTCGGCAGCCATGCGGCGAGAGCGGCGACCGTGGCGACGGAGCCCACGATCCGCTCGTACTCGCTGAGCACCACTCGTTCCTGCTCCCGCAGACGGACACGGATCGCGATCTCCTGCACCACGTGCTGACCTCTCCTTCGGGTTCGACGCGAGCGTGTTCTGCGCGCCTGCTCCGGAGCGTAGTCCTCGGACGTGGCGGAACAGCGAACGCCCCGGCACTGTCCAGGGGACGGTGCCGGGGCGTTCAGGTGGCGCAGCGTGACAGCGGTTCGTCGTTCGGCGAATGGTGGAGATGGGGGGAATCGAACCCCCGTCCATCGCTGCAATTCGACGTCTTCTACGGGCGTATCCGGATAGTTCGTTCTGCTCGGCCCCGTCCTTTGCTACCGGCTTCTAGGACGACGGGCCCAGTCTCAGTGCAAGTCCCGCACGGCCCTGAGGCGCAACCGTGCAGCAAGTCCTCTGGATGACGTCGGGATCAGGTTAGAAGACGGTCACCTGGCCGACGGACTTCATGTGCTGGGCTGCTTACGCAGCGAGAGCGAAGTCAGTGCGCTTGGAATTGGCACTTGTTGTTTTCCACGGATCGTTTACGAGATAACCGTGGGTCCTCGGCCCGCTTCCCGTCGGCACACAGGCAATGTCGAAACCGATCATCCCCATGCGGGCCGGACGTGCGAGCCGCTGTCACGCTGTTGAGTTGCCAATGCCCACTGTCGGAGCAGTCCCTCAGTCTAGCCGAGGAGGTGCGTCGGCGCTACTCTCCGACGCGGTTCCGGGTGCGCATGGCCCGCTCGGCCTCACGCTTGTCGGTCTTCTCGCGCAGGGCCTGGCGCTTGTCGAACTCGCGCTTGCCCTTCGCGACGGCGATCTCGATCTTGGCCCGACCGTCGTGGAAGTAGATCTGCAGCGGCACGAGGGTGTAGCCGCCCTGGGCCGTCTTGTGCGAGATCTTCACGATCTGCTGCTTGTGCAGGAGCAGCTTGCGCTTCCGCCGCGGCGAGTGGTTGTTCCAGGTGCCCTCGGTGTACTCCGGGATGTGCACGGCGTCGATCCACGCTTCGCCACCGTCGATGTAGGCGTACCCGTCGACCAGGGACGCGCGCCCCATCCGCAGGGACTTCACCTCGGTGCCGGACAGGACCATGCCCGCTTCGTACGTGTCCTCGATGAGGTAGTCGTGCCGTGCGCGACGGTTCGTCGCGACGATCTTCTCCCCGCGTTCCTTCGCCATGACGACTCCTCTCGATGGTGACCGGTGCAGTGCGCTGCGTGGGTGGTTCCGCGCAGCCCTACAGACTACTCAACACGAAGCGGGCGGCGCACCTTCCCGGCGCGCCGCCCGCTCGCGGATGCTGTGCTGCGTCAGACCTTCAGGTACCGGCGGATGGCGATCGACGCCGACGCCGCGGCGAGGAGCACCCCGATCACGATCACCGCGGGGACCACGATGGCCGCGTCGCCCATGCCGATGAACGCCGTGCCGGTGAAGCGCTCCGCCAGGAAGTTCCGGACGAAGAACCAGACCACGGCGGTGATCGCGCCACCGGCCAGGACGGCTCCGATGGCGGCGGCGATCACCCCCTCGAGCACGAACGGTGTCTGGATGAACCGGTTCGACGCACCGACGAGCCGCATGATGCCGAGCTCTCGCCGTCGACTGAACGCCGACAGGCGGATCGTCGTCGCGATGAGCAGGACCGCCGCCACGAGCATGAGGGCCGCGATGCCGATCGCCGTGTACGACGAGGCGTTGAGCAGGTTGAAGATCGGCTGCAGGTACCCGCGTTGATCGACGACGCTCTGCACGCCGGCGACCTTCGACAGGCTCTCGACCAGGACGTCTGCCTGCGACGGGTTCTTCAGGTTCACCCAGAAGGTCTCGTTCAGGTACTCCGGCTTGACGAACTCCGTCGCGGCCGAGTCCTTGAACTGCTCCTTGAACCGGGTGAAGGCCTGGTCCTGGTTCTCGTAGTAGGTCTTCTCGATGTACGGCTTGAGCGTTGACGAGTCGAGCTGCGCCTGGACCTGCTCGCGCTGGTCCGCGGTGGCCTTCGCGCCGGTGCAGTTGCCCGTGGTGTCGGTGTCGGTGCACAGGTAGACGGCGACCTGCGCCCGGTCGTACCAGTACCCCTTCATCTGGTTGATCTGCATCTGGAGCAGGATCGCCGTGCCGACGAAGGTCAGGGAGATGAAGGTCACGAGGACGACGGAGACGACCATCGACGCATTGCGCCGCAGGCCCGAGCCGACCTCGGACATGACGAGCCCGAGCCTCATCGGATGAGCCCCGGGATCGTCTGGATGCCGGTGGTGTTGGACACGGTGCCTCGCTGGATCGGGACGGCCTGGGTCTGGTAGCCGCCGGACTGCTCGTCGCGCAGGACGGTGCCGTTCGAGAGCTCGATGACCCGCCGCTGCATCTGGTTGACGATGCTGGCGTCGTGCGTCGCCATCAGCACGGTGGTGCCTCCCTGGTTGATGCGTTCGAGGAGCGCCATGATGCCGGCGGACGTGGTGGGGTCCAGGTTTCCGGTGGGCTCGTCGGCCAGCAGGATCGCCGGCTTGTTCACGACGGCGCGGGCGATGGCCACGCGCTGCTGCTCACCACCGGAGAGTTCGTGCGGCATGCGGGTGGCCTTGCCGGCGAGCCCGACGAGCTTCAGCACGTCGGTCACGGCCTCACTGATGAAGCCCTTGCTCTTGCCGATGACCTGCAGCGAGAACGCCACGTTGTCGAACACGTTCTTGTTCGGCAGCAGACGGAAGTCCTGGAAGACCACGCCGAGGTTGCGGCGGAAGTACGGGACCTTCCGCGATGCCAGGGACCCGAGGCGCTGCCCGAGCACGTGGATCTGCCCGCTGGTGGGCTTCTCCTCCTTGAGCACGAGGCGCAGGAAGCTGGACTTGCCGGAACCGGACGCGCCCACGAGGAACACGAACTCGCCCTTGAGGATCTCGAGGGTGAGGTTGTCGAGCGCCGGACTCGGGTTGCCCGAGTAGACCTTGGTGACCTGGTCGAATTTGATCATGACCGGATCAGGGTAGGTCGCCGCGCTTGGAAAGCAAGCGAGGCGCGCGGCTCACGAACCCCTACTCGGCGGCGGATTGCTTGCGCCAGCGGATGCCCGCGTTGATGAAGCCGTCCAGATCGCCGTCGAACACGGCTGAGGGGTTGTTCACCTCGTGCTCCGTCCGGAGGTCCTTGACCATCTGGTACGGCGCAAGGACGTAGGAGCGGATCTGGTCGCCCCAGCTCGCCGTGATGTTGCCGGCGAGTTCCTTCTTCTTCGCGTTCTCCTCTTCCTTCTTCAGGAGGAGCAGGCGCGACTGCAGCACGCGCATGGCGGCCGCACGGTTCTGGATCTGCGACTTCTCGTTCTGCATCGAGACGACGGTGCCGGTCGGGATGTGCGTCAGGCGCACCGCGGAGTCGGTCGTGTTGACGGACTGGCCGCCGGGGCCCGACGAGCGGAACACGTCGACGCGGATGTCGTTCTCGGGGATGTCGATGACGGCGGTCTCCGGCATGAGCGGGATGACCTCGACCGCGGCGAAGGACGTCTGGCGCTTGCCGGCGGCACCGAACGGCGACATCCGGACCAGGCGGTGGGTGCCGGCCTCGACCGACAGCGTGCCGAACGCGTGCGGGGCGTCGATCTCGAACGTCGCGGACTTGATGCCCGCCTCTTCGGCGTACGAGGTGTCCATCACGGTGGTCTTGTAGCTGTGCTGCTCGGCGTACCGGAGGTACATGCGGAGGAGCATCTCGGCGAAGTCCGCCGCGTCGACGCCACCTGCACCGGCGCGGATCGTGATGACCGCCGGACGGTCGTCGTACTCGCCGTCGAGGAGCGTCTGCACCTCGAAGTCGCCGATCATCTTCTGGATCGCCTTGAGCTCGGCGAGCGCTTCGTCGGCGGACTCCTGGTCGTCGCCCTCGTTCGCCATCTCGACCAGCACCTCGAGGTCGTCGATGCGCTGCTCGGTGTCGGTGATCTTCTTCAGCTCCGACTGGCGGTGCGAGAGCGCGCTCGTCACCTGCTGCGCGTGGTCGACGTCGTCCCAGAGGTCCTGGGCCCCGGCCTGCTCGCTGAGGTCGGCGATCTCACGCTGCAGGCGGTCGACGTCGACCACCGAGCGGATGTTGCCGAAGGTCTCGCGAAGGGCGGAGAGCTGCTCGGTGAAGTCCAGTTCGACCATGGTCATCGATCCTACCGGCGCGAGTCCGACTCGGCCGACCGGGGGTCAGTAGTCGATGTGCTCCGTCCGCCCCGACGACAGGGCACGAGTGGCCGCCTCGGCGATGGCCTGGGCCCTGAGCCCGTCCTCCAGGGAGACCGGCGGCTCGGATCCGGACTCGAGCGACGCGACGAAGGCGGCGAGCGTCGCGGCGTAGGTGGGCTGCACACGCTCGAACCAGCCGTCGTGGAGTCCGTCCGCGACGATCTGCCCATCGGTGTAACGAGCGACGTTCCCGCGGTGGTTCCGCCGCGACTCGACGAGTCCGGACGATCCCATGACCTCGATGCGCTCGTCGTAGCCGTAGCCGGTGCGCCGCACGCTGTCGATCTGCACGAGCGCGCCGGAGGGCATCGTGAGGGTCGTGACCGATGTGTCCACGTCGCCGAACTCGCGGATGGCCGGGTCGACGAGCGCCGAACCCGCCACCGCGACCGTCACCGGATCCTCGCCGGTGATCCACCGCACGAGGTCGAAGAAGTGCACGGTCTGGTCGCGGAGCTGGCCGCCGGAGACCCGCAGGTAGTCGAGCGGCGGCAGGGACGGGCCACGGGAGCTGAGCTGGAGGAGTTCGACCGCACCGATCTCCCCCGCGGCGACGATGCGTTGCAACTCGGCGTGGTCACGGTCCCATCGCCGGTTGAAGTCGAGCATCGCCGGCACGCCGCTGGCACGCACGTGCTCCACCACCGCGACCGCGTCGGCGTACCCGGCAGCGATGGGTTTCTCGCAGAGCACGGCGATCCCGGCGTCGGCGGCAGCGTGCAGGTGCTGCGCGTGGGTGTCGGTGGAGGAAGCGACGAAGACCGCGTCGACCTGCGCCGCGTCGAACGCCTCGTCCTGGGTGAGCGCCCGCGTGCCGTGCCGTGCCGCCAGCGATGCAGCGCGGTCACGGTCGACGTCGTGGATCCCCACGAACTCGACGTCGGGGTGCGCTGCGAGGGACGCGGCGTGCACGGCGCCGATGAAGCCGGCACCGACGAGTGCGAAGCGTTGCGTCATGATCAGCCCACCAGGATCGCGGTCAGGTCGTGCATGGTGCGTGCGACGACGGCGGGATCCTGTTCGTTCGCCCGGTCGGAGAACATCTCGGTGACCCACCATCCGTCGTACCCGGTGGCCTTGATCGCGTCGACCCACTGCTGCAGCGGGATCGCACCGCCACCGATGACGACGTTCCGGTGGACGGCTTGGTCGGGAACCGTCCGGTCGCGGTCCAGGTCGAACCCGTCCGACAGGTGGACGGCCTTGATGATGGACGCGGGCAGCGCTCGGACCTCGGCCAGCGTGTCCCCGGTCGTCCAGAAGTGCCAGGTGTCGAGTGCGATCCCCACGTTGTCGCGCCCGGCCTCCTCGATGATGTCCAGCGCGTGCCGGCATCGGTTGAGGTGCGCCCAGGCGAGGGGCTCCAGGTAGACCTCGAGCCCGTGGTCCGCGGCGATGTCCGCCGCCAGACGGACGTTCGCACCGGTGATGCGGACCGCTGCGTCCTCGTCGAGTCCGAGCGTCGCCCGGTACCGGGTGTCGTCGTCGGCCAGCCGGCCAGCGCGGTGGTCACGGACGACGGCGGAATCGACCGGCCCGGTGCACAGCTGCACGATGGGCGCACCGACGGCGGTCGCCACACCGCACATGCGCTCGACCTCTGCGACGAAGTCGTCGCGACCGGCACCTTGACGCTCGATGTCGAGCACGGCACCGAGCCCCGTCACTTCGAGGCCCTCGAGCAGTGGCGGCAGTGTCTGCACGTCGTAGCCGGCATCGAGGTACCGGTAGAGCTTCGGGCTCTGCAGCTCGATGCCGCCGTAGCCGGCTTCCTTCGCGAGGCGGACGTCCTGGACGACGTTGCCGTGGAACGTCGTCGTGACGTTCATGGAGATCTTCGGGGGCATCTGCGCTCGCTTCGTTGGACAGCACTGGAACAAACTGGACCGGTCCAGAATAGGACTAGCCTGCTCTCATGTCGAGACCGCACCACGCTCCGACCATCCGGGACGTCGCCGAGCGCGCCGGGGTCTCGAAGTCGCTGGTCTCACTCGCGCTCCGCGGCGACCCAGGAGTCAGCGACGCCCGTCGGGCGGCCGTCGAACGAGCAGTCGACGAACTCGGCTACCGACCGAACCGCGCAGCGAGGAGCCTCGGCGAGCAGCGGACGGGCACGGTCGGAGTGCTCCTGAACGACCTGCGGAACCCCTGGTTCGTCGACCTGCTCGCCGGACTCACCGCGACGCTCGACACCGTCGGACTGGCACCCATCCTGGTCGACTCGGCGACCACACGGCGCGTGGGCGGTTCGCCCGTGGACATGCTCCTGCGACAACAGGTGGACGGCATCGTCGTGGTCGGCACCACAGAGGACGACGCCGCGCTCCGTCGGGCGGTCCAGGAGGTCCCGGTGGTCCTCGCCGGGACGTACGAGCCTGACGACCTGCACGCCGACGTGGTCGTGAACGACGACCATGCCGGCGCGTCGATCGCGACAGAGCACCTCCTCGCGCTCGGACACACCCGGATCGGTCACCTCGTCGGCCCGGGGCGCGTCGGAGAGCTCCGCGAGCAGGGTTTCCGCGCGACCATGACCCGCCACGGTGCCGACGCCGTCGTGGTGCCGGCCGGCATGAGCGAGGAGAGCGGGTACGCGGCGGCCCGACGAGTCCTGGGCACGGCCGACCGTCCGACCGCGCTCGTGGCCTACAACGACCTCGTCGCCATCGGCGCGTTGTCCGCGGCCGACGACCTCGGCCTCGTCGTCCCGGACGACGTGTCCCTCGTCGGGTACGACGACACCTACCTCGGCAGCATCCGGCACATCTCGCTCACCACGGTCGACAACGGGACGTTCGCCATCGGGGCCCAGGCGGCACGGTGGCTCGGTGAACGCGTGCAGGGGCGAGATCCGGAGCCGCGCGTGCACCGAGTACCGGTGTCACTCGTGGTGCGGCGCACCACGAGCGGTCCGAGACCGACGGACGGCGACCGCTGACGACGACGTCGCCGACGGTCCGGGGTCCCAGCGCGCCCGCCTGTCCGGCGCGCACCCGGAAGGCCGACCGGGAGGCCCGGCGCAGGTCCGTCCCGCTTGTCGCGGTCTTCCTCCGCACGCCTCGCACACCCGCCGCGGCCCCGTCATCCGGGTCTCCGGTGCGACCTGGCGATCGCGTACCGTCGCAGCCGCACGCCACCGCGGCGCTCGGTCGACAGCAGGACGGCGTCGTAGTGCTCCAGCACCCCGATGGAGCCGTCGTTGTCATCACAGCAGACGGCGATCACCGGGTCGATCCCGACGCGCGATGCGTGCGCGAGCACCTGGCCCAGCGCCCAGGTCGCCACGCCTCGGCCCCTCGCCGAGGGACGGATCCCGTACCCGACGTGGCCGAACCGCTGCACGCCGGCGGCGTCTCCCGGCGCCCGGAGTGCGATCCCGCCCAGGACGCGGCCGTCCTCGACGATCCACCAGAGGGCCCCGGGTCTGGCGTGCAGTCGGCCGACCCAGGTGCGGAACCCGTCCTCGTCGCCGACGTCGTCCTGGGCGGTGATCCCGAATCCGTCCTCGTGCACACCCGGCCCCCACTCGGCATGCGCTTCGGCCCACGCCTCGTACAACGCCGTCTGCGGCCTCACCAACTCGAGCATGTCCAAGTATCACAACGAAGCGGGTCGGTGGCGATCCCCTCGTGCGGATTCGACCGCAGTCGCTTCCGGGGTCGCACGCGCGACCCGCACCGACCGTGACCCGTAGAGTCGAGAGACTCTCGACGTCAGGACCCGAACGATGACCAGCCCCGCAACCGACCCAGCCGGAGCCGAGCGGTGGGCAGCCGCCGCCCGGCTCGCCGACGGCCAGAGTGACGACGGGCTCCGCCGTCGCCGGACGCGCGTGTTCGTGTGGGCGGGGGCACTCGTCCTGGTGTCGTGGGCGGTCGGGGTGGTCCTGGCACTGGTGCTGGTGCCGGCCACCGGGAGCAGCCACGCGAGTGGCCGCGATGGCGTGCAGCTGCTCGTCCAGCTCCTGCTGTTGCTGCTCGGGCTGGTCGTCGGCATCGTCGGTTTCGTGTGGGCCTTCCGCTCCGGTCACTACGTCACTCGCTGGCGATCGGTGAGCAGCCCGCTCTCCCGCGCGGAGCAGCGGTCGGTGCGGCGTCAGATCGCCGGCAAGGAGCCGATCGACGACGAGCACGCGGACATCGTCGTCGCGGTGGCCGTGCAGAACCGTCGAGCCACGCTCGGGATCCTGCCGATCTTCGGCGCCGTGATGCTGTTCGCCGCCTCGACGGCGGTGAGCACGGACAGTCTGCCCATCAAGCTGATCGAGCTCGTCGCGTCGTTCGCGGTGGTGCTCGGGCTCGTGCAACTGGCCGTGCAGTACCGACGAGCCGGGCGGTTCCTCTCGGAGCGCCCCGTCAGCTGACGTCGTCGGGCTGGCCGTCCGCACCGCTCGACCGTCGGCGGCGTCGGCTCCTCAGGACCAGCAGGAGACCGACCAAGGACGCGGCGCTCCCGAGGAACACCCCCGCTCCGACCCACGTCGTGACTGACGTGCCGTGCCCGAAGAGCGCGTTGATGAGCATGCCGAGTCCGACGGCCACGCCGGTGAGCAACACCGCGCAGGTCGGTTCGAGCCACGGAGGCGACAGGAGCGACCGTCGGTCGACCGGGAGGCCGCGGTCCAGTCGAGCACGCGCGGCTCGCTCGCGGTCCTGTATCGCGATCCCGATCGTCGGCCCCCAGAAGGCCACCGTGGCCTGGCTGCCGTCGGGATCGACCAGGATCAGGATCGCCATCGTCGCAACCGCACCGCCGAGGTACCACCAGGGGAAGACCCGACGGATCGGGACGGCCCAGCGGCTGTCCCGCCGAGTGCCGTTCCGCGGGTGGTGCTCGCCGCCACTCGTGACCACGGTCAGCGCTCCCGGCGCAGCCCTCGGATGAGCAGGGCGGTGCACACCAGCATGGTGCCGGAGACCAGCACCGCGGCCCCGAGGACGGCCGTCGGCGTACTTCCTGCGGACACGAGCAGCACGATCCCGATGAGCGCGAGCGGAGCACCGACGAGCAGACCCACCAGGTCGGCACTGCCCTGTGGTTTCGGAGTGGTCACGGGCTCAGGCTACCGGCCTGAAAGTCGGGATCGCGGCCGGGCGAACAACGCATGCCCGGAGGGCTCCCACTACCGCCCGAGCAGCGGCTCCCGCGACGCCATCCCAGCGGCACCGGCCCGAGCGACCGCATCGGGCAGCGCCGTCAGGAACGCGTCGACGTCGGCATCGGTCGTCGTGTGGCCGAGCGTGATCCGGAGCGCACCACGGGCATCCTGCTCCGACAGTCCCATCGCGAGCAGCACGTGCGACGCCTCGGGCACCCCGGCCTGGCACGCCGACCCGGTCGACACCGCGACCCCGGCGGCGTCGAGCAGGAACAGGAGCGAATCGCCCTCGCACCCGGGGAACGTGAAGTGCGCGTTGCCCGGCAGCCGGTCGACCGGGTCCCCCATCAGCACCGCGGACGGCACGGCCGCACGGACCCCGGCGACCAGGCGGTCCCGCAGGGCGACGAGCGACGGGTGCGGCATCGGCTCGGCGACGACCGCGCTGGCCGCGACACCGAAGGCCGCAGCCGCCGGAGCGTCCTGTGTGCCGCTCCGCACCTGCCGCTGCTGCCCACCGCCGTGGATGAGGGGTTCGACGGTGGCCTTCCGCCCGAGCACGAGTGCACCGATGCCGACGGGCCCGCCGATCTTGTGCGCGGAGACGCTGAGGGCGTCGAGGCCGGACCCGGCGAACGACACCGGCACCTGCCCGTAGGCGGCGACCGCGTCGCTGTGCACGGGCACGCCTGCGGCGTGCGCGAGCTCGACGATCCGTGACACGGGCTGGATGGTGCCCACCTCGTTGTTCGCCCACAGGAACGTGACCAGGGCGACGTCCGAGGCGTCGGCGAGCCGCGCCTCCAGTCCGGCGAGGTCGACGCGACCCTGCGCGTCCAACGGGACCACGTCGATGACGGCGCCCTCGTGCGTCTCCAGCCAGGTCAGGGTGTCGACGGTGGCGTGGTGCTCGCCGCCCGGGACGACGATGCGGGGCCGCTGGCGGTCGCGCTGGCGAGCCCAGAACAGGCCCTTCACGGCGAGGTTGATGCTCTCGGTGCCGCCGGAGGTGAACACGACCTCCACGGGGTCGGCGTCGAGCGAGCGGGCGACGGCGGCGCGGCCGTCCTCGAGCAGCATCTTGGCGCGCTGACCGGCGCTGTGGATGGACGACGGGTTGCCGACGGTGCCCAGGGCATCGGTGAAGGCGGCGAGCGCCTCCGGCAGGATCGGCGTCGTCGCGGCGTGGTCGAGGTAGACCGACAAATGCACCCCCTGGATCGAGCAGTGTCCAGGATACGCGCCGGTCCTCGTACCCTTGTCGCGTGCACGAGACAGCGATCGACCTGACGCCGGGGTTCTCCCTGGGCGGGACCGTCCCCCGGTTCACCCTGCGGTCCGCGACGGCGACGGACGTCGTCCTGGTCGTGGCGAGCGCGGGGAGCGCGGGGAGCGCCGACGGAGCCGACCCCTCCGACGTGCGGCCGACACGGTACGCGCTCGAGCGGGTGCCGGACACCGACGTGTGGACCGGCGAGGTCCCCGGGGTCGTGCCCGGCGACCGCTACCACCTGCTCGTGGACGGGCCGGTGGGGCCGCGGCACGAGTTCGACCCGACGCGTCCGTTGCTCGACCCGTACGCGCGGGGCATCCTGCCGACCGGCGACGACGAAGCGTCCGGCCCCCGCTGGACCAGCGTGGTCGTCGACGACGCGTTCGACTGGGGCGGCGTCGTGAAGCCGCAGGTCCCGCTCGACCGTGCCGTCGTCTACGAGGCGAACGTCCGCACCCTGACGGCCGCGAACCCGCACCTGCCGGAGCACCTGCGCGGCACGTACGCCGGGGTCGCCCACGAGAGCACGATCGCGCACCTGCACCGCATCGGCGTCACGACGCTCGAGCTGCTGCCCGTGCAGGCGTTCGACACCGAGCGGTGGCTCCGCGAGGCCGGCCGGCAGAACGCCTGGGGCTACAACACGCTCGGGTTCTTCGCCCCGCACGCCGCGCACGCCTCGGCACCGGCGCAGCAGGAGGGCGCCGACGCCGTCCTGCGCGAGTTCAAGGGCATGGTCCGGCTGCTGCACGAGGCCGGCATCCAGGTCGTCCTCGACGTCGTCTACAACCACACCGCGGAAGAGGGCCTGGGTGGTCCGACGACGAGCCTGCGTGGCATCGACGGTGCGAACCGCTACCGCTGGGCGCAGACCGACCCACCGCGTCGGGACACCTACTACGACACCACCGGGTGCGGGAACACGCTCGACACCTCGGTCGAGGCGACGGCGGACTTCATCCTCGACAGCCTGGCGTACTGGGCGCGCGAGGTGCAGGTCGACGGGTTCCGCTTCGACCTGATGGCCGCCCTGGCCCGCGACGGCGAGCACCGGTTCGACCCGTCGCACCCGCTGCTCGAGCGCATCCGGAACCACCCGGACCTGCAGGACACCCTGGTGATCGCCGAGCCGTGGGACGTCGGCCCGGACGGCTGGAAGACCGGGGAGTTCGGCGCGGCCGGGCACCGCACGAGCGAGTGGAACGACGGGTTCCGCAACACGGTCCGCCAGTTCTGGCTCACCGACATCGCTGAGGAGCGCCGCACCGGCCTGCCGCAGACCGGGATCGGTGCGCTCGCCGGAGCCCTGACCGGGTCGCGTCACGTCTTCGGCGCCGACCGCGGCCCGCTGGCGAGCGTCAACTTCGTCACCGCGCACGACGGCTTCACCCTGCTCGACCTGGTGTCGTACGACGGCAAGCACAACGAGGCCAACGGCGAGGACAACCGCGACGGCTCGAACGACAACCGCTCGTTCAACCACGGCATCGAGGGTGACACCGCCGACCGAGGGGTCCGCGCCGCGCGCGGCCGGTCGATGCGCAACCTGGTGGCGACCCTGATGCTCTCCGCCGGGGTGCCGATGCTCACCGCCGGCGACGAGCGGAGCCGCACGCAGCACGGCAACAACAACGCCTACGTTGTGTCCGACGACCTGACCCCGGTGGACTGGTCCGACGACGAGGACGCCGAGACGATGACCGAGGCCGTCGCCGCGCTGGCCCGGTTCCGGCAGGCGCACCCGTCGCTCCGCCCCACACGCTTCGGCGTCGAGGGGCAGGAGACCCCCGGGGCCTCGCGGATGTCCTGGTACGGGCCGGACGGGCACCCGATGACGATCGAGGGCTGGGACCAGCCGGTGCATCGCGCCCTGCAGTACTTCGTCGAGTCGACGCCGGAGCACGAGCCCTTCGACCGCGTCCTGGTGGTCGTGCACGGCAGCGGCCGCACCCGCGACCTGACCCTGCCGGTGCGCGAGGACGTCCTCGGGTACCGCCTGGCCTGGTCGAGCGAGAAGCACCGCGACCACGAGCGCCTGCGTCCCGCCGGGCAGGTCTTCACCGCCTACGGCCCCGGCATCCACCTGTTCGAGGTGGCGTAGCGCCGAGCAGGCGGGTGCGGCCCGGCGTCGTGACCGGGTGGCGGACGGGAGGCCCGTGGCGGCCCCGCCACGGGCCTCCCGTCCGGTCCTCAACAGGCTCCACGGCGCGCCCGGCCCTCCACAGCGGGCCGATTCCGGGGAACGCGGAGCCGCTCGCCGGGTAGCGTCGCTTCCGTGGCCACCGCAGACCGACCCCGCCGCCCGAAGATCGGGCGCATCCCGATCACCGAGCTCGCCCCGAGGACGCCGAACGGCTTCCCCGGCAAGGCATTCGACGGCGAGGTGATCACGTTCGGTGCGACCGTCTTCCGAGAAGGACACGGCATCATCGGCGCCGACCTCGTCCTCGAACGCCCAGACGGTGGAACCCGCACCGTCCCCATGACCCTCGGTGCCCCCGGCACCGACCGCTACGAAGCCACGGTGCAGGTCGACCACGTCGGCGTCTGGACGTGGCACGTCGAGTCGTACTCCGACGACTGGGCGAGCTGGCTGCACGGCGCACGCCTGAAGATCGCGGCCGGCGTCGACACCGAGGCGACCCTGCTCGACGGTGCCGTGCTGCTCGACCGGCTGGCCGAGGAGACCGACTCCCCCGCCGCCACCCGGACCGCCGCACGCGTCCGCGACACCGACCTCGACCCGGCCGAGCGCCTGGCCGCCGTCGACGACCCGCGGATCGTCGCCGAGGTCGAGGAAGCCCCGCTCACCTCGCTCCGGACCCACTCCGCCACCCAGCTGCTCGACGTCGAACGCACCCGCGCCGGCGTCGGTGCCTGGTACGAGTTCTTCCCCCGCTCCGAAGGCGCGAAGAAGAACCCCGACGGCTCCTGGAAGAGCGGCGACTTCCGCACCGCGGCCCGACGGCTGCCCGCCGTCGCCCGGATGGGCTTCGACGTCATCTACCTGCCGCCGATCCACCCCATCGGCACCACCGCCCGCAAGGGGCCGAACAACACGCTCACGCCCGGGCCGAACGACCCCGGCAGCCCCTGGGCGATCGGCTCCCCCGAGGGCGGGCACGACGCGATCCACCCCGACCTCGGCACCGAGGACGACTTCCGCGACTTCGTCGAGACGGCGAAGAACACCGGCATGGAGGTCGCGCTCGACTTCGCGCTGCAGTGCTCCCCCGACCACCCCTGGGTCACGCAGCACCCGGAGTGGTTCACGCAGCGCGCCGACGGGTCCATCGCGACCGCCGAGAACCCGCCGAAGCGCTACCAGGACATCTACCCGATCCAGTTCGACACCGACCCCGAGGGCCTGGTCACCGAGGTCGAGCGTGTCCTGCGCCACTGGATCGCCTTCGGCATCCGCATCTTCCGCGTCGACAACCCGCACACCAAGCCGCTCTGGTTCTGGGAACGGGTCATCCGTGAGATCCGCGACGAGCACCCCGACACCGTGTTCCTCGCCGAGGCGTTCACCCGCCCGGCGATGATGCGCGCGCTCGCCGAGGCCGGGTTCCAGCAGTCGTACTCGTACTTCACCTGGCGCAACACGAAGGACGAGATCGAGGACTACTTCACGGAGCTCTCGCACGAGACGAGCGACTACCTGCGCCCGAACCTCTTCGTGAACACGCCCGACATCCTCACCGAGTACCTGCAGTTCGGCGGCCGTGCCGGCTACAAGGTGCGCGCGGCACTCGCCGCCACCGGCGCGCCGACCTGGGGCATGTACGCCGGGTACGAGCTGTTCGAGGACGTCGCCCGACCGGGCTCGGAAGAGAACATCGACAACGAGAAGTACGAGTACAAGCCGCGCGACTTCGCCCTGGCTGAGGCCGAGGGCGCGTCCCTGGCGCCGTACGTGACGATGCTCAACCGCCTCCGTGCGGCGCACCCCGCGCTGCGACAGCTGCGGAACCTGCACGTGCACGCCGCCGACGACCCGGCGATCGTCGTCTACTCGAAGCACCTGTCGGGCGAGTACATCCGGTCAGGACGCCCCGACACCGTGATCGTGGTCGCCAACGTCGACCCGCACTCCGCCCGTGAGACCACCGTGCACCTGGACCTCGCCGCACTCGGTCTGCCGACCGAGGGCCTGTTCGACGTCCGTGACGTCGTGACCGGTCAGCGCTGGACCTGGGGCGCGTCGAACTACGTCCGCCTGGACGCGTTCCAGGAGCCCGTGCACCTGCTCGTCGTGGAAGGACCCCACCGATGACCCCCGAACCGACCGACCCCACGAAGCGCGGACCGGCCGTCCCGCCGGTGCCGCCTCCGCCGCCGGCCGTGCCGCGGTACGAGCCGAAGGTGTCCGCGCCCGACGAGGACCTGCCCGGCGCTCCGCCGGCGCAGCGCGAGGCGCCCGACCGCGGCGTGGCGGAGTCCGCCACGCTCGCCGGGCACCCCGCCGACCCGACGCACCCGCGGCAGCCGCCCGTCGCAGCCGCCTCGACTTCCGACTCCCCGACGGCCCCGACCGGCGGCGCTGCACCCGTGGTCCGCCCGGCCTCCGTCGACGCGCCGGTCGCCCCCAGCGCCGCTGCTCCGGCGTCGGCTGCTGCCTCGGCTCCGGCCGCCACCGGTACGGCCGCGGATCCGCGTCCGGCTCCGATCGAGGACTGGCTGCGTCTGCAGGTGGCCGAGGGCCGCTGGTCCCAGCCGCACGACGTGCTCGGCCCGCACCCGGTCGACGGTGGCACCAGCGTCCGCGTCGTCCGGCACCTGGCCCGCGCGGTGCGCCTCGTGCGCCCCGACGGCGACGACATCGAACTCACGCACGAGGGCGACGGGCTCTGGGCCGGCGCCACTGCCGAGACCCTCGGTCGCTACCGCGTCGAGTCGGAGTACGACTACGACGAGTCCACGGACGAGGACGACGCCACCTGGACCACCGACGACGCGTACCGGTTCGCCCCGACGCTCGGCGAGCTCGACCTGCACCTGTTCGGCGAGGGCCGTGACGAGCAGCTCTGGCACCACCTCGGCGCACACGCCCGCACGGTCGACGGTGTCGACGGTGTCGCGTTCGCCGTCTGGGCACCCCGGGCCACCGCCGTCCGGGTGATCGGTGACTTCGAGGGCTGGGAAGGCCGCACCACCGCGATGCGCCGTCTGAGCGACCTCGGCGTCTGGGAGCTGTTCTGGCCCGGCGCCGTCGTCGGGCAGCGCTACAAGTTCCAGATCCTCACCGACTCCGGCTGGGTGGAGCGGGCCGACCCGTTCGCCCGCGAGGCCGAGATCGCGCCCGCCACGGCCTCCGTCGTCACCGAGTCCACGTACACGTGGTCCGAGGGCGACGCCGCATGGATGGAGCGCCGCGCACAGACCACCACGCACGACGCCCCGATGAGCGTCTACGAGGTGCACCTCGGCTCGTGGCGCCCCGGCCTGTCGTACCGCGAGGTCGCCGACCAGCTCATCGGGCACATGGAGTACACCGGCTTCACCCACGTGGAGTTCCTGCCGCTCGCCGAGCACCCGTTCGGCGGCTCGTGGGGCTACCAGGTCACCGGGTACTACGCACCGACCGCACGCTTCGGTTCGCCGGACGACCTGCGCTACCTGATCGACCGCCTGCACTCCGCCGGCATCGGCGTGATCATGGACTGGGTCCCCGGGCACTTCCCGAAGGACGAATGGGCCCTCGGTCGCTTCGACGGCTACGCGCTGTTCGAGCACCCGGACCCGCGCCGCGGCGAGCAGCTCGACTGGGGCACCTACGTGTTCGACTTCGGGCAGCCGCAGGTGCGCAACTTCCTGGTCGCGAACGCGCTGTACTGGTTCGAGGAGTTCCACATCGACGGCCTGCGGGTCGACGCGGTGGCCTCGATGCTGTACCTCGACTACTCCCGCACCGACTGGCTGCCGAACATCCACGGCGGCCGCGAGAACCTCGACGCGATCTCGTTCCTGCAGGAGACGAACGCGACGGCGTACAAGCGCTACCCCGGCATCGTGATGATCGCCGAGGAGAGCACCTCGTGGCCGGGTGTAACCCAGCCGACGAGCGCCGGCGGACTCGGCTTCGGGCAGAAGTGGAACATGGGCTGGATGCACGACTCGCTCGAGTACGTGCAGCGCGACCCCGCGTACCGCAGCTACCACCACGACGAGATCACCTTCTCGTTCGTCTACGCGTTCAGCGAGCAGTTCACCCTGCCGATCAGCCACGACGAGGTCGTGCACGGCAAGGGCTCCCTGTACGGCAAGATGCCCGGCGACGAGTGGCAGAAGCTCGCCAACGTGCGTGCGTACCTGGCGTTCATGTGGGCGCACCCCGGCAAGCAGCTGCTCTTCATGGGCCAGGAGTTCGCGCAGCCCGCCGAGTGGTCCGAGGCGAAGGGCCTCGACTGGTGGCTCCTCGACCAGCCCGGCCACCGCGGTGTGCAGGACCTCGTCGCGGAGCTCAACCGCGTGTACAAGGACTCCCCTGCGCTCTGGACGCACGACTCGACGGCCGACGGCTTCGAGTGGCTCGAGGGCGGCGACGCACCGCACTCGACCCTCGGGTTCCTGCGGAAGGACGGCGACGACCGGGTCGCGGTGTTCGTGAACTTCTCCGGCGTGCCGGTGGAGCGCCGCTTCGGGCTGCCGACCGCCGGCGAGTGGCACGAGGTCCTCAACACCGATGCTGCCGAGTACGGCGGCTCCGGAGTCGGCAACCTCGGCGTCGTCACCGCCGAGGACACCCCGTGGGCGGGCCGCCCCGCCTCGGCGCACCTCGTGGTGCCGCCGCTCGGTGCCGTCTGGCTGAAGCTGGCCCAGTAGCCCGGCCAGCGTCCGCGACGCGGCCGACGGACAGACGGGAGGCCCGGTGCCAGCTGGCACCGGGCCTCCCGTCTGTCTCGTCCCGGGCGAGCGGTTGTGCTCGGGACGCCGTCGTGTCCTTGAGACGCCCCCGAGACGCCGAGACGCCGCCGGATTCGGCGGCGTCTCGGTGTGACGACGGCGTCTTCTTCGCCGTACGGACCCCGCAGGCCTAGTAGAGGGCGTTCGCCAGGCGGCGACGCGCCGCGACGACGCGCGGGTCCTCGCTGCCGATGAGCTCGAAGTACTCGACGAGCCGGACGCGCAGGGCCTCACGGTCGTCGCCGAACACCGTCGGCACCAGGTCGAGGAGACGGCCGAACGCGTCGTCGACGTGCCCGCCCGAGATGTCGAGGTCGGCGACCGCGAGCTGTGCCTGGACGTCCTGCGGGCCGGCGGCAGCGGCCGCACGGATCTCGTCGGCCGTCCGGCCGTTCAGCCGGTCGAGCAGCGACACCTGTGCGAGCCCGGCCACGGCCATCTGGTCGTGCGGGTCCTGCAGGATGGCGGTCTTGTACTCCTCGATCGCGGTGGCGTAGTCGCCCTGCTCGATCGCGTCGTACGCGGCCTGGTGGTGCGGCGGGAGTGGCTCCGGCTCCGGCTCGCCCTGCTCAGCGTCGACCTCGGTCGCAGCGCCGTCGACGCTCACGCGACCGGCCACGCCGTTCTGCTCGGCGGCCTGGAGCACCTGCTCGTAGACGTCGCGGACCTGCGCCTCGGGCAGTGCCCCGACGAAGAGCCCGAGCGGGCGTCCACCGATGACGGCTGCGACGGTCGGGATCGACTGCGCCTGGAACGCCTGCACGAGCTGGGGGTTCGTGTCGGCGTCCACCTTGGCGAGCACCACGCGGCCGTCGTACTCCGCGGTGAGCTGCTCGAGGATCGGCGAGAGCTGCTTGCACGGCCCGCACCACTCGGCCCAGATGTCCACGATGACCGGGACGACGTTCGACAGCTCCAGGACGTCCTGGAAGGTCGCGTCGGTGACGTCGATCACGAGCGACGGGACGGTCAGGTCGGCACCGTTCGCGGTGCCAGCCTCGGTGCCGGGAACGGCTCCGCCGGCGGAACCCGCCGGTGCCGGAGCACCGGACGGCTGGGACGGCCGCTGTGCACGGTCGACGAGGGACGACAGGTCCACGGCTCCGCGGAGCCCGGACGGGGTCGGGGGGATGTTGCTCATTGCACCTCACTCGCTGCGGTCAGGCCCTGTGTGAACCCGAGCAGGACCACTTTGCCATCCGAGGCGACCGGCGGCACGTAGAAGAGCAGCTGGACGCTGTAGGTCGCGCTGATGCCCTTCTTGCTCGTGTCCACGCCGGACAGTGCCTTGACGGCACCCTCGGTGTTCACCTCGGCGCCCGACGCGGTCGGGGTCACCTTCTCGATCTCGTCCAGGTCCGCGGAGACCAGGGCGCCGGCGTCGTCGGTCGCGATCGCGACGGCGGAGTCGGCGGGCACCTCGGACGAGTACTCGATCTTCGCCGTGTCCGGCAGGGCCTTGGCCTTCTTGTCCTTGTACGCCTTGCCGATGGTGGTGCGGAGCGCATCGCCCTCGGTCGCGAACAGGTCGGCGTACTCGCTGGCGGTGTCCTTCGACAGGATGTCGCCGTAGGCGGTCGCGACCTGGTCGGGCTGGATCGTCAGGAGCTTCGACTCCGGCGCGAGCAGTGCGGCACCGATCGTCGTCGGGGCGAGGCTCGGGATCTTCGCGTCGGCCTCGAGCGAGACGTCGTACGCCACCTTGTAGGGATCGCGGGCGGTGTCCTGCACCAGGGTCAGGGCCTGCGGTGCCGACTTGGCGTCACAGTCCTCGGCGACGATCGTGAAGACCGTTCGGGGCCAGGTGTCGGTCTGCTGCGGCAGCGCGACGCACACCTGCGCGGCCGAGATCGCCGGCGGTGCCTTGACGTCCGAGTCCTTGCCGCGGATCGAGTAGTTCGCCAGACGGAGGTCGAGCGCCGCGCCGGAGAACCGGGTCCGGACCAGGTCACGGTCGCGCGCCCCGTCGGCCTGCTTGGCGACGGCGGCGGTCCGCTGCACGATGCGGGTGATCTGCTGCTTGGTCGCAGCCGTCGGCTCGGTGGTCTCAGCAGCCCCCGTGGCGGTGGCCGTCGGGGTCGGTGTGGCGAGCGACGGGTCGCCGCCCTGCGGCCAGTAGTCCGAGGAACAACCGGCCAGGGTCAGGGCGCCGACGAGCAGCACCGGGACGCCGATGAGCGCGCGCGCGCCGCGACGACCGCGACGCGGCACCTGGGCTCCGGCGGCGGCGGCTCGACGGGACGCACGCACCCGCGGCGGGCGGCTGCCACCACTGCGACGGCGGGGACCGCGGCCACGGCGCTGGTGCAGGAAGGCGAGGACGAGCAACACGAGGCCTCCGAGGACGAACACGCCGCCGGCCACGAGCAGCGGACCGACCGCCGGCGTCGCGGTGTCCTGCGGCCAGGTGACGGACACGTCGCTCGGCGCTGCGGCCTTGCCGTCGCTCACGACGAGGACCGAGACGTCCTGCGGCAGGCGGACGGTGAACTGTCCGGCACCGTCGTACTCCTGGTACCAGAGGTCACTGCCCTTCGGCGAGGGGACGCTGGTCTCGCTGCCCGAGGTCGACCCGACCAGCGAGCCCTTCTCGGCGTCGAAGCGGAGCGTGGTGTGCTCGGCGTCGCCGATCCAGGCGTCGACGTCGGCGGTCTTGCCGTAGGCCGCGAAGACCTTGCCGGAGCCGGACACGTTGATGCGCTGGTAGCCGGGGTTGGCGTTGAGCGTCGTCCCCGGGATCACGGTCACCGGGGCGGAACTGGTCGTCGAGCTCTCGGCCACGAGCGAGGACGGCGGCGCGAACACGGTCCGCTGTCCCACCGCCAGCGCCACGAGCAGCAGACCGATGACGAAACTGACGATCGCCAGGACGAATCGCACGAACTCTCTCCCTACCGCGCCGGGGTGGGGATGTCGGCGCGCGAATCAGCGACTCAGGATAGCGAGCAACGCTGGACAGCGCATCAATCCGCGCTGTCGCCGGACTCAGACGACCCGCTCCGGCCGCCACTACAATCGACCGCGGGCCGATCCAGGCCCTCCGCCGAGCACCCAGGAGCGACACGTGGCGAACGACGAGGCCGAGTTCGGGACCGAGCTGCGGGGGTACCGCCGCGACGAGGTGGAGCGTTCACTGAACGACCTGCGCCGCGAGCTCATCAAGTCGAACAACGACCGCGCCGACGCCGCGAAGGAGATCCGTCTCCTGCAGGCCCGGGTCTCCGAACTGCAGGGCGAGCTCGACGAAGCCGGCACCCCCACGTACAGCGGACTGGGCACCCGCCTCGAGTCCACCCTGCGCGTGGCCGAGGAGCAGTCGACCCGTCTCATCAGCCAGGCGGACATCGACGCCCAGCGCCTCCGGGCCTCGAGCCGTTCCGAAGCCGAGCGCACCGTCCGCGAGGCCCAGGAGGAAGCGCGCGACACCCTCGAGGACGCCCGCACCCGCGCCACCAACGAACTGACCCGCGCCCGCGCCGAGGCAGCCGACACCGTCGAACGTGCCCGCGCCGAGGCCGGTCTGCTCACGCAGGACGCCCGCAACGAAGCCGCCGCGATCCGCGGGGCAGCAGTGACCGAGGCCGCCGAGGTCCGTTCCGTCGCCATCCGCGAGACGAACGCACTGCGCGCCCAGGTCGAGCACGAGGTCGCCGAGCTGCGCGAGATCGCCCAGCGCGAGTCCGCCGACGCCCGCACCGCTGCCGCCGAGCTCGACCGCGAGACCGAGCACCGCCGTTCGGTCTTCGAGGCCGACCACGCCCGCCGCACCGAGGACCTCGACCGCGAGGAGACGACCCGGCGAGAGGCCCTGGAGCGCGAGGTCACCGAGGGCCGTGCCGCCTGGCACCGTGAGCGTGACGAGGAGCAGCAGGCACACGCGCTGGCACTCGAGACCGGTCGCGCCGAACTCGAGTCCGAGGTCACCCGCCGCCGCGCCGAGCTCGACACCGAGGTCGCCGACCGCCGCCGCGAGCTCGACGAGGAACTCGCCGCCGCCCGCGCCCAGTGGGACCGCGAACTCGCCGCAGCCCGCACCGCGCTGGAGCAGGAGATCGAGGCGGCCCAGGCGCAGCTCCGCGTCGACGAGGAGCAGACTCGCGTCGAGAACGCGCGCCTGGTGCAGGAGACCGCCGACCGGATCGCCCGGGAGCTCGAGGAGCACGACGCCCGGATCGCGCAGGAGCGCGCCGAGGCCGACGCGGCAGCCGAGCGCGCCGTCCGGGAGCACGAGAACGCCATCGCCGCCCGACGCGAGCGCGAGCACGCCGAGGTCGACACCGAGATCGCCGACCGTCGCACCGCCGAGCTCGGGGTGCTCGAGGCCGAGCGCACCGCCCTGCGGCAGGAGATCGACACCGCACGCGCCGCCCTGGTCAAGGAGCGCGACGAGGTCCGTGCCGAGATCGCCCGGGAGCGCGACGAGGCCCGCACGACGCTCGAGTCGGAACTCGCCTCCCGCCGCGACGACGCCGAGCAGGACTACCTGCGGAAGCACCACGAGACGGTGACCGAGACGCAGAAGTACCTGGACGAGGCCAACCTGCAGCTCGCCGAGGCCACGCGCCGCGCGACCGAGGCCCGCGAACGCGCCGAACGCCTGCAGCAGGAGGCCGACGACCTCGAGCGCACCAGCACGGCCGAGGCCCAGGAGCACGCCCGCACCATCGTCGCCGACGCGCAGGACCGGGTGCACCGGATGGTCGCCGACGCCGAGGAGCGCACCGCCGGCGTCATCGCCGAGGCCGAGGACCGCCTGGCGGCGATCCGCACCGAACGCGAAGCCGTCGCGGGCTACCTCGAGAACCTCCGCGGGGTCCTCACGAACGCCACGGGCCTGCTCGGCACGGCACCCGCTGCAGCGTCCGCTGCGGACGCTGCCGACGACGCGGACGCGACCGGCCGCTGACGGTCCACGGCCTGGAGGCGCGACCCGCGCCTCCAGGCCGTCCCACCTGGTGCAGGTGGCGGTCCGCAGGGCGTCGTACGGACGTGCTCAGACGGGCCAGTGGGTCGGCAGCGGGGCGCTGCCCGGCACGACGAGGTCGGCGATCGCGTCGAGGACGAACCGCACGTACCGCTCCCCCACCCACAGGTGCTTCGCACCGTCGACGGGCACGACCCGGACGTTCGGGGCGAGCGCGAACCGTGCCGCCGCGGCCTCGGGCTGCAGGAAGTCGTCGTGCTCGGGGACGAGCGCCACGACCGGGACCCCGACGGCAGCCCAACGGGCGAGTTCCTCGTCCGAGGTGCGGTGCAGCGGCGGTGACAGCAGGACGACACCGGCGACCGTGCCGGCCTCGACGTGTTCGAGCGCGTGCTTGAGGATCACCTCGGTGCCGAAGGACCACCCCACCAGCCACGGGGTCGGCAGGCCGCGGTCGACGACCTCGGCAACGGCGGCGCGCAGGTCGAAGCCCTCGGACACACCCTCGCCGAAGACGCCCTCGGACGTGCCGCGCGGCGACGTGACGGACCGGAAGTTGAACCGCAGCACCGCGATGTCGGCGAGGGCGGGCAACCGTGCCGCGGCCTTCTTGAGGACGTGCGAGTCCATGAACCCGTGCGCGGTCGGCAGGGGGTGGAGCGTGACGATGGTCCCGCGGGCCGGGGCGTCGGCCGGCTCGGCGAGCTCACCGACGAGCGTCAGGTGGTCGTCCGTGACGAGCTCGATCTCGGTACGACGGGCCGGCAGCACGGTGGCGGACCGGATCTCGGTGTCGTGCGGCACGTCGTGCTCGGTCATGCGATGCTCCAGCAGTGGTTGTGCCAGTGCCGGCGCGACGCCAGGTCGGCGGCGTCCCCGAGCACGCCGTCCGCACGCCAGACCACCACGTGGGCGGTGCCGGGCAGGACGCTTCCGCCGCACCCTGGGCAGATGTACTCCTTCTGCGCCGACGCGGCCGAGATCGGCTGCACCTGGTACTCGCGACCGTGGCGGACCTCGGTGCGCTTCCACGAGCTCATCAGCCGGTCGAGGGTGGTCTCCTCGTCAGGCTCGACGTCGCGACCACGGGGACGCCGCGGTCGGTTGCTGCGCGGCACCCGAGCAGCCGATCAGTACCAGTTGTTGGCCTGGCTGTGTCCCCAGGCACCGCAGGGGGTGCCGTAGACGCCGGCGATGTAGTTGAGACCCCAGGTGATCTGCGTCGCCGGGTTGGTCTGCCAGTCGGCGCCGGCCGTGGCCATCTTGCTGCCGGGGAGGGCCTGCGGGATGCCGTACGCACCGCTGGGGTTGTAGGCGTTCACCCGCCAGCCGGACTCCTTGTTCCACAGCGAGACCAGGCAGTTGTACTGGTCGGTGCCCCAGCCGCGAGCTGTGACCTGCTGCAGGGCGATCGCCTGCGCACTGCCCGGGTCGGGCGTCGCAGCGGTCGCGGCGAGCGTGTTGGCGGCCGAGACCGGCTGGTTCTCGGTGGCCGCGGCGTCCACGCTGTCGTCGGTGGTCTCGGCGTCGGCGTCGGCTTCGTCCTCTTCGACGACGGGCTTGACGACCTTCGGGGCCGGGACGGTGACGTCGTAGCCGTCACGGTCGGCGGCGGCCACGGCGTAGGTGCCGTGCGCGGTGTACTGCTGCGGCGCCGGCGGCGTCTTCACGAGCACCGGAGTGTCGACGGCGGCCTGTGCCACGTCGGCCTGCAGCGGGTTGAACAGCGAGCCACCGACGAACAGGAACACGCCGACGAAGGACATCATCGGGGCGATCGCGCGCTTGCGGGCGACGGCGTTCACCGACGACGCAGTGGGCTTCACGAGCTTCGGCGTCGCACGGCGCTGCACCGTCGCGGTGCGCTGCTTCGCGGGACGCTGGTCGGCCTCGACCAGGGCATCGTGGGCGAAGGACGCCACACGCTCGTCGGAGACGCGGTTCGCCGCCACCGACTTCGGCGTGGCGACCGGACCCGTCGTCGCGGGCGCTGCCTGCGGGGTCACCCCGAACGCCGACGTCTCCGTCGTGCGGGTTCGCTGCATTGCCGCGCGGCGCTCACCGGAAGCCTGGAGGCTGAGGTGCTCGCGGGTATCGCGGTCGGAGCTTGAGTCTGCCGTGTGCCTGCCCATGAGTAGGACCAGGGTAACGGAACGATCACGGAAAGCGAAGCACCTGGGGACAGCGCGTCGTCACCGGACAGCGAGCATCACTTCGACGACGGCGTCGAGCAGCGCGTCGACCTGCGCCTCGCGGTACCCGCCGTGCTTCGGGCGGAAGACGATCGAGCGGACCTCGGTGAGGCTGAGCGGCTTGCCTTCGCGGAAGTACCCGGCGAGCCGGGCGGCGAACGCGTCGACGTCCTTCGGGTGGTAGCCGGTGCCGAGCACGCTGACCCGGCTGAACCGCTGTCCGTCGGGCCGCTCGAGCCGCGCCACGACGTCGGAGGCCTTCGTCCGTGCCTCGGCGTACCAGGCCTTCTTGCCGACCTCGCTCATCTCCCGCTCACGCTCGCGGGCCGCGAAGGCGTCCTCGAGTCGCTCGAGTGCGGCGTCGACGTGCGACGTGGAGTAGCCGCCCTTGCGCATCGAGAACGCCGTGGCGCGGATCTTCGCGGCCTCGATGCCGGGGGCGCTGTCGTCGGCGGAGTACGCGCGCCGGGCGTCCTCGAGGAAACGCTCGACTTCGTCGACGTCGTAACCGAGGGCGGAACGGGCTGCGGTCGGGAAGGTGGTGGCCACGGCGTCATTCTGCCAGTCCCCGACCGTGGCACAACCTGGACGCGCTGAGTGCGGCGTTCAGCCCGGCCCGACAGCGGTCAGTGGTCAGTGGTTGACGACGAGGTACAGCACGTAGGCGACGGCGGCGGACGGCAGGATGCTGTCGATGCGGTCGAGCAGGCCGCCGTGTCCGGGCAGGAACGACGAGATGTCCTTGATGCCGAGGTCGCGCTTGATCATCGACTCGGTCAGGTCGCCGAGCGTGGCCGAACCGGAGATGAGCACACCGAGCAGGACACCGGTCCACCAGGGCAGCCCGAGCATGAACACGGCCACCAGGATGCCGACGATGATGCTCGCTGCCACGGACCCGGCGAAGCCCTCCCACGTCTTCTTGGGGCTGATGCGGGGAGCCATCGGGTGCTTGCCGAGGTTCAGCCCGGTGGCGTACGCGCCGGTGTCGACCGCGACGACGACGAGGATGAACCCGATCACCCAGAGGTTGCCGTCCGGCTGGGCGGAGAGCAGCACGACGCACGCGCCGAGCAACGAGATGTAGGCCTGCACGAACAGCCCGTTCGTGAGGTCTCGGGCGACGTTGCCGGCCGGGGGCTTCTGCCGCGCGACGGCGACCTCGAGCAGTCGCCAGACGATGATCAGGACGATGCCGCCGAGCAGGGTGAACAGCGCCGCGACCTGGCCGAGCAGGAACGCCGCCGGCACGATCGCGATCGCGACGGCGACGCTCGGGATCCGCGGGACGTCGCGGCCGGCGAACCGCATCGCGCTCGTGAGTTCGTAGACGCCGACGCCCAGCAGGAACGCCGCGACGACCATGAAGGACGGCGGCCAGAGGAGCAGCGTGCCGAGCATCACGACCGCGAACGCGAGCGCGATGCCGATCGCCGCCGGCAGGTTGCGCCCGGTCCGCGCGGTCAGCGCTTCGTTGCGCGCGCCGAAGTCGGCCTTGCGCTGGCGGAGCTGCGCCTCGAAGTCGGTGCGCGCCGCTCGTGCGCGCGCATCGAAGTCCTGACGGAGCCCCTTCTTCACGGGCCCGCTCGACGCGGGCCCGTGCTCTGCTGTGGGGCGGTCATCGCCCTGGTCGGAGCGACGCATCAGACCTCGAGGAGTTCGGCTTCCTTCTTCTTCAGCGACTCGTCGATCTGGTCGACGTGCTTCTTCGTCAGGGCCTCGAGGTCCTTGTCGCCGCGCGAGATCTCGTCGTCGGAGATCTCACCCTTGAGTGCGTCGAGGTCGTCCTTGGCCTTGCGGCGGATGTTCCGGACAACGACCTTGTGGTCTTCGCCCTTCGTCCGCACGAGCTTGACGAACTCCTTGCGGCGGTCCTTGGTGAGCTCCGGGATCGTCACGCGCACGATGTCGCCGTCGTTCGTCGGGCTGGCACCGAGGTTCGGGAAGGTCGCGATCGCGCGCTCGATCTCCTTGAGCGCCGTCTTGTCGTACGGCGTCACGATGAGCGTGCGGGCCTCGGGCGTCTGCAGCGACGCGAGCTGCGCGAGCGGCGTCGGCGTGCCGTAGTACTCGACCGGGATCTTCTGGAAGAGTGCCGCGTTGATGCGGCCGGTGCGGACGGTCGAGAAGTCGTCCTTGGCGACCTCGACAGCCTTCGCCATCTTCTCGGTGGCTTCGGTCAGGACATCACTGATCACGGTGTTACTCCTTCGGTACTGGCGTCGAGTCTAGTCAGCGCCGGGGGTCAGTTGCTGACGACGGTGCCGATCCGCTCGCCACGGATCGCGGCCTGGACGTTGCCGTCGCCCTCCATGCCGAAGACGTGCATCGGCATGCCGTTGTCCATGCAGAGCGAGAACGCGGTGGCGTCGACGACCTTGAGGCCCTTGAGCAGCGCGTCCTGGTAGGTCACGTGGTGCAGCTTCTCGGCGGTGGCGTCCTTCTTCGGGTCGGCGGTGTAAACGCCGTCGACGCCGTTCTTGGCGACGAGGACCTCGTCCGCCTTGATCTCGAGCGCACGCTGCGCCGCCACCGTGTCGGTGGAGAAGTACGGCAGTCCGGCACCGGCGCCGAAGATGACGACCCGGCCCTTCTCGAGGTGCCGCTCGGCGCGCCGCGGGATGTACGGCTCGGCGACCTGGGTCATCGCGATGGCGGACTGCACGCGGGTCGCAGCCCCCGCCTGCTCGAGGAAGTCCTGCAGCGCGAGTGCGTTCATCACCGTGCCGAGCATGCCCATGTAGTCGGCGCGCCCGCGGTCCATGCCGCGCTGCGAGAGCTCGGCTCCGCGGAAGAAGTTGCCCCCGCCGACGACGATCGCGATCTCGACCTCGCGCGCGGCGACGGCGATCTCCTTGGCGATGGTGCCGATCACGTCGGGGTTCACCCCGAGGGAGCCAGCGCCGAACGCCTCTCCCGACAGCTTCAGCAGAACGCGGCGTCGTCCGGTCTTCTCGTCGGTCATCTGGTCCGCACCCTTCGTCGTGGTCTCGTGGAAATGTACTCGCGGATGTGTCGCGCGCGTGTCGTGCCGGCGCGCGCGAAAAACGGGGCCAGGAACCTGGTTGGTTCCTGACCCCGTCACGGGTTCGTTACGCGCCGACCTTGACGCGGGCGAAGCCCTGGATCGTGATGCCGGCGTTCTCGGCGGCCTTCGCGACGGAGATCTTGTTGTCCTTCGCGTAGTCCTGGTCGAGGAGCGACACCTGCTTGATGTAGGCGTTCACCCGGCCCTCGACGATCTTCGGGAGCGCAGCCTCGGGCTTGCCCTCTTCGCGCGTGATCGCCTCGACGGTCGCACGCTCCTTCTCGATGGCCTCGGCCGGGACCTCGTCGCGGGTCAGGTACGTCGGGTTCGCGAACGCGACGTGCTGGGCGATCGAACGTGCCTCGGCGGCGTTGTCACCCTCGTACGCGATGACGACGGCGATCTGCGGCGGCAGGTCCTGGCTGGTCTTGTGCAGGTAGATCTCGAAGGCCGAGCCCTCGACACGGCGGACCGTGCGGACCTCGAGCTTCTCGCCCAGCGCGGCGGCCGACTCGTTGACGACCTCGAGGACGGTCTTGCCGTCCAGCGGTGCGGCGTTGGCGGCAGCGACGTCGGCGGCACCGGCAGCGGCGACCGCGCCCAGCACCTTGTCGGCGAGGGTCGTGAACTTCTCGTTCTTCGCGACGAAGTCGGTCTCGCTCGCGAGCTCGACGACCGTGGCGGCGCCGTTCTCGGAGGTCGCGACGACGACACCCTCGGAGGTGGCACGGTCGTCGCGCTTGGCGACGGCCTTGGCACCCTTGATGCGGAGCAGCTCGACGGCCTTGTCGTAGTCGCCGTCGGCCTCGACGAGCGCGTTCTTCGCGTCCATCATGCCGGCGCCGAGGTCCTCGCGGAGCTTCTTCACGTCAGCAGCGGTGAAGTTTGCCATTGACTGGAGTCCTTTCTGGACTGTACGTGTGTGGAGAGTGGAGTGCAGTCGGGGCGCCGGACCCGGTGGGGTCCGGCGCCCCGGCGACTCACTCGGCGGGGGTGGTCTCCGCGGCTGCCTCGGCCTCGGCCGTCGGCTCCGCGTTCTTCGCCTCGTCGGCGATCGGCTCGCCGATCTCCTTCGCGGCGACCTGCGCGTCAGCGTCGTTCTCCTCGACGGGGGCGGCGGGCGCCTCGGTCGTGGCGGCGGTCTCGCCACCGAGGAGCTCCTGCTCCCACTCGGCGAGGGGCTCGCTGGCCTCGTCCTCGTCGCCACCGTTGTGGCGGGTCTTCAGGCCCTCGGCCGCGGCGTCGGCGACGATGCGGGTCAGCAGACCGACGGAGCGGATCGCGTCGTCGTTGCCCGGGATCGGGTACGTGATCTCGTCGGGGTCGCAGTTGGTGTCGAGGATGCCGATGATCGGGATACCGAGCTTCTGCGCCTCGTCGACGGCGAGGTGCTCCTTCTTGGTGTCGACGATCCAGAGCGCGCTCGGGGTCCGCGTGAGGTTGCGGATACCACCGAGGGTCTTGTGGAGCTTGTCCAGCTCGCGCTTCTTGATGAGGAGCTCCTTCTTGGTGAAGCCCTTCGTCGTGTCGTCGAAGTCGATCTCCTCGAGCTCCTTCATGCGCGCGAGGCGCTTGGAGACCGTCTGGAAGTTCGTGAGCAGACCGCCGAGCCAACGCTGGTTGACGTACGGCTGGCCGACGCGGGTCGCCTGCTCGGCGATGGAGCCCTGCGCCTGCTTCTTGGTGCCCACGAAGAGGATCGTGCCACCGTGCGCGACCGTCTCCTTGACGAAGTCGTACGCGCGGTCGATGAAGGCCAGCGACTGCTGCAGGTCGATGATGTGGATGCCCGAGCGCTCGGCGAGGATGAAGCGCTTCACCTTCGGGTTCCACCGACGGGTCTGGTGTCCGAAGTGGACGCCGCTGTCGAGCAGCTGGCGGATGGTGACGACGGCCATGTGCCGTCCTCCTTCTGTGTTCTCGGCGCGCAGCCGTGCTCTCGCACGTCGCTGCGGACCTGTTGCGGTTGTGTCGATCACGACCGTCGGTCGTGGTCCCTGGTGTCCTGGCACGCGACCGCCCGCTCGTGAGAGCGGGACCGGTGGTCGGGTACCGAGCCCGTGAGGGCCTGGTGGACACGCGAAGTCAGCGCGCATCAGCACGCTGCTGGATAGATGCTAACAGAAGGGAGGCCCGGATCACGCGCGCCTCGCGGCTGACGTGATCCGGGCCTCCTGTCCGGCGATCCGTGCGGAACGGACGCGGTGCGTGACCGGCCGATCAGGCCTTGGCGTCCACCATGTCGCCGTCGGCGGAGATGCCCATCTCCTCGAGCGAGCGGCCCTTGGTCTCCGGGATCTTGGCGATGACGAAGAACAGCGACAGCAGCGCGAACAGCGCGTAGATGCCGTAGGTGACCGTCAGGTTGAAGCCCGAGAGCACCGGGAACGAGATCGTCACGATGAAGTTCGCGATCCAGTTAGCGGCCGAGCCGATGCCCAGCGCCGTGGCGCGGATGCGGTTCGGGAACATCTCGCCGAGCAGGACCCACATGAGCGGACCCCACGTTGCGCCGAAGGACACCACGAAGAGGTTCGCGAAGATCAGCGCGATGACGCCCCACGAGCCGGGGAGGCTCGGGCTGCCGTCGACGATCGTCGCCTGCGAGAACGCGATGGCGACCATGGTGAGCGAGACGAACATGCCCGCGGAACCGGCGACGAGCAGCGGCTTGCGGCCGACCTTGTCGACCAGGAAGATCGCCACGAAGGTGACGGCGACGTTGACCACCGAGGTGATCGTGGAGATGAGGAACGAGTCCTCCTCCTTGAAGCCGACGGCCTGCCAGAGCGTCGTCGAGTAGTAGAAGATCACGTTGATGCCGACGAACTGCTGCAGCACGGCCAGGATGATGCCCACCCAGACGATCGGCTGGAGCCCGAAGCGGTTGCCCCGGATGGAGCCCTTCTTCTCGTTGGCTTCCTTCTTGATGCCGTCCTGGATCTCCTCCAGGCTCGTGTTCACGGTGTCGCGCGGGACGATCTTGCCCATCACGACGCGCGCATCGTCAGCACGGCCCTTGGTGAGCAGGTAGCGCGGGGACTCCGGCAGCGTGATCGCCAGGACGCCGTAGACGACCGAGGGGATCACCCCGACCAGGAACATCCAGCGCCAGGCCGCGAGACCCCAGACCTCGGCCGAGGCGCTGCCCGCGGTGACGGCGAAGAGCTGGTCGGACAGGAGCGCGGCGAAGATACCGAGCGTGATCGCCAGCTGCTGGAACGAGGCCAGCCGCCCGCGGATCGCCTTCGGGGAGACCTCGGAGATGTACGCCGGTGCGATGACCGAAGCGGTACCGATGCCGAGACCGCCGACGAGACGCCAGATCACGAGGTCCCACGTCGCGAACGCGAACGCCGAACCGATCGACGAGACGAAGAACAGCACGGCGGCCCAGAACATGATCCGGGTGCGGCCGTAGCGGTCGGCGAGGCGGCCGGCGAAGTAGGCGCCGAACGCGCAGCCGATCAGGGCCGATGCGACCGCGAAACCGCTGGCCGCGTCGGAGAGGTTGAACTCACCCTTGATCGCGTCGACGGCGCCGTTGATGACGGACGAGTCGAAGCCGAACAGGAAGCCACCGACCGCCGCCGCGATGGCGAACAGGGTGACCTTCCCCTTGAACGCACGGTCTTCGCCGTGCCCGGTGGTCGTGGTGGACACGATGCTCCTGGGTTCTGCCGCCGTGCAGTTGTGCAGCACGGTGCCCCGGCGGTCGGCTGGTTCGCCGTCCGAGCGGCGTTGCGTGTTCCGGAGCGGCCCCGACTGTACTCCTCGCTCGGGATCTGGTCATAACCGGGGCGTGATCGGGACGGCGCGGGGTCGGGCGGGCTCGCTTGGGTGCCGACGCGGAACGACACTGTCGCCGTCGTACGACGTCGGTTCTGTCGTTTCCGTCCTCGGCACGTTCCTCCCCAGGCCTGGAGGCGCGGCTTCCCCTCCACGGATCGCCCCCGTCCGCACCGGGGCCGGGTTCCACTGCCCAGGCTGGGGACATGCGATCGAGTGCGCGTCCCGTCCTGCTGTCCGTGGTGTGCGCGGCGGTGCTGGGCGGGACGGCGGTGTTCGGTGCCGCGCCGTCGACGGGAGCCGGGGTGTCGGTGGGCGCCGGGGCGTCGGTGGGCACTGTGACCGATTCGGGCCGGGTCGAGGCTCGCTGGGTCTGGCCCACCAGATCGCGGGTGGTCGAGCGCGCCTGGGAAGCACCGTCCTCGGACTACACCGCCGGCCACCGGGGCCTCGACGTCTCGGCAGCCCTCGGCAGCACTGCCTCGGCGGTGGACGACGGCACCGTGCTGTTCGCCGGCCCGGTCGGCGGCCGCACCGTCGTGACGATCGACCACGGCGACGGGCTGGTCAGCACGCTCGACTCGGTGACACCCCTGGTCGCCGCCGGGGACGAGGTCGTTCAGGGCGCGCCGGTCGGGCGCGTCTCGGTCGGGCACTGTCCGGCGTCGGCACCGTGCCTGCACCTCGGTGCTCGCGTCGACGGTCGCTACGTCGACCCGATGGCGTACCTGCCACCAGCCGAGTGGCCGGTCCTCCTGCCCGAGTCGGCCTGGCCCGGATGAGCGAAGCCCCCCTGGAGGCCGACCGAAACTGACCGGAAACTGACCGGGCACCGACCGGGACGCACGTCGGCCAGCCGTCAGGCGCGCGGGTGCGCCGTCCGGTAGACCTCGCGCAGCCGGGCCGACGACACGTGCGTGTAGATCTGCGTCGTGCCGAGGCTGGCGTGACCGAGGAGCTCCTGCACCGCGCGCAGGTCCGCTCCCCCGTCGAGCAGGTGCGTCGCCGCGGTGTGCCGGAAGGTGTGCGGCCCGCTCGGGCCCTCGCCCGGCAGATCACCGAGCAAGCGCGCCACCACGCGGTAGGCACTGCGGACGCCGAGTCGGGCGCCACGGTCGCCGAGGAACAGCGCCGCGCCTACCGGTCCCTCCGCCCGTGCTGCGAGGGCGGGCCGTCCGCGCTCGAGCCACGCCTCGAGTGCGTCCCGCGCCGGAACCCCGAACGGCACCACGCGTTCCTTGCCGCCCTTGCCGAGCACCCGCACGGTCAGGCGTCCGCGATCGATGTCGGTCACGTCGATCCCGACGAGTTCGCTGACCCGGATCGCCGCCGCGTACAGGAGCTCGACCAGGGCCAGGTCCCGCAGCGCCGTCGGGTCGTCCGTCGCCGCTCGTGCACCGAGCCCGTCGAGCAGGACGCGCACCTGGTCGGCTGACACGACGCGGGGAAGGTGCGCCCCGCCCTTCGGTGCACGGAGCCGGACTGCGGCGTCGGTCGTGGTCACCCCGGTCTCGCTCGCCCAGCGCGTGAACGCCCGCACGGACGAAGACCGCCGAGCGATCGTCGACCGGGCGAGCCCCCGGTGGTCGGCGTCCCACAGCCAGTCACGCAGGAGCTCGAGCTCGACGTCGGCGATGCGGTCAACGCCGCGACCCTCCGCGAAGGCCACGAGCTGCTCGAGGTCGTTGGCGTACGCGCGCAGGGTCTGCTCGCTGAGGCCCCGCGCGTGCCGGGCGTGCCCGAGGAAGGCGTCCACCGCCACCACCAGTCGACCGTCCGTCCGCGCAACCACGACGTCAGCGTACGGCTGACGACCGTCATGCCCGGCCCCACCCGCCGCCGCTCGCGACGACGAGTCCCTGCAGCTGCGCCAGGGCGAGCGCGTCGGCGACGTCGGCAGTCGACATGCCCGCCCGACGGGCGATCTCGGCCTCGGGCAGAGCGCGACGACCGAGCGCGTCGAGCACCCGGAGCACCTCGGGGTCCTGCCGACCGGACAGGAGCGGTTCGTTCGGCACCGCTCCCCCGCTCGTCCCGGTCGCCGGTCTCGCCGCCGCGACCGGATCCCCGGGGTGCACGACGATCTGCGCCCGTCCCTGTGCGATGAGCCGGTGGCACCCGACCGATGCCGAGGACGCGAACGCTCCCGGGACCGCGAACACCGGCCGGCCGAGCTGCGCTGCGTGGTGGGCGGTGTTGAGCGCCCCGGACCGGGCGCCCGCTTCGACCACGACCGTGACGTCGGCCAGCGCGGCGATCAGCCGGTTCCGCGCGAGGAAACGCCACCGCGTCGGTCGCGTCCCCGGAGCCGACTCGGCGAGCAACGCTCCCTGCCGCGCCACGTTGTGGAGCAGCTGCGCATTCCCCACCGGGTAGAGCTGGTCGATGCCACCGGCCAGGACGGCGACCGTGGGCGTCCCGGCGGCGACGGCGACACGGTGCGCCACCGCGTCGATCCCGTAGGCGCCCCCGCTCACGATGAGGAATCCCGCGTCCGCCGCCGTCGAGGTGATCTCCGCCGCGGCCTCGGCACCGGCCACCGTGTTCGCCCGGGACCCCACGACCCCGAGCGCCGGCATCCCGTCGCCGAGGCGTGCACCCGTGCTGCGCGTCCAGAGGACCACCGGGGCGTGTGGCCCGAGGTCGTCCATCGCGGGCGGCCACCCGTCGCTCTCGGGGACCAGCAGTCCGGCACCGACCGCGCCAGCCGCCGCGAGCACGTCGCCCACCTCGACAGCGGCCAATCGGGGCCGCCACCGTTCCACCGCGGTCTGCAGCACGCCGAGCAGCACCGCTGGGTCCTCGGCACCCGGCACCTCGGCGTCGACGCAGCATCCCAGCAACGAATCGAAGTCTCCGTCGGCGGCGAGCAGCACCGCACCGAGCGCGCGCTCGGGGCCGAGGCCGTTGAGGAGCTCTCCGGCGACTGAGTCCCCCGGTTCGACGATGGCCGACCACGCGACCCGCGCCGCGGCCTGCACCGGGTCCACCGCGGCACCGCTCGGCCCGAGCAGGCGCGCCACCGTGTCGAGGAGCTCCGTGCCCGCCGGCATCACAGCGCGCTCCGCAGGGCCAAGGCGCCGCGGACGTGGGCACCCGTGGGCCGCTCCACCGCGTCGAGGTCGGCGAGCGTCCACGCCAGTCGCATCACACGGTCCCACCCGCGCATCGTCAGGGTCCCGAGGTCGAGTGCTCGGTCGAGGTCAGCCGTCGACCCGGGTTCGATGCGCCCCTCGGCTCGGAGCCACGTCCCGGTGACCTCGGCATTGCGCGTCCACCCTGTGCCGTGCAGTCGCTCCGCCATCCGGGCTCGTGCTGCTGCGACCGCCGCACGCGCGACCGCCGTCGTCGGGGTGCTGCCGTCCGCGTCCCGCATCCGACCCGTCGTCACCCGGGGCACCAGCACCCGGATGTCCATCCGGTCGAGCAGCGGCCCGGACATGCGGCCGAGGTACCGGCGGACGGTACTCGGCGAACACTCGCACGGCTGCCCGTGCGCGCCACCGGCGTTGCCGCACGGACAGGGGTTCGCCGCCAGGACGACCTGGCATCGTGCGGGGAACTCGGCCGCTCCCGCCGCACGGTGGATCGTGATCCGCCCGGACTCGAGCGGTTGCCGGAGCGCGTCGAGCACGGCCCGCGGGAACTCCGGCGCCTCGTCGAGGAACAGGATGCCCCCGGTGGCGCGCGACACGGCTCCGGGGCGCAGGACCCCGGATCCGCCGCCGATGAGCGAGACCGCCGACGCGGAGTGGTGCGGGGCTTCCCACGGTGGCTTCGTGCTCCACGACGCGGGGCCCAGCCCGGCGACGGACCGGACGGCGGCGACCTCGAGCGCGGTCTCGTCGTCGAGGTCGGGCAGCAACCCGGGCAGCCGTTCGGCGAGCATGGTCTTGCCGGCGCCCGGCGGCCCGAGCAGCAGGGCATGGTGTCCACCGGCCGCCGCGGCGATGAGTGCTCGGACGCCGACCGGGTTCCCCACGACGTCCGACAGCTCGGCTACGGGACGCGGCACGGCCGTGACCGGGACCGGCAGCACCGGGTCGACCTCGACCGTCGGTAGGAGCGCCCCGGCGTCGATCGCCGCCGCCCGCAACGAGTCCACGCCCCGGATCCGGACCCCGCCGACCACACGGGCCTCGGTCAGGTTGCCGACGGGCAGCACGACGCGGTCCACACCGGCGTCGCGCGCGGCGAGCAACATCGGGATCACGCCGGGGACCGGACGCACCCGCCCGTCGAGGCCGAGCTCGCCGATGTAGACGATGCGATCCGAGACGTCCGGCGCGAGACCGGCACCGGCGAGCACGGCCATCGCGATGGCGAGGTCGAACCCCGAACCGCGTTTCGGGATCGCCGCCGGGGTCAGGTTCACGGTGATCCGGCGGGCAGGCAGCGGGCACCCCGCGTTCGCCGCCGCGGATCGCACACGTTCCCGTGCCTCACCCAACGAGGTGTCGGGCAGACCGATGATGCTGAACGCCGGCAGCTGACTGGTCAGGTGCGCTTCGACCTCGATCCGCCGACCGGTGACCCCGAGCAGCGCGACCGCGGCAGCGCGACCGATGCCCGTCACAGGACACCAGCCAGGTGCTCGACGACGGTGCGGGGACCGTCGACGTGGACCGCGACGGCGTCCACCCGGACTGCGCGCGCCGAGACCTCGGGATGCGCGTCGAACCACTCGGGCACGAGTCGTCGCATCCGGGTGAGCTTCGCCGCCGTGATCGCCTCGAACGGGTGACCGGTGGCGGCACCGGAACGGGTCTTCACCTCGATGAAGGCGAGCGTGCAGGAATCCCACGCGACGATGTCGATCTCACCGCGGGCACATCGCCAGTTCCGCTCGAGCACGCGGAATCCCCGGGCTTCGAGCCATGCCACCGCTCGTTCTTCACCGAATCGTCCGAGTCGGCCGTTCCGGAGCGACCGCCCCGGTGCTCGTTGCACGTCTTGTTCCATGTCGTTGCCTCCACGACAACGATCTCCGGAACGCACACACCGATCGGCGGAGTCGGAGAGTCTGTGGAATCAGTGCGGGCGAATTGCCCCTGTGGAGGAAAGAAGAAGGACCCGGGCGATCGAGATCACCCGGGTCCTGCTGCGACGAGCGTCAGTGCGCTGCTGCGTAGGCTTCCTGCACCTGCGTCGAGATGCGCCCGCGGGAGGAGACTTCGTACCCGTTCTCCTTGGCCCACTCGCGGATCTTGCCGAGTTCTTCGGAGTTGCCGCGCTTCGGAGCGGACTTCGGCGCGGAACCGCCGCCGGTGCGACGACCGGAGACCTTGCGCGCTGCGGCGATGTAGTCGGAGATCGCCTCGCGGAACTTGTCGACGTTGTCGTTCGACAGGTCGATCTCGTACGACGAGCCGTCGAACGCGAATTCGACCGTCCGGCCTTCACCGGTGGTGATGGGGGAATCGTCGAGGTCGTCGACGAGCTGGACGGTGACCTTCTGTGCCATGGGGTGCTCCTGTTCGTGGGGCGGTTATTTCCCCATCAGAATAGCGCGCACAATTCCCCGGCGGTCCGGATCAGCGGCGATTCACCGAGAAAGAAGCAGGAGAAAGGAAATTGACGATCACTCGTCGAGTGCGAGTTCCTTCGGCAGTTCGAGTTCGCGCGTCGTGAGTTCCTCGACATTCACGTCCTTGAACGTGAGTACCCGGACACCCTTCACGAACCGGTCGGAACGGTAGACGTCCCAGACCCAGACGTCGTTCATCGTCAGTTCGAAGTAGAAGTCGTGCTCCGTGTCACGGCGCACGAGTTCGACCTCGTTCGCCAGGTAGAAACGGCGCTCCGTCTCGACCACGTAACGGAACTGCGACACCACGTCGCGGTACTCGCGGTACAGGGCCAGCTCGACCTCGCGGTCGTAGTCGTCGAATTCGTCCTCATCCATTGCGCCCACAGTCTACGGCGACGGAGGCCCGTGCGGACGACGGGCTCAACCGGCGAGGGCGTCGAGTTCGTCGAACCCGTCCAGTGCGACGCTCGAGGCCTGGTGCAACCACGACTTCCGGTGCAGCGCGTGCGCCCCGATCGCCCGGATCGCGTCGTAGTGCGCCGTCGACCCGTAGCCCTTGTTCGACACCCACCCGTAGTGCGGAGCCTCGTCGTGCGCGGAGATCATGAGCGCGTCACGAGCGACCTTGGCCACCACGGACGCCGCGGCCACCGAGGCGCAGTCGCGGTCGGCCTTGACCCGGACGACGACCTCGAGCGGGTCGGCGGCCGGACGGAGCGACGCGGGCAGCGCACGGCTCAACCAGTCGAACGAGCCGTCGAGCACCACCACCGCGCCGTCGAGGGACACCCCGTCGGCGACCAGGGAACCGAGCGCCTGCGCACCGGCTGCACCGAGAGCGGGCACGATGCCCTGCTGGTCGACGAAGTCCGCCGAGGCCATGCCGACCGTCGTGCGCGCCCAGCGCTGCACGACGGGCACGAGGTCGGTCCGGCGCGCCTCCGACAGCAGCTTCGAGTCCGCGAGCCCCTGGGGCACACGACCGATGTCGAGCGTCACCGCGGCCACACCGACGCCGACCGGACCGGCGATGGCGCCACGGCCGACCTCGTCCATGCCGATGACCGTCACGCGGCCCTCGGCGAGCAGACGTTTCTCGAGCCGGAGCGACGGACGGACGGCGGTCACTCGTCGCGCTCCTCCACGCCGGCGAACACCTCGGGGTGGTCGTCGAGCCACGTCCAGCGGCTCGCCGGCCACGAGATGACGAACGCGCGACCCGTGACGTCGGACATCGGGACGAAGCCCTTCGACGGGGTGTCGCCGTTGTACCGGGAGTCCTTCGAGTCGTTCCGGTTGTCGCCCATCACCCAGATGGTGCCCTTCGGCACGGTGACCGAGAAGTCGGTCGCCGAGGCCGGGGCGCCGGCGGGGAGCTTCAGGTACGGCTCCTTGATCGGCACACCGTTCACCGACATCTGCCCGAGGTCGTTGCAGCAGGACACCTTGTCACCGGGCAGACCGATGACGCGCTTGATCAGGTGGTCGTCGCTGTCACCGGTGCCGAGACCGACCTGGGTCAGTGCCCAGTCGATGGCCTTCGCGGGCTGGGTGTCCGGCGTGACGCTCGGCACCTCGGACCCGGTGAGCCAACCGCCCGGGTCCTTGAAGACGACGACGTCTCCCCGCTTCAGTGCCACGGCGCCGGGGACGAGCTCGTTCACGATGACGCGGTCGTTGATCTGGAGCGTGTTCTCCATCGACGCCGACGGGATGTAGAACGACCGGATCAGGAACGTCTTCACCAGGAACGACACGAGCAGTGCCGCGATGAAGATGATGACGAGGTCGCGGAGGAATGTGAGGACACCGTTCCGTTGCTTCTCGGCACGTGGCCTGCGCCCGGAATCCTCTGTCGTGTCCGTCATTTCCGCTCTCGTTCGAACCACTGACTCCCCGCAAATGGGAAGAGCCCCCCGTCGATGCACAACCGTACATGGACGAGGGGCTCGCAGCGGCGTCCGGCTCGCGGACGTTCACTGTGAAGGCGATCAGGCGTCGCGCTTCTCCTTGATCTTGCGGCGGGCCGCCTTGCCGCGGAGCTCGCGCAGGTAGTAGAGCTTCGCACGACGGACGTCACCCTTGGTGACGATCTCGATGTGGTCGATGATCGGCGAGTGCACCGGGAACCAGCGCTCGACGCCGACCTGGAAGCTCACCTTGCGGACCTTGAAGGTCTCGCCGATGCCGTGGCCCTGACGGCCGATGACGACTCCCTGGAAGACCTGGATACGCGAGCGCGTGCCTTCGATGATGTTGACGTGCACCTTGATGGTGTCGCCGGGACGGAAGTCCGGGACGTCGGTACGCAGCGATGCTGCGTCGACGTTGTCGAGGAGCTGGCTCATGGTGGGTTTCACTCTCTGCGGACGCGCACGGGTCGCCGCGGATCGAAGGTTCGGAAAGTGGTGGTGCGTGCCCGGTGTCGGCGACTCCCCCGTGGCAGAGTCCAGCCAGGGCACAGCGTTCAATACTGCCACAGAGAGCGCGGGAGACAAAACGACGAGGATGGACCCATGATCGAACTCCGCACCCCCGCCGAGCTGGACGGACTGCGCGTCGCCGGCCGGTTCGTGGCCGACGTCCTCGACGAGCTGCTCGAGACCGTCGACGTCGGCGTCAACCTGCTCGACCTCGACCGCGTCGCAGCCCGGATGATCGCCGAACGCGGGGCGGAGAGCTGCTACGTCGACTACCACCCGTCGTTCGGCATGTCGCCGTTCGGCAAGAACCTCTGCACCTCGGTGAACGACGCCGCCCTGCACGGCCTGCCGCACGACCACACCCTGCAGGACGGCGACCTGGTGAGCCTGGACTTCGCCGCGAGCGTGGACGGCTGGGTCGCGGACTCCGCCGTCAGCGTCCAGGTCGGCACACCGCGCGACGAGGACCAGGCACTGATCGCCACGGTCGAACGGGCACTGGCCGCCGGCATCGCCCAGGCGGCTCCCGGCAACAAGCTCGGCGACGTCTCGCACGCCATCGGTCACGTGGCGCACCAGGCCGGTCACGACGTGAACCTGCAGTTCGGTGGGCACGGCGTCGGTCGCACGATGCACGGGGACCCGCACGTGCCGAACGACGGCCGTCCGGGTCGCGGCCTGAAGCTCCGACCGGGTCTGGTCGTCGCGATCGAGCCGTGGCTCATGCAGACGACCGACGAGCTCTACCAGGACGACGACGGCTGGACGCTGCGCAGCGTCGACGGCTCGCGTGCCGCGCACGTCGAGCACACGGTGGCGGTCACCGAGGCCGGCCCCGAGGTCCTGACCCTGCGTCGCGCCCAGCGCGACCAGTAGCGAGCCTGGAGGCGCGGCACCAGCTGGCACCGCGCCTCCAGTCCGTCACGCGTCGTCCCCACCCCACGGAAGCGACAGATCTCGCGGCCCGCGGACCGTCACAACAGCGAAAGCGACAGATCTCCGCGGATGTTCCGCGGAGATCTGTCGCTTTCGCGAGACGGGTGACGCTACGCGTCGGGCAGCAGGTCCGGACGGACGCGCCGCGTCCGCTCCAGCTGCTGCTCGTGCCGCCAGGCACCGACGCGGGCGTGGTGCCCGCTGAGCAGGACGTCAGGGACGTCGAGGCCGCGCCACGACGCGGGCTTGGTGTACGAGGGGTACTCGAGCAGGCCGTCCTCGTGGGACTCCTCGACCAGCGACTCGGGGTTGCCGACGACGCCGGGGACGAGTCGTCCGACGGCCTCGATCATCGCCATCGCAGCGACCTCGCCGCCGTTCAGCACGTAGTCGCCGAGCGAGAGCTCGACGACGGTGGCGCGTGACGACGCCCACTCGAAGACGCGTGCGTCGATGCCCTCGTACCGCCCGCAGGCGAACACGAGGTGCTCCGACGTCGACGCGAGGGACCGCGCGATGGACTGCGTGAAGGGCGTGCCGGCCGGCGTCGGCACCACCAGGGTCGACGAGCCGTCGGGCCGGAAGAGCGCTTCGAGCGCCTGTGCCCACGGCTCCGGCTTCATCACCATGCCGGCGCCACCGCCGTACGGGGTGTCGTCGACGGTGCGGTGCCGGTCGTTGGTCCACGATCGCAGGTCGTGCACGTGCAGGTCGAGGAGACCGCCGGAGCGGGCCTTGCCCAGCAGGGACACGTCGAGCACGGAGAAGAACTCCGGGAAGATCGTGACGATGTCGATCCGCACGGGGACTAGTCCGTGACCGTCTCGGGGCGCGAGGTGTCCTCGGGGTCCTCGAACAGACCCTGCGGGGGCGTGACCGTGACGGTGCCGGCCGCGATGTCGACCGCCGGCACGATGGCCGAGACGAACGGCACGAGGACCTCGCCGCGGGACGGCGTGTCGATCGCGAGCAGGTCCTGTGCGGGCATGTGGTCCACACGGGCGACCGTGCCGACCTCGACGCCGTCACGCAGGACCTTCAGCCCGACGAGCTGGTGGTCGTACCAGGCGTCGTCCTCACCGGTCTCGGCATCGGCGTCCTGCTCGACCCAGAGGATGATGCGCGCCAGGGACTCGGCCGCGGTGCGGTCGTCGATCCCGGCGAAGAACGCGACGGGGTGACCGTTGTACCAGCGGAGTTCGTCCAGCTCGAGGGTCTTGCCCGACCACGGTGAGTCGTCGGGGACCTGGAGCGTGAAGGTGGCGCCCGGGGTGAACCGACGATCCGGGTCGTCGGTGTAGAGCTCGAGCTTGATGCCGCCCTTGAGCCCGTGCGCCTTCGTGATTCGACCCACCCGGAGCTGGGTCGTCTCCCTAGGAATCGGTGTCCACCACGTCGACCCGCACGCGCTTGCCGTCGGCCAGGGCCGTGACGAGCGTGCGGAGCGCCTTGGCGGTGCGCCCGGCGCGACCGATCACGCGGCCGAGGTCCTCGGGGTGCACGCGCACCTCGAGGACCTCGCCGCGTGGGGAGGTGGAGCTGGCGACGCGCACGTCGTCAGGGTGATCGACGATCCCCTTGACGAGGTGCGTCAGCGCGGATTCGAGCAAGGACTACGCCTCGGTCGTCTCGTCGGCGGTCTCGGCGTCGTCGGCCTTGGCGGCGGGTGCCGTCTTCTCCGACTTCGGCTTGAGCACGGCCTTCTTCGAGGAGTCGACCTGGAAGGCCGGCTTCGGCTCGGCGACCTTGACCTTGGACTCGGTGTCCTTCTCGCCCTTGAACTTGGCCCAGTCGCCGGTCAGCTTGAGGAGGGCCGCGACCTGCTCGGTCGGCTGCGCGCCGACGCCGAGCCAGTAGAGCGCACGCTCGGACTCGATCTTGATGACCGAGGGCTCCTCGGTCGGGTGGTACTGACCGATCTCCTCGAGGACACGACCATCGCGCTTGGTGCGCGAGTCGGCGACGACGATGCGGTAGTAGGGCGCACGGATCTTACCGAGACGCTTCAGACGGATCTTGACAGCCACAATTGCTCCTGTTTGCTTTCGTTGTGGTTGAACTGGAACCGCGGGCGTGGGGGCACACACGGCGAAAGCTCGAGAGAGATCGCTCACAGCTGGATAGAGGGTCGAGCTGCGGCGATTCGACCGTTCATTCTTGCAGATTCCCGGCCGTGATGCGAGCCGACTCGCTACGGCGCGAGCCGCCGCACCGCTTCGAGGGCCTCGGACGTCGCCCGGACCGCGTCCACGCTCCGTGCGTCACGCGCGCCGCCGACGACGGCGTACGGCACGCCGGCGGCCTGGAGGCCCGTCACGAGTCCGTCAGGCGCGTCGCCCTCGGCGTCGGTCGCGCGCTCCTGCCCGGCGCAGACCACGACGGTGTCCGCCGGGACGCCGACCTCGTCCCCGTGCTCGTCGCGGATCCAGAGCACCCCGGGTTCGATGCGCAGGTACTCCTGCACGCCGCCGACCATCCGCACCCCGGCGTCCCGCAGCCGACCGATCGCGACCCAGCGCGAGGTGATGCCGATCCCCTGGCCGAACTTGCCCGAACGCCGGAGCACCGTCACCTGCGACCCCGGTCGGGTGGTGCGCCGTGCCGCGGGGAGGCGCTGCGGCACGTCGCCGACGAGCTCCTCGGACACGTCGAGGTCCCAGCGGGCCGCGAACTCGGCGGCCCGGACGACCTCGTCGGGTGACTCGGTCAGGAACGCCGCGGTGTCCACGCCGATGCCGCCGCCGCCGATGATCGCGACGGTGCCCTCGGGTACGCCGTTCCGCAGGGCCTGCTCGTAGGACAGCACGTGCGGCAGGTCGCTGCCGGGGACGTCGATGCTCCGCGGGACGACCCCGGCCGCGAGCACGACGGCGTCGCTGTCGACGAGGTCCCGAGCCGTCGCCGGGCGTCCGAGGTGGATCATGGCGCCCCGCTCCGCGAGCTCGGCGCGGGCGGACCGCACCGTGGCGGCGTAGTCCTCCTTCCCCGGGACGAGTGCGGCGAGGCCGAACTGGCCGCCGAGGCGGTCGGACGCCTCCCAGACGGTGACGTCGTGGCCCCGACGTGCGGCGTCCACCGCGGCGGCGAGCCCGGCCGGTCCGCCACCGACGACGTCGACGCGCTTCGGGTCGGTGGTCGGGCGAGCGGGGAACGCGACCTCGCGGGCGGCACGGGGGTTCACCAGGCAGGACACCGGTGCGCCGATGATCGAACGGTCGAGGCACGCCTGGTTGCAGCCGATGCAGGTGTTCACCAGGGCGAACCCGCCCGCGAGCGAGCGCGACACGATGGCGGGGTCGGCGAGGAACGGCCGGGCGAGGGCGACGGCGTCGATCAGTCCGTCGCTGAGCACGGCCTCGCCGTCGCGCAGGTCCGTCATCCGGTTCGACGCGATCACGCGGACGTCCGGGTACGGGGACGCGCGCACCACCGCGGCGATCCGTGTCGCGTACGCCAGCCAGGCCCCGTGCGGCACCGAGGCCTGCACGGTCGGGGTGCGGGACTCGTGCCAGCCGATGCCCACCGAGATGCCGTCGAGTCCGAGCGGCAGCAGATCGTGCACGAGCGCGTCGACCTCGTCCTCGGTCGACGAGCCGGGCATCAGGTCGGCGCCGGACAGCCGGATCGTCACGGCGAGCTCGGGCACCGCGGCGCGCACGGCCCGGACGACCTCGATCGCGAAGCGCCGACGCCGTTCCGCGTCACCGCCCCACTCGTCGTCGCGCAGGTTCGTCAGCGGTGACTGGAACTGGTTGATCAGGTACCCCTCGGACGCCATGATCTCGACGCCGTCGAACCCGATCGCGCGGGCGGTGCGGGCCGCGGCGGCGAAGTCCTCGATGGTCCGCTCGACCTCGGCCGACGTCAGCTCGGTCGGCACCACACCGCGGGCGGCCCCCCACGGCAGGGCCGAGGGCGCCACGACGCGCTGCGGGTCGCCGTGCCGGTCGACCATGCCCGACGCGAGCGCGTACCGCCCGGCGTGGAACAGCTGCGCGAGGATCGTCCCGCCCTCGTCGTGCACGGCGTCGACCGCCACCCGGAACCGCTCGTCGGCTCCCCCGACGCCGAACACCGCGAAGTCCGGACCGCCGCGGGCCTCGTCGTTCACCGCGATCCCGCCGGTGATGATGCACGCCGCCCCGCCGGCCGCCCGTTCGCGGTAGAAGGCGGCCATGCCGGCTCCACCGTCGTCGTGTACCTCGAGCCCGGTGTGCATCGACCCCATCACCACCCGGTTCGCCAGGTGCAGGGGGCCGAGGGTCCAGGGTGTCGCGACGGTCCGGAGGGACTCCGGCACGACGGGGGCGGAAGCGACGCTGCTCATGCGCCTATTCTGCGGTGTCCGCGGCCGGAGCGTCGGCCGGCAGCACCGCGTCGCGGAGGGGCGACGTCGTGTCCGACCAGTACGGCGGTGCGATGACCGTCAGCCCGCCGTCGACCGAGAGCACCTGCCCGGTGATGTACCCGGCCTTGTCCGACAGCAGGAAGTCGACGGCGTCGGCCATGTCATCGGCCGTCCCGGGGCGCTGCAGCGGGAGCTTCTCGAGCACGGTGTCCATCGGCGCCTGGCCGGGGACCTTCGTGTAGAAGTACTCGAGCGAGTCGGTGTCGATGAGGCCGCCGTTCACCGCGTTGACCGTGATCTGACGCGGACCGAACTCCACCGCCATGTACTTCATGTACGCCTCGCTCATGGCCTTGGCGGCACCGAGTGCGGCGTAGGTCGGGAATGCCCGGAGTGATCCGTACGAGGTCACGACGACGATGCGGCCGCCCCGGTCCATGAGTTCCGCGGCGCGCTGGGCGCCGAGCACGAACGAGCGGGCGTTCGTGGCGTAGCTGCGGTCGAGGTGGTGCAGCTTGAGGTCGGCGACGGGCTTGAACGCGCTGGCGGCGGCGTTCGCCACGAACATGTCGAGGCGTCCGTAGGTGTCGCGCACCAGGTCGAACAGGGCGTCGATCGACTCCGGCTGCTCGATGTCGACCTGCGCCGTGATGCCGTCGCCGCCGGCCGCCCTGACGTCGGCGAGGGACTCCTCGGCCAGGTCGGCGTTGCCCTTGTACGTCACCACGACGGTGACGCCGCGCTGGCCGAGCTTCTGCGCGAGCAGGCGGCCGATGCCGCGCGAAGCGCCGGTGATCAGTGCGATGGGCGAGCTGAGTGCGATGGGTGCGTTGGTGCTGTCGGTCACTGCGGTCCTTCAGGTGAGTGGGAGACGGACGGGAGGCACGGGGCGGGCCCGCCACGGGCCTCCTGTCCGGTGGTTGGGTGCGGTCTAGAACCCGGCCTTGCCGGTCACGACGGCGCGGCCGACGACCAGCTTCTGGATCTCGTTGGTGCCCTCTTCGAAGCGCTGCGCGCGTGCGTCGCGGTAGACGCGCTCGATGGCGTTGCGCTTCCAGTAGCCCTGCCCGCCGTGCACCTGCAGGGCCTTGTCGGTGACGCGCGCGAGCATGTCGACGGCGACCATCTTCGAGGCACTGGACAGGGTGCCGGCGTCGGGGCGGTCGTCCTCGTAGGCGCGAGCGGCCTCGAGCACCAGGGCGCGTGCTGCGGCGATGTCGGCGTAGTTCTCGGCCAGGTAGAACTGGATCGCCTGCCGGCTGGAGAGCCGCTTGCCGAAGGTCTCGCGCTTGTTCGCATACTCGACGGCGAGCTCGTTCGCCCGCTCCGCGAGCCCGACGGCGCTCATCGCGACGGACACCCGGCTCGGCAGCAGGAAGCCGCCGAGCGCGACCTCGAGACCCTGGCCCTCGGCGCCGAGCAGTGCACTCGCCGGCACGGGCACGTTGGTGAAGCGCAGGATCGCGTGGTCGGTGCCACGGATGCCCATGGTGTCGGAGTCGTCGATCACCTCGGCACCCGGCAGCCCGTTGTTCGGCATGAGGAACGCGACCGTGCCGTCCTGGCCGCTCGTCCCCTCGAGGCGGGCGGCGATGAGCCAGTAGTCGGCCTTGACGCCGAAGGTGATGAGGTGCTTCTCGCCGTTCATCACGTAGGTGTCGCCCTCGCGCCGGACGGTCGTGCGGATGTCCGCTCCGGTGCCCGCGGTGGCCTCGGTCAGGGTGAACGCGACGAGCGTGTCCCCCGCGACGGACGGCTTGACGACCTGCTCGATCTGCTCCGGCGTCGCGTAGGGAGCCATCGCGCGCCAGGTGCCGTTGATGACGTGCACCAGCATGCGGATGGAGGCGTGCGAGCGGGAGACGACCTCCATGATCTCGAGGTAGCGCGAGAACGGGATCGCCCGTCCGCCGAGCTCCGTCGGGGCGGCGAGGCTGAGCCACCCGTTCTCCTTGAGTTCCTGGAACAGCTCCGGGGCGACCCGGCCGGTGCGCTCGATCTCGTCCGCCCACTCCTCGCCGGGGCCGCGGACCCACTCGGTGACCTCGGCCTTGAGCTGCTGGAAGGCGGCTTCGTCGAAGCCCGTGCTCGTCTGCTCGACGATCGTCATCGTGTCTCGTTCTCCTTCGTCGCGACGAGCGCGGCCGCCTGCTCGCGCAGGATGTTCTTCTGGACCTTGCCGACCGCGTTGCGCGGCAGCTCGGTGATGTACTCGAGTCGTTCCGGCCAGTAGTACTTGCTCACGCCGGCCGTGTCGAGGTACTGCTGCATCCCGGCGAAGTCGAGCGGCTCGTCCGCGCGGGCGTTCACGACCCACGCGCAGGCACGCTCACCGAGCCGCTCGTCCGGCATCGCCACGATCGCGACGTCCGTGACCAGCGGGTGCTGGTACAGCAGGTTCTCGATCTCGACGACGGGGATCTTCTCGCCGCCGCGGTTGATGACGTCCTTCACCCGTCCGGTGATCGACAGGAAGCCCTTCTCGTCGACCTTCGCCAGGTCGCCGGTCCGGTACCAGCCGTCCGCGGTGAACACGTCGTCGGTCAGGTCCGGACGGTCGAGGTAGCCCGCGAACATCGTCGGCGAGTGCAGCTCGAAGTTGCCCTCGGTCCCGGCGGGCAGCTCGATCCCCGCGTCGTCGACGATGCGGATCGCGATGCCCGGCAGTGCCCGGCCGTCGTGACCGTACGCGTCGGCGGGGTCGTCGCTCGGGCTGGACAGGGCTCCGAGACACGTCTCGCTCGTCCCGAAGGCGCCGAGGATGGCGCTGCCGAGCACCGTGCTCGCTCGCTGGGCCAGTGCGCGGGGCACCGCGGCGCCCGTCGGCACGAAGATCCGGAGCGACTCGGGCTGCGGAGCACCGGCCTCGACCAGGTCGACGAGGTCGGTCAGGAACGGCGTCGCGCACTGCACGAAGGACGCCCGTGCGACGCCGAACGCCTGCTCGAGTGCGACGCGGCCGTCCCACACCGGCTGGATGACCTGCGGGGCACCGAGGCGGAACGCCAGCAGCATGCCGTACAGGAACCCGGTCTGGTGGGCGAGCGGCGACGGGATGTAGATGCGGTCGGCGCTGGTCAGCCCGGACTGCGCCACGTGCATGGCGGTCGCGAGCCCGAGCGTGCGGTGCGGGTGCTGCACGCCCTTCGGCTCCCCCGTGGTGCCGGAGGTGAAGAGCAGCTGGCAGACGTCGTCCGGCCCGGGAGCGTGCGACGCGATCTCGTCGACGTCGACGTGCACGGCGGCGAGGGCGTTCTCAAAGTAGCGCCAGTGCCAGTCGCTCGCCACGACCCGTTCCAGGGCGTCGGCGGGCAGCGGCGGCTGGTTCGTCGGGGTGTCCCCCTGCCCGCGGGCCTCGGCGCGGAGCACGATGACGTGCTCGAGCGACAGGCGGCGGTCCTGCGCGGCGGCCTCGTCGATGACGTCGAGGAGTTCGAGCGCGGGACGGCGCTTCCGGAACACGTTCGGCAGGAAGACCACGCGGGCCTTCGAACGCGCCAGCGTCATCGTGGTCTCGCGGGGACCGAACACCGGCATGATCGGGGTCGCGACGGCGCCGATCTGGATCGCACCGAGGGTGATCGACACGAACTCGCGCCAGTTCGGCAGCTGCATCGCGACGGATTCACCCGTGCGCACGCCGAGTTCGAGCAGCAGGGCGGAGACCCGGTCGGCCTCGTCCTGCAGCTCCTTCCACGTGGTGTTCACGGGCGTCGCACCGCCGACCTCGATCACGGCGAGGCCGTCGGGGTCGGTCTGGGCCAGGGCACGGACCCGCTCGCTCAGGACGAGGGGGTCGGCGTCGACGCCGGCGAGCTCGGGCACGGCGACGGCGGGCTGCGGGGCGGTGGGCTGCGGGCCGGCGGGCTGCGGGCCGGCGGGCTGCGGGGCGGTGGGCTGCGCGGTGGGCTGTGCGAGCGGCTGCTCTGTTGGCTCGGGCGCCGCAGACGTCTCGAGGGGCGTGCCCAGGTGCGTGCGGACCCCGTCGGCCTCGGCGGCGTCGATCCGGTCGTCCCGCGCCGCCTGGGCTGCGAGCCGGTCACCGACGGACATGTCGAGCCCGACGGAGTTCATCGCCTCGAGGAACGTCGGGTAGGAGATCCGGTAGGCACGCGGGTAGGTCAGGCCGGACACCCCGTCGGCACTCGACGCCGCGACCGCGAGGGACATCAGCACGCGGTGGTCGTTGAACGAGGACATCGGCGCACCGTGCAACCCGGCCGCACCGACACCGGTGACCCGCAGCTCGTCCGCACCCTGCTCGGCACGGCCGCCCATCCGGTTCAGCTGGAGCATCGCCGCGACCCGGTCGGACTCCTTCAGCCGGATGTGCGCCACGTTCCACAGTCGGCTCGTGCCCTCGGCGAAGGTCGCCATCGTCGACAGCACCGGCAGCAGGTCCGGGATCGGACGGCAGTCGACGTCGAGCGGCCGGAGCGGCGACCCGTCGTGCTCGATCCGGACGAAGCCGGTCTCCTCGTCGATCCGCATCGGGACACCCATCGCGGTCGCGAGGTCCAGGAACTCGCTCTCCGGGTGGTCGGTCTCGGCCGTCGTCGTGGCCGTCATGCCGCGCAGCAGCACGTTCGACTCACGGGTGCCGGCCGCCGCGATGCCGAACGCTGCGGAGCCGATGTCGGGCGGGATGACGTAGTCGTGCGGGGTGGCCTGCTGGCCCGCCGGGATCCGGTACTCGAGCCAGTCCTCGGAGACCTCGACCGTCAGGCCGAACTGCCGCATCATCCGCACGGTGAGCTCGACGTAGGGCTGCTCGTTGAGCCGCCCGCCGGTGATGTGGATCCGCGTCTCGTGCTCGGCGAACGGTGCCACCAGCAGCAGCCCGGACACCCACTGCGACAGGGTGCCGGCGATCGTCACGTCACCGCCGCGCGGACGCTTCGGCTGCACGGTGACGGGCGGGCAGTCGTTCGTCGCCTCGAGCTCCACCCCCATCTGCGTCAGCGAGGTGAGGAGCGCCTTGATCGGGCGGCGCTGGAAGTACTTCATGCCCGACAGGGTCATCGGGCGGTCGGCCAGCGAGGCGAGCCCGGTCATGAAGTAGAGCGTGGTGCCCGAGGACCCCATGTTGAGCAGTCCGTCGGCACCGCGCGAGCCGTGGTCCACGACGTCGGTGGCCTGGTACCGGCCGCCCAGTCCGGTCACGTGGTACGCGTTCCCACGACGCTTGACGTCGACGCCGAGCGCGCGGAGCGTGCCAACGGTCCACTCCACCTGTCGCGTCGCGCTCACCCCGGAGACGACACTCGTCCCCTTCGCGAGCGACGCGAGCACCAGCGCGCGGTGCGCGTGGTACTTCGAGACCGGGATGTCGAGTTCTCCGACGAGCGGGGCGTTCGTCCCGCGCACCACCAACTGCATGCGTACCTCTTCCCTGTAGGAACATTTCAACGGTACGCCCACAGTGGAACTAGTTGCAGGACGATCCGCACGATCGGGACAACGCTTCGTTGTGCGTGTCCGACAAGGACCCGGGCAGGATGGACGGCATGGACATCCGCTTCACCGAGTCCCGCCCGTCGACCATCGGCGTCGAGTGGGAACTCCCCCTGGTCGACCGGTCGACCGGCGACCTCGCTCCCCGCGCCCCCGCCGTCATCGCCGCCGTGCACGAGCGGCTCGGTGACCACGACCGCGTCACCGAGGAGCTGCTGACCAACACGGTCGAGGTCGTCTCGAGCGTCCACGACCGCGTGGGGGCTGCGACGAGCGAGCTGTCCGGCATCATCGGCGAGGTCATCGACGCCGCCGAGCCGCTCGACGCCCAGGTGATGTGCTCGGGCACGCACCCGTTCGCGGTGTGGGACCAGCAGGAGATCACCCCGGACAGCGAGCACTACACGACCCTCATCGACCGCACTCGCTGGTGGGGACGCCAGATGCTCATCTGGGGCGTGCACGTGCACGTCGGCATCGACGACCGCGACAAGGCCGTCCCGATCATGAACGCGATGCTCGCCTACGTCCCGCACCTGCAGGCGTTCACCGCGTCGAGCCCGTTCTGGGGCGGCACCGACACCGGGTACGCCTCGAACCGCGCCCTCATGTTCCAGCAGCTCCCGACCGGCGGGCTCCCGCCGCAGCTCGGCGCCTGGGCGAACTTCGAAGAGGTCGTCGGCGACCTCACGCACACCGGCGTCATCGACGGCGTGAAGGACCTGCGCTGGGACATCCGACCGTCGCCGGGCTGGGGCACCCTGGAGAACCGGGTCTCCGACGGCATCTCGACCCTGCACGAGGTCGGCGCCGTCACCGCGCTCGTGCAGTGCCTGGTCACCGCCTGCTCGGACCGGCTCGACGCCGGCGAGACCCTGCCCACCATGCAGCCGTGGTTCATCCGCGAGAACAAGTGGCGTGCGGCCCGCTACGGCATGGAGGCCGAGATCATCACGAACGTCGCCGGCGACGAGCGGCTCGTGACCGACGAGGTGCACGACCTGGTGCAGCGGCTCGACCCGATCGCCGAGCGGCTCGGCTGCCAGGACGAACTGCACCACCTCGACACGATGATCGAGCGCGGCGCCTCGTACCAGCGGCAGCTGCAGGTCGCGCAGGAGAACGGCGGCGACCTGCGCGAGGTCGTCCGCCACCTCGTGACGGAGTTCCGCGAAGCGCTCTAGCCGCGACCGGCCCGGATCGGGCGTACCTGGTCGAATCGGGCCTACCTGGTCGTTCCTTTCGACCAGGTACGCCCGATTCCACTTTCCATCGCGCGTGCGATGGGAAGGAACGTCGCGGCGCGACCACGAACGGACGGGAGGCCCGGTGCCAGCTGGCACCGGGCCTCCCGTCCTGGGGGCATCGGCAGTCCACGGCGAACGCTACAGTTCCCCTGTGGCGGGGGAGGCAGCACAGCGCGGACCGGCGACGGTGATCCGTGCCGGCGCGCTCGTCGACGCCGGTCGACCGGAACAGGCACTCGCCGAGGTCAGGGCGGTCGAGCACGACGAAGGCGAATCGATCGCCGGACAGCGCGTGCGTGCCCTGGCGCTGCTCGCGCTCGACCAGCCGGACGCGGCGTGCGAAGCTGCTCGACGAGCGGTCGCTCTCGCGCCGGGTGACAGTACCTCCCTCCGCGTGCTGTCGACCGCCCTGCTCCGCTCTGGGGACCGGATCGGAGCCGTCGAGGCCGCCCGTCGTTCGGTCGCCGCGGACCCGGGATCGTGGCAGGCGCACGCTGCGCGAGTCGATGCCCTCTGGCTCGGCGAGCAGAACCGCTTGGAGGCGATGCGGGCGAGCTTCGAAGCCGTGCGCCTGGCTCCCACCGAACCGTTCGTGCACCGCCAGCACGGCGACCTCCTGCTCGCCGTCGGACGGCAACGGGAAGCGCAGGACGCGTACCGCCGGGGGCTCGCGCTCGCTCCGGAGGACCGAGGGGCACGGCACAACCTGGCGGTGGCACGGCTGCGGCACGGCCACGAGAGCGAGTCCGCGCTGGCCTTCGCGGGCATCCTGTCGACGAACCCGACGGACGCCACAGCACTGCGGAACCTCATGATCGGCGTCGTCAACCCACTCGCCCGCATCAGGGTGGCCCTCGGCGGCGCGGCAGTGATCACCGCCCTCGGCTTCCTGGCGACGATCGACAGCGGGGATCCGGGGATGGAGCGCTGGGCGACCACCTTCCCGCCGGTGACCGCCCTCGCCGTGATCGCCTTCATCGCCCTCCGGTTCGCCTCCGAGGCACGGCCTCGCCTCGCCTTCCTCGTCTCGGTCGCTCGACGAGCGGTACCGAGTTGGGGACTCGTGACGCTGGTCCTCGGTGGAGCAACCGCGATCTCGGCGACCGGGCTGTTCCTCCCACCGGTCGCCGCGCTCGTCGCGCAGGGTCTCGTGTTCGTCGGGGTCGTCATCGCGTCCGTCCTGATGAAGCGCATCCTGCGCGCCTTCCCGAGGACCCGCCCAGCGGTGCACGAGGACGACGATGACGACGGGTGACGAGCTCGCCCTCGCGACCGAACTGCGCCTGGCCTGACGCCGCGTCGCGCGACACCACCGAACCGACCGCTCCGAGAGGACTCCCGATGAACGACGACCCGGTCCACGACGACCCGGTGATCGGCGCGCTCCGACGCGCGGTCGACAGCGCACCCCACGACGTCGCACTGCGTGTCCACCTCGGTCGTCTGCTCCTCGAAGCCGGACGTCCGGCTGAGGCGACCGCCGAAGCGGCAGCCGCACTCGCCATCGCGCCGACCGACGCCGCGGCGGGCGCGCTCATGCTGGCGGTGCTGCGCCCGGGTGCCGCCACGGCACTCCCCGCGGACGCGCCGACCGACGCTCCCGCCGCTGGTGCGCCGTCCGACTTCGACTGGCACGCCGCGGAACAGCAGGTCGAACACATCGTCGAACCGTCCTTCGTCGAGGACTCGGCTCCCGACCCGGACCTGCCGTCGGCGTTCTCGGTCGAGCCGTCGGAGGTCCGGTTTGCGGACGTGGGCGGGATGGAGGCCGTCAAGCAGCGGCTCACCGTCGCGTTCCTCGCCCCGCTCGCGAACCCCGAGCTCCGGGCGTTGTACGGCAAGAGCCTCCGCGGCGGTCTGCTGTTGTACGGCCCTCCGGGGTGCGGGAAGACGTTCATCGCCCGGGCTGTCGCCGGCGAGCTCGGCGCACGCTTCATGAGCGTCTCCATCACCGACGTCCTCGACCCCTACCTCGGCGCGAGCGAGCAGAACATCAGGGCGGTCTTCGAGGCCGCACGCGCCGCGGCTCCATGCGTGGTGTTCTTCGACGAGGTCGACGCGCTCGGCCAGCGACGGAGCCAGACCCGCAGCTCGCACGTGCGCGGGATGGTGAACCAGCTGCTCACCGAACTCGACGGCGTCGACGGCGGGAACGAGGGCGTGTTCGTGCTGGCTGCGACGAACCAGCCGTGGGACGTCGACCCCGCGCTCCGTCGTCCGGGTCGGCTGGACCGGACGGTGCTCGTCCTGCCGCCGGACGTCCCGGCACGCGAAGCGATCTTCCGCGGGCACCTCCGCGACCGACCGGTCGAGGGCATCGACGCCGCAGCGCTCGCCAAGCGGACCGAGGGCTTCTCCGGTGCGGACATCGCCTACGTGTGCGAGGTCGCCGCCGAGCACGCGCTCATGGACAGCATCACGACGGGCACTGCACGGCTCATCGGGATGCCGGATCTGCTCGCCGCCCTGGGTGAGGTCCGGCCCTCCACGAGCGCCTGGCTCGAGACGGCGCGGAGCGTCGTCCTGTTCGGCGAGGACGACGGGACGTACGCCGACCTGCGGGCGTACCTCAAGAAGTCCAAGCGCTGAGTGACGGACGGGAGGCCCGGTGCCAGCTGGCACCGGGCCTCCTGTCCGTTAGGTGGTCGGGATCGCGAGTCGCGACTAGCGACCCAGGAACTTCTGCAGCGACGCGAGCTCTTCCTCGGTCGGTGCCTTGCCGCCCTTGGCGCCGCCGAGGCCGAGGCCGGACCCCTGCTGAGCCTGCTGCGGCGCGGCCGCCGCGCCGGCAGCCAAGGCCGCGCGCTTGGCGGGGTTGCCCACCTTCGACTTCTTCTTGCCGCCCTGCTGCTGCTGCTTCTTGCCGCCGTGCATGCCCGGGATCGGACCCATGCCCGGCATCTGCGGCACGCCACCGCGGGCGACGGTCTTCATCATCTTGGCGGCCTGCTCGAAGCGGTTGACCAGCGCGTTGACCTCGGTGACCGTCGATCCGGCACCGCGCGCGATGCGCAGACGGCGCGAACCGTTCAGGAGCTTCGGGAGCTCGCGCTCCTGGGGCGTCATCGACTGGATGATCGCCTCGGTGCGGACGATCTCGCGCTCGTCGAAGTTGTCGAGCGCCTCGCGCATGCCCTTGGCTCCCGGGAGCATGCCGAGCATGCCCTTGATGGAGCCGGCCTTGCGGAGCTGCTGCATCTGCTGCAGGAAGTCGTTCAGCGTGAAGTTGTCGGTTGCGATCTTGTCCGCGACCTTGCGCGCCTCTTCCTCGTCGAAGGCGCCCTGCGCCTGCTCGATGAGGGACAGGATGTCGCCGAGGTCGAGGATGCGGCTCGCCATGCGGTCCGGGTGGAACGGCTCGAAGTCGTCGAGCGACTCGCCCGTCGACGCGAACATGATCGGGCGGCCGGTCACACTGGCCACCGACAGGGCGGCACCACCGCGTGCGTCACCGTCGAGCTTGGAGAGCACGACACCGGTGAAGTCGACGCCTTCCTGGAAGGCACGGGCCGTGTTGACGGCGTCCTGACCGATCATCGCGTCGATGACGAACAGGACCTCGTCCGGGTCGACGGCCTTGCGGATGTTCGCGGCCTGCTTCATCAGCTCGGCGTCGACACCGAGTCGACCGGCGGTGTCGACGATGACGGTGTCGTACTGCTGGTCGATCGCGGCCTTGATGGCGTTCTTGGCGACCTTGACCGGGTCGCCGACACCGTTGCCGGGCTCGGGCGCGAACACGTGCACGCCGGCCTGCTCGCCGACGACCTGCAGCTGCTGCACGGCGTTCGGACGCTGGAGGTCCGCCGCGACGAGCATCGGGGTGTGGCCGTCCTTCTTGAGCCACTTGCCGAGCTTGCCCGCGAGTGTGGTCTTACCGGCACCCTGCAGACCCGCGAGCATGATGACCGTCGGCGGCTTCTTCGCGAACTCGAGCCGTCGCTGCTGCCCGCCCAGGATGCCGACGAGTTCCTCGTTGACGATCTGGACGACCTGCTGCGCCGGGTTGAGCGCGCGGTTGACCTCGTCGGAGAGGGCACGCTCGCGCACCGATGCGGTGAACGCCTTGACGACCTCGAGCGCGACGTCGGCGTCGAGGAGCGCCCGCCGGATCTCGCGGACGGTGCCGTCGACGTCGGACGGAGTCAGCCGACCCTTGCTCCGCAGATTGCGGAAGGTCTCGGTCAGCCGATCGGAGAGTGAACCGAATTGCGCCATGATCCGTCGATTCTACAAGGCTCCCGCCGACGACACCGGCCCGTTCACCGCAGGAGGACACCCTCGGTCAGTTCGAGCGGCACCCCGAGCCCCACGTCGATGACCACCGGCGCGCTCGACGGGCTCCGGTCACCGGTCGGGAACCAGCGTCGGTCGGGCGACACCAGGATCACGAGACCGTCCACGTCGCCCACCGCCGCGAACGACTCCCCCGGCGGGTTGGCGTACGGCTCGAGACCGGCGCGTCGCAGGGCCTCGACGGCGCCGAGGACGTCGGGGACGGGGACGCCGACCTCGCTGACGGAGACGAGCGGGACGACGGCGCCGGTGCCTGTGCCGGTGCCGGTGCCGGAACCGTCGCCGGCGCGCCGGGCGCCCGACTCCAGGCCCCGCCGCTCGATGAGCTCGAGGAGCTGCTGGTCGGGCCCCTCGAAGTAGACCGACCGCGAGTTCCAGTTCGGCGGCCCCTCGAACTCGTCCTGGTCGTCCGTACCGAGCACCGTCGTCAGCCCGGCGATCCAGGCCTTGGCCCCGTCGAAGGCCCCCGTGGGGATCGTGATCGCCAGGTGCAGGGCTCCGGCCATCTCGGGCAGTTCGCGGAACACGAGGAGCGTCGACCCCACCATGATGCGCACCGTGGCGTCGACGATCTCGACCGGACACCCCAGTCGTTCGTAGAACCGGGCGGTGTCGGCGAGCGATCGGGTGGCGAGCTGTACCTGTCGGATGTCCATGTCCTCATCGGACCATCTCAACCATTGTTGAGGTCAAGCACCCGGTTGTTGGACGCCGTCCAGAAACTGTCGTACGCTCGCCGCATGCCGGAACTCGAGATCGTCCGCCACCACGGCCTGCTCGACTACGCGGACGGCCTCGCCCTGCAGCGGGACCTGCACGCCGACGTCGTCGCCGGCCGCTCCCCCGGGGCCCTCGTCCTCTGCGAGCACCCGTCCGTGTACACCGCCGGACGCCGCACCGAACCGTCCGACCTGCCGACGAACGGCGCCCCGGTCATCGACACCGACCGTGGCGGACGCATCACCTGGCACGGGCCGGGGCAACTGGTCGCCTACCCGATCGTCCGGCTCGCCGAACCCCTCGACGTCGTCGCCTGGGTGCGCGACCTGGAGCAGGTCGTCATCGACGCCGCGGCCGCAGTCGGGGTGCACGCCGAACGGGTCGCGGGTCGCAGCGGCGCCTGGGTGCCAGGCACGGACGGCTCCCCCGCCGCCAAGGTCGGCGCGATCGGCCTGCACGTCGCCGAGGGCGTGACGAGCCACGGCATCGCGATCAACTGCGACAACGCCCTCGACGCCTACGCCGCGATCGTCCCGTGCGGCATCGCGGACGCCGGGGTCACGACGCTGAGCGCCGCCGCGGCGCACGTGGGGCTCGCTCCCGTGACCGTCGACGACCTCGCACCCCTGGTAGCGCACGGCGTCCAACAGGCCGTCGACGGCATGCACAGCGGCCACCGGATCAGCACGACGACCCCCAGCACCAGCACCGCGCCCGCCCGACAGGAGACCCTCGTATGACCCTCGCCCCCGAAGGCCGCCGCATGCTCCGGGTCGAGGCCCGGAACGCCGAGACCCCGATCGAGACGAAGCCCGCGTGGATCAAGACCCGTGCCACGCAGGGCCCGGAGTTCCGCGAGCTGTCGAGCCTGGTGCGCGACAAGCAGCTGCACACCGTCTGCCAGGAGGCTGGCTGCCCGAACATCTTCGAGTGCTGGGAAGACCGCGAGGCCACCTTCCTGATCGGCGGCTCGCAGTGCACCCGTCGCTGCGACTTCTGCCAGATCGACACCGGCAAGCCGGAACCGCTCGACCGCGACGAGCCCCGGCGGGTCGCGGACTCCGTGGCGGAGATGGGGCTGCGGTACGCGACCGTGACCGGCGTCGCCCGCGACGACCTGCCCGACGGCGGCTCCTGGCTCTACGCCGAGACCATCCGGGCGATCCACGAGCACTCCCCCGGCACCGGCGTCGAGATCCTGGTGCCGGACTTCAACGGGCGTCCGGACCAGCTGGGCCCGGTGTTCGACGCCCGCCCCGAGGTCTTCGCCCACAACGTCGAGACCGTCCCGCGGATCTTCAAGCGGATCCGGCCGGCCTTCACGTTCGAACGGTCCCTCGACGTCATCACCCAGGGCCGCGACGCCGGACTGGTCACGAAGTCGAACCTGATCCTCGGCATGGGCGAGGAGCGCATCGAGATCGAGGACGCCCTGCAGCGCCTGTTCGACGCGGGCACGGACATCATCACGCTGACGCAGTACCTCCGCCCGTCGCCCCGGCACCTGCCGGTCGCGCGCTGGGTCAAGCCCGAGGAGTTCGTCGAGCTCCGCCAGGTCGCCGAGCAGATGGGCTTCGCCGGAGTGCTGGCCGGACCGCTGGTCCGGTCGTCGTACCGGGCGGGCCGGCTCTGGGCACGGGCGACGGTGGCCCGCGGCGGCTCGGTTCCCGAGCACCTGGCCCACCTGCTCGACGCGACCCCTGGTCGCCAGGCCGTCTGACGCTCCGGACGACACCCGGACAGACGGGAGGCGCGGTGCCAGCTGGCACCGCGCCTCCTGTCCGTCAGGTGGTGACGACTACTTCGCGTCGGCCTCGACCGACTCCTTCGGCTGGCCGGTCGGGGTGAGCCCGCGCTCCTGGCGGCGCTTCGAGACCACCAGCGACGCGGTCGTGGCGACGGCGATCGTCAGCGCGATGAAGCCCAGCGAGAACCAGATCGGGATCTCCGGCGCCCACTCGATGTGCTCGCCCCCGTTGATGAAGGGGAGCTCGTTGACGTGCATGGCGTGGAAGACGAGCTTCACACCGATGAACGCCAGGATGACGGCCAGGCCCTGACCCAGGTAGATGAGGCGCTCGAGCAGCCCGGCGATCAGGAAGTACAGCTGCCGGAGGCCGAGCAGCGAGAACGCGTTCGCCGTGAACACGATGAAGGCGTCCTGCGTCAGCCCGAAGATCGCGGGGATCGAGTCGAGCGCGAAGAGCACGTCGGTCAGGCCGATGGCGACCATGACGAGCAGCATCGGGGTGAACAGCCGCTTGCCGTCGACGCGGGTGGTCAGACGGTCGCCGTCGTAGTGGTCCGAGGTCGGGATGATGCGCTTGAGGATCCGGATGAGCCGGGATTCACCCTCGCTGCCGTGGTCGTTGCCGCTGCGGGCCTGCGACCAGGCGAGCCAGAACAGCAGCGCACCGAACAGGTAGAAGACCCACGAGAAGTTCTCGATGATCGTGACGCCGAGGGCGATGAACACACCGCGGGCGACGAGCGCGATCGCGACGCCGACCAGCAGGACCTTCTGCTGGAACTCCTTCGGCACGGCGAAGCTCGACATGATGATGAGGAAGACGAAGAGGTTGTCGACCGACAACGCCTTCTCGGTCAGCCAGCCGGCGAAGTACTCGCCACCGGCCTGCCCGCCGCCGAACACCAGGATGCCGATGCCGAACAGGATCGCCAGCCCGATGTAGAAGGCCGACCAGAACGCGGATTCGCGGATGTGGGGCACGTGCGGCGTGCGGACGTGCGAGTAGAAGTCGAACACCAGCAGCGCGAGGATGCCGGCGATCGTGATGAGCCAGACGAAGAGTGGGACGTCCACGGTTTCCTTCAGGTAGGGCGCGCCGCTGATGTGTGGGTACGCCGAGGCCTGAAGGTCTCTTCCGTCGTCCCGCACCGGAACCGGTGCCGCACGACCGGCGCCCCGGGGCCGGATCGTTCCGGACCGTACTGACGGGGTCACCGAGAGGGAATACTCCCCTTCGTGATCCCGAGCATACCGGGCACAGCGGACATGTGCCGCGCTCTAAGCTGGGAGCATGGCGAGTTCTTGGTCACTGTCCACACGGCTGCGCGGCCTCTTCCAGCGCAAGACGATCGACGAGACCACGTGGGAGGACCTCGAGACCGCCCTCATCGGCGCCGACTTCGGGCCCGACATCTCCGAGGAGATCATCGAGGACCTGCACGCCCGCGTCGACCGGTACGGCACGACCGACCCCGCCGACCTGCAGCGCATGCTCCGCGAGGTCCTGGAGGAACGGCTCTCGAAGCTCGACACCACCCTGAAGCTCAGCGCGCGGCCCGCCGTGGTGCTCGTCGTCGGGGTGAACGGCGTCGGCAAGACCACGACGATCGGCAAGTTCGCCAAGTTCCTGAAGACCTACGACCGCACGGTCCTCGTCGGCGCGGCGGACACGTTCCGCGCCGCGGCGGTCGAGCAGGTCGCCACCTGGGCCCAGCGCGCCGGGGTCGACGTCGTCCGTCCGTCGCAGCCCGGGCAGGACCCGGCGTCGGTGGCGTACCAGACCGTCGAGAAGGCGATCCGCGACCAGACCGAGATCGTCGTCATCGACACCGCCGGGCGTCTGCACACCAAGGCCGGCCTGATGGACGAGCTCACGAAGATCAAGCGCGTGGTCGAGAAGCAGACCGAGATCAGCGAGGTCCTGCTCGTCCTCGACGCGACGACCGGCCAGAACGGACTCGCCCAGGCCCAGGCCTTCATCGAGGGCGCCGGTGTGACCGGCCTCGTCATCACGAAGCTCGACGGCTCGGCCAAGGCCGGGTTCGTGCTGAGTGTGCAGGAGAAGACCGGCATCCCGATCAAGCTCATCGGGCAGGGCGAGGGCATCAACGACCTGACGGGCTTCACGCCGCACGTGTTCGTGCAGAACCTCGTCGGCTGAGCGAAGGCGGCCCCGTCGGCTGAGCGAACGCGTCGGCACGCCGAGGAGTAGCGTCCCTGACGGTCCGGGCATCTGCTCGGTCTCGTTCCAGGGATAGGAGACCCTCATGCCCGCACTGCTGATCATCGCGATCATCGTCGGCCTCGTCCTGCTCTTCAGCGGCATCTTCGTCGGTGCGCTGAAGTTCCTGCTCTGGGTGGGCATCGTGCTCATCCTGCTGGCGGTCATCGGCTGGCTGCTCCGGACGATCCGCGGTCGCGCGTAGCGACCCGGCGTCCTGTCCGGACGCACCTGACAGAACGGGAGGCGCGGTGCCAGCTGGCACCGCGCCTCCCGTCTGTCGTGGTGACGTGCACGGCTCTCCGAAAGCGACAGATCTCGGTACCGGCCCAAGGTGATCCCCGCGAAAGCGACAGATCGCCGCGAACTGTCGGCGGAGATCTGTCGCTTTCGCGGAACGGGGTGCGAAGCTCGGGCGCCTAGGCGACCGCGTCCGCCGGCTCGCGCTTCTGCACCCGCTGCCCGACGACGGCCGAGACGCCGTCCTGCCGCATCGACACCCCGTACAGGGCGTCGGCGATCTCCATCGTGCGCTTCTGGTGCGTGATGACGATGAGCTGGGACGACTCGCGGAGCCGCTCGAACACGGTCAGCAGGCGGCCGAGGTTGGCGTCGTCGAGTGCCGCCTCGACCTCGTCCATGATGTAGAACGGCGACGGCCGCGCGGTGAAGATCGCGACCAGGAGCGCCACCGCGGCCAGGGACCGCTCGCCGCCGGACAGCAGGGTCAGGCGGTCGATCTTCTTGCCGGCGGGCTTCACCTGCACGTCGATCCCGGTGCCGAGCAGGTCGGTCGGGTCGGTCAGGTTGATGGACCCCGAGCCGCCCGGGAACAGGATCGGGAAGATGACGTCGAACGCTTCCTTCGTGTCGTTGAACGCGGACTCGAAGATCGTCTGCATCTTCGTGTCGAGCTCGTCGATGATCGTCAGCAGGTCCGTCCGGGTCTTCTGCAGGTCCTCGAGCTGCTCGGCGAGGAACGCGTGCCGCTGCTCGAGCGCCTGGAACTCCTCGAGCGCGAGCGGGTTCACCTTGCCGAGCTGTCCGAGGTCGCGCTCGGCGGCCTTGAGCCGGCTCTCCTGCTCGGCACGGACGTAGGGCACGGTCTCGACGTCGGCCGGGTCGACCTCGTCGGACGTGTCGAACTCGGGCAGGGCCGGGCCGCCGGGCAGCGTGGACTCGGCGTCGACGAGGGCCAGGTCGTCGGCGTCGGGACCCGCTTCTGCAGTTGCTTCTTCCGGTACCTCCGGCTCGGTCACACCCGCGGCTTCGGCCGCGGCGGCCGCCGCTGCGCGCTCCGCCTCGCGGTGCTTCCGCGCGCGCACCCGCGGGTCCACGAGCACGTCGACGGGCACCGGTACGTGCGGCCCGTACTCGGCCACCAGCACGGCCTCGGTCAGCCCGAGCTCGCTCTGCGCCCGGTCGAGGACACCGGACACGTGCAGTTTCTTCTCGTAGATCTCCATCTCGAGCGAGTGCACGCCGTCGGTGATGGTCTGCAGGCGGTCGCGGAGCTCGCGCTCCTCGTTGCGGATCGTCTGCAGCTCGGTGTTGCGCTTCGACCGCTCGGCTTCCTCCGTCGCCAGCTGCACCCGGGCCTCGGCCAGCGAACGGTCGACCGCACCGAGCACCCCGGGCAGGTCGGCGAGCACGGCTTCCGCGGTCCGGATCTGGCCGCGTCGGATGACGGCGAGCCGGGCGGCCTCCTCGGCGGCGGCGCGCTCGGCCTCGAGCTGGCGTTCGAGCTGGTCGGCGCGGTTCCGTTCGGCGCGCACCCGCTCGCGCACGGTCTCGACTTGGATCCGCTGCTCGACCTCGGCCGCACGTGCGGCTTCGAGCGCGTCCTGCAGCGCGGGACGCTCAGACGCGTCGACCACGGGACGCTCCTGCTCGGTGAAGGCCCGGTGCGCCGACTCGGCCTCGGCCAGCACCGCCTCGGCGGTCTCGACGGCGCCGTCGGTCTCGGCCAGCGCGGCACGCAGCCGTTCGACCTCGGCCGCGGCGTTCTCCGCCTTCGCCCGCGTCGACGCACTCGTGCGGTCGTACTCGGCCTTCGCCCGCGTGTACGCGCGGGATGCTGCGTCGGCCTCGTCCGCACGGCGGCGTGCGTCCTCGACGGCACTGCGTGCGGCCTGGAGGCCCGTGGCCGCGTCCTCGGCGTCGGTCGCGATCGCGTCGCGGCGCGTCACGGCGTCGTCGCGCTCCGCGACGAGCTCGATGCGCGAGGTCACGCGCTCCCCGCCGCCGGTCACGCGGACCGCACGGACGAGGTCGCCGGACCGCATGACCAAGGTGGCGTGCGGGGCGGCCGTGAGCACCGCCTCCAGGTCGAGGTCGTCGGTTTCCGCGACCAGCGTGTCCCGCAGGATCGACGCGAACGCCGGCGGTCCCTGCACCAGGTCCGTGGCACGGCGGACGCCGGCCGGCAGGGTCTCGGGCAGGGCGGTGGTGACGGCTGCGGCGTCCGCGACGACGACGTCGATCCGGCCGAGGTCAGCAGCGCGGGCGTGGTCGACGGCGTCGAGCGCTGCACCGCGGTCGTCCGCGAGGACGGCGTCGGCGAGTCCCTCGAGCGCGGTGGCGATCGCGGCCTCGAACCCGGGCGAGACCGTCAGGCTGTCGGCCAGGCGACCGACGATGCCCGCGCGACCGGCGTCGATCAGGGCCTGCGAACCGTCGCGGACCTCGATCGACATGCCGAGCGCGGTGACCCGGGCGTCGAGGGCGTCCCGCTCGCGTTCGAGGGCGTGGAGGCGGTCGCGCTGCTCGTCGCGCGTGGTCTGGGCCCGTTCGAGCTCGACGCGCGCCTGCTCCAGTGTCTGCGCGAGCGCGGTCTCGTCGACACCCTCGGACGGGTCGACACCGAGTTCGGCGAGGGCCGCCGCGGCACGCTCGGCACGTTCCCCGGCCTCGGCCAGTGCCCGCTCCCGCCGCTCGCGGTCGGCGACGGCGGAACCGCGCTTCGACCGGGCGACGTCGACGGCGCTGGCGAGCCGCTGTGCCTCGAGGTCGTGCTGCGAGACCCGGGCTGCCTGGGCGGCGATGCGTTCGTCGAGGGCGTCCAGCGCGGCGCGGGCGTCCTGCACCGCGCGGGCGGTCGTCGCCGAACCGCCCTGCATCTCGTCGGCGCGGCCGGCGAGGCGGTCGGCCTCGGCACGGACCCCGGCGACCTGCTCCTGGGTGACGGTCGGGCCCTGCTGCGGGGCGTCCGCCTGCTGCGCGAGGAACATCAGGCGCTGGTTCGCCAGGCTCGACAGGCCGCGGAGGCGCTCCTGCACGCTCTCGAGCCGGTGCACGACGGTGCGGGCACGGTCGACGTCGTCGCCGACCATGCTCTGCTCGACGTGCTGCTGGCGCACCCGGGTCTGGTCGAGCCGCTCGGTCAGGACGATGCGCTCGGACTTTCGGCCCGCCTCGACCTCCTGGTGGTCGTGCAGCTCGCGGCGCAGGCGCACCACGTCGTCGGCCAGGATGCGGGCCTTCGCGTCGCGGAAGACCGCGGCGACCGACTGGGCCTTGCGCGCGACTTCGGCCTGCCGCCCGAGGGGCTTCAGCTGCCGCCGGATCTCACCGGCCAGGTCGGACAGGCGGGTCAGGTTCGTCTGCATCGCGTCGAGCTTGCGGAGCGTTTTCTCCTTGCGGCGACGGTGCTTCAGGATCCCCGCGGCCTCCTCGATGAAGCCGCGGCGGTCCTCGGGGGTGGCGTGCAGCACCTTGTCGAGCTGCCCCTGCCCGACGATGACGTGCATCTCACGGCCGAGGCCGGTGTCGCTCAGCAGTTCCTGCACGTCGAGCAGCCGGCAGTTCTCGCCGTTGATGGCGTACTCGCTGCCACCGTTGCGGAACAGCGTGCGCGCGATCGTCACCTCGGAGTACTCGATCGGCAGCAGACCGTCGCTGTTGTCGATGGTCAGCAGCACCTGGGCGCGACCGAGCGGACCGCGGGTCGAGGTGCCGGCGAAGATGACGTCCTCCATCTTGCCGCCGCGCAGGGTCTTCGCACCCTGCTCCCCCATCACCCAGGCCAGGGCGTCCACCACGTTCGACTTGCCGGAGCCGTTCGGGCCGACGATGCACGTCACGCCCGGCTCGAACGCGAACGTCGTCGGCTGCGCGAAGGACTTGAACCCCTTGATGGTCAGGCTCTTCAAGTACATGCGGTCTCCGGATGCTCAGGTTGGCGTCAGGCTAACGCGTGCGGGCGCGGGGACGGGGTTGGCACACGGGGCAGATGTGGCTCGACCGGTTCATGAAGGCCTCGCGCACGATCGTCGTGCCGCAGCGTGGGCACGGCTTCCCCTGCTGCCCGTAGACGTTCAGGCGCTGCGAGAAGTACCCGGACTGCCCGTTGACGTTGACGTACTGGGCGTCGAAGCTCGTGCCGCCGTCTTCGAGCGCCCGGCGCAGGATCGCGCGGACCTCGTCGAGCAGCCGACGCAGGTCGGCACGGGTGAGGCGGTCGGCGGCGCGGTCGTAGTGCAGCTTCGCGGCCCAGAGCGACTCGTCGGCGTAGATGTTGCCGATGCCGCTCACGACGCCCTGGTCGAGCAGCACCCGCTTGATGCCGCTCGAACGCTTCCGGGCCATCGCGGCGAACCGGTCGTCGTCGAAGGCGGGGTCGAGCGGGTCACGGGCGATGTGCGACACCTGCCCGGGCACCCACCGACGCCACACGGCATCGGGGTCGATCGCGTCGACCTGCCCGCCGAACCCGGCGGGAGCACCGTCGATCGTCGGCACCATCGCGTCGATCGCCATCGAGCCGAACGTGCGCTGGTCGACGAACTCGAGTTCCACCGGGGGCTCCGCCGCACCCGAGCGGTCGGTGCCCGCGGGCTGCACGTCGATGAGGATGCGCCGGTGCTTGGCCGCCGGTCGACCACGGCCGAGCAGGATCTGCCCGCTCATGCCGAGGTGGGCGACGAGTGCCTCGGGGCGGTCCCCGTCGCGCTCGGGCTGCAGCGGCATCCAGAGGAACTTGCCCCGGCGGACGGCAGCGGCGATCGTGCGACCGGTCAGTCGGTCGGCGAAGTCCTCGGCGGGGCCGTCGTGCCGGGTGAGGGCACGGTCGTCGACCACGTCGACGTGCAGGACCCGCGCGCCGCTGACGGCGGGTTCGAGGCCGGCGCGGACGACCTCGACCTCGGGGAGTTCGGGCACGCGGTCAGGCCGCTCGGCCGGACAACCGGGTCCAGGCGTCGAGCGCAGCGGCCATCTCGGCGGCCTTCTTGCTCGACCCGGTGCCGGTGGCGATGTCCTCGCCCTGCAGGACGACCGTCGCCATGAAGGTCTTGTCGTGGTCCGGGCCGGTCTCGGTGACGCGGTACGCCGGGTTGCCGAGCGAGCGGCTCGAGGCGAGCTCCTGCAGGCTGGTCTTCGGGTCCATCGCGGCGCCGAAGCGGTCCGGGTCGATCATGAGCGGTTCGACCAGGCGGAGCACGAGCTCGGTGGCCGGGTCGGGACCGGCCGACAGGTACGTCGCGCCGATGACGGCTTCGACGGTGTCGGCCAGGATCGACGACTTGTCGCGCCCGCCGGTCTGTTCCTCGCCCTTGCCGAGGCGCAGGTAGCGGCCGAGCCCGATCATCCGGGCGATCTCGGCCAGCGCCACGGTCGACACCAGGCTCGCTCGACGCTTGGCGAGGTCACCCTCGTCGAGGTCGGGGAACGACCGGTAGAGCTTCACGGTCACGGCCTGGCCGAGGATCGAGTCCCCGAGGAACTCGAGGCGCTCGTTGTGCTTGATGCCCCCGTGCTCGTAGGCGTAGGAGCGGTGCGTCAGGGCGAGCTGGAGCAGCTCGAGGTCGATGTCGGCCCCGAGGATGCCCTGCAGACGAACGACGTCCGGCCCCGCGGGGCGAGACCCCGCAGCGCCGGACGTTGTCGTCATGCGTTCGGTCCGATCAGACGTCGGCGACCTTGCGGCCCTTGTACTCCATGTACAGGGGCGTGCCGGCCGAGTCCTCGACGACCTTCGCGCGGTGCGGGAGGCTGTAGGTGACCTGACCGTTCTCGATCGTCTTCACGAGCTGGATCGGCGTGGCCTTCCACTGCGAACGACGGGCGTGCGTGTTCGCACGGGACTGCTTGCGCTTGGGAACGGCCATGGTGAATCTCTTTCGGTTGGTCGGTGGTCGGTACGGGGGCTGGCGGTGTCGGGACCTACTCGGTCTCGGCCCGCTCCTCGCCCTCGGTGGTCTTCGGTGCGGTGGTGTCACCGTCGGTGCTGTCGTCGAGCTCGATCGCGCTGAGCGCTGCCCAGCGGGGATCCAGCACCTGACGAGCGGGCTGCTCGCCGAGGTCGGCCAGACGCTCGCCCGTCACCGGGTCGAGTCCTGGGCAGTCCGGTCGGCAGACCGGCTGGAACGGCAGCGACAGCACCACCGCATCTCGAACGACCTGTTCGGTGTCCACGTGGTCATCGCGAACGAAGAAGTCGAAATCCTCCGAGGCATCATACGCGAATAGCTCGGCGAAATCGACCTCGATCGGTTCGCTGATGTCGATGAGGCAGCGCGAGCACTCCCCCGTGGCGTCGGCCGAAGCGTGTCCGGACACGAGGACGCCCTCGTGCAGGCCTTCGAGTTTGACGTCGATGTGCAGTTCTGCACCCTGTCGGACGCCGATCAGACCGGCCCCCATCGCGTCGGGCACCTCGATGTCGAGCGAGTGCTCGCGCATCTCACCCGGCCGGTGCGCGAGGTCGCGCACGCGCAGGGCGTAGGGGCTGTTCACGGGGGAAGACACGATCGACAAGCCTAGCGCGATCGGGGCCGAGAGTCGAGGTGGCGACAGGCGTGTCCGGACGCGGTGCCGCCCCGGGGACGCTCAGCGAGCCGCGAGCGCGTCGGCGACCGTCTTCGGCACGTAGGGCGTGACGTCACCGCCGAGGGACGACACCTGGCGGATCAGCGAGCTCGACACGTGCGCCCGCGACGCCTCGGGCAGCAGGAACACCGTCTCGACGTCGGCCAGGTGGCGGTTCATGATGGCCATCGGGGTCTCGTACGCGACGTCCTCGCCGGACCGCACGCCCTTCACCAGGACCTTCGCCCCGACCTGCCGGCAGTAGTCGACCAGCAGCCCGGACGTCCACTCGCCGACCGTGACCGTCGCCGGCGCGCCGACCTCGACCAGCGAGTCCTTGATGAGCCGAACCCGGTCGACCGCCTCGAACATGGCCGGCTTCTTGTCGGGGTTGTGCACCACGAGGACGTGCACCTCGTCGAAGAGCCCGGCCGCGCGGCCGATGACGTCGAGGTGCCCGAGGGTGACGGGGTCGAAGGAACCGGGGACCACCGCGATCTGCGCCATGGCAGCGACGATACCGCGCGGGCCGTCGGGCTCCGGGTCAGTTCTTTCCGAGGAACGCCGCGTCGGACTCGTCGAGGCGCCGGGCGAGGGCGTCACGGAGAGCCGGGGACCCCTCGAGCTCGGGATCGGGTTCGAGCACGCGCTCCGCTTCTCCGCGCGCGTCGACGATGAGGTCGGCGTGCTCGACCACCCGGAGCAGGTTGAGGGAGGACCGTCCACCGGACTGCCGTTCGCCCAGGACGTCGCCTTCACGCCGGAGCTCGAGGTCGACCCGGGCGAGCTCGAACCCGTCGTCCGAGGCGGCCACGGCGTCGACGCGCTCGCGCGAGGTCGTCTCGAGCTCGGCGGAGGTGACCAGCAGGCAGACACCGGCCCACTGCCCACGGCCGATGCGGCCGCGGAGCTGGTGGAGCTGCGAGACACCGAACCGGTCGGCGTCGAGGACGGCCATCATCGCCGCGTTCGGGACGTCGACGCCGACCTCGATCACGGTGGTCGCCACGACCACGTCGAGGTCGCCGGCGGCGAAGGACGTCATCACGCGGTCCTTCTCGTCGGCGGTCATCCGGCCGTGCAGGACCGCGATCGAGCGCCCTTCGAGCACGGGCATGGTGCGCATCCGCTCGGCGGTGGCGAGCACGGTCGCCGGCGCACGCTTCGGGGCGTCGTCCTCGCCCTCGGCCGGCTCCGGCTCGCCGTCGTCCTCGGTGTGGGCGTCGTCGATGGCCGGGCAGACGACGAACGCCTGGCGGCCCTTGGCGAGTTCCTCGGCCATGCGGGACCAGATCCGGGGTTCCCATCCGGGGTGCTCCGCCAGCGGGACCGTGAAGGTCTCGACGCCGGCGCGCCCGGACGGCATGCCCGTGATGGTCGAGACGTCGAGGTCGCCGAACACCGTCATCGCGACGGTGCGCGGGATCGGCGTGGCCGTGAGCACGAGCACGTGCGGCGGGGTCGTGCCCTTGGTGCGGAGTGCCTCGCGCTGCTCGACGCCGAAGCGGTGCTGCTCGTCGACCACCACGAGCCCCAGCTCGGCGAAGTCCACCCGGTCGCCCAGGAGCGCGTGGGTGCCGACGACCAGCCGTGAGCTGCCCGACGCGGCGGCGAGCAGGGCCCGGCGACGTTCGTCGGTGGACTGCGACCCGGTCAGGATCACCGGTCGGAGCTCGGCGGCCAGGTCCGGCCCGAGGAACTTCACGATGGAGCGCAGGTGCTGGGCCGCCAGCACCTCGGTCGGGGCGATGAGCGCGGACTGGCCGCCGGACTCGGCCACCGTGAGCATCGCCCGGATCGCCACGAGGGTCTTGCCCGAACCGACCTCGCCCTGGATCAGCCGGTGCATTGGCCAGGTGCGGGCGAGGTCCTGGTCGATGTCGGCACCGACGGCCCGCTGGTCGTCCGTCAACGTGAAGGGCAGGGTGGCGTCGAAGCGCTCGAGGATGCCACCGGGGGTGGCCACGCGCGGGGTCGCCGCGGTGCGACGGGCCGCGATCCGGCGCTGCACCAGGGCGGTCTGCAGCACGAACGCCTCGCGGTAGCGCAGGGCGTCCTGCGCGCGCTTGAAGTCCGCGACCTTCTCGGGGCGGTGCAGCAGCTCGAGGGCACGGCGGAACGGCACGAGGTCGAGCCGGGACCGCGCGGACGCCGGCACCGGGTCGGGCAGGTCCGGCAGGGTGTCGAGGACGATCCCGATGGACTTCGCGATCTGCCACGAGGTGAGCGACGCCGTCGCCGGGTAGATCGGGATCGGCTGGCGCGACCACCGGATCGCTTCGTCGGAGCCGGGCTCCGCCGTGGCGCGGGGGTCGTCGGGGTCGAACAGCTCGTAGTCCGGGTGGGCGAGCTGCCGGGCACCCCGGTAGTCGCTGACCTTGCCGGAGAAGATGCCCCGGGCACCGGGGACGAGGTCCTTCGTGCGCCACCCCTGGTTGAAGAACGTGAGGGTGAGCAGGCCCTTGCCGTCGCCGATCTTCGCTTCGAGGATCGAGCCGCGGCGCGCGCGCATGGTGCGTTCACGGACGTCGACCACCTCGGCCACGATGGTGACGGGTTCGCCGATCGCGAGCGAGTCGAGGGCCGTCAGTGCACCACGCTCGGCGTAGCGGCGGGGCGCGTGCTCGAGGAACTCACCCACCGTGCGGTAGCCGAAGGCCTTCTCGATCGCCGTCGCCGTCCGACCGCCGAGCACGTTCGCGAGCCGCGCGTCGAGCGGCGCCGGACCGAGGTCGGGCGCGGCCGGCGCAGCGGGGGTTCCGGAGGTGACCACGCTCCCACGGTACCGGGCACGACCGACCCCACCCGCGCCTCCCGAGCGGCCTGTGGAGAACACCGGACCGGACCCGTCGGGCCGATACGGTGGCTGCATGACCCGCATCATCGCCGGCGCCGCCGGCTCCCTGACGCTCCGGGTGCCGAAGTCCGGCACCCGCCCGACGAGCGACCGCGTGCGCGAGGCGCTGTTCTCGTCGCTCGAGGCACGGGGGCTCGTCGAGGCCACGTCGGTGGCCGACCTGTACGCGGGGACGGGCGCGCTCGGGCTCGAGGCGGCGTCCCGCGGTGCGGCCGAGGTCGTCCTGGTCGACCGGGCGTCCGCCGCCGCGCAGGCCTGCCGGGCGAACGCGAAGGCCGTGCAGCAGCGGGTGCCGGGCGTCCGGATCGACGTGCAGCCGCAACCGGTGCTCGGGTACCTGCGCGGGACCGTCCGCACCTTCGACCTGGTGTTCATCGACCCGCCCTACGACGTCACCGAGCACGAGCTCGCCGAGGTGCTCGAGGCCCTGGCACCGAAGCTGACGCCGGATGCCGTGGTCGTGGTCGAGCGGAGCAAGCGCTCCCCCGAGCCCACCTGGCCGGCGGGGCTCGCGCCGTTCAGCAAGCGCAGCTACGGCGAGACCGTCGCCTGGGAGGCCGTCGCCGCCGGCTGAGGCGCTCTGCGCGTGTGCACGCGCTCTGCGACGGTGCACCTGTCGAACGACGCGTGTTCTGTCGCCACACGGTGGAGCACCGACCGGGCCCAGTCAGCCGGCGGCGCCGTCCCAGTCCGCGTAGGGGTCCCAGCCGGTCGTCGGCACCGCGGCACCGGCGCGCAGCACGTCCGCGTCACCGCGCTCCCGCACGACACCGATGCGCCGGAAGCCCCCGGGCAGAGCCGTGCCTGCCGGGAACGTGGCGAGCAGTCCGTGGTCCTCGCCACCGTGCAGCGCAACCTCGTCGAGGTCGGCGGCGGCATCGAGTTCGAGCGTCACCCGGCTGGCACGGGCGAGCCGACCGGCGTCGATCGCCAGGCCGTCGGACAGGTCGAGCATCGCGGTGGCTCCGGCCCCGGCCGCGAGCGGCCCGTCGGCGATCGGGGGCACCGGGCGGCGCTGGCGTCCGACGTCGGGGTCGACGTCCGCGTCGCTCGCGACCGTCGCGGCGCGGTCCGGCTCGCCCCGGTCGTCGACGCCGTCGCGGAACAGCCGGGACAGCCCACGGGCGGCACGTCCGAGCTCGCCGGACACCGCGAGCACGTCACCGACGCTCGCGCCCGACCGGAGCACGGGCGCGCGGCCCAGCAGGTCACCGAAGGCGGTGACGGCCACCGTGAACGTCGCCGAGGTGGACAGGTCTCCCCCGACGACCCCGCACCCCGGCGCGAGTGCATCGACGGCGAGCCGGAAGCCGTCGGCGATGCCCTCGAGGACGGCCACGGGGGTGTCCTGCGGTGCGGCGAGGGCGATCACGAGGCCGCTCGGTACGGCACCCATCGCGGCGACGTCGGAGAGGTTCGTGGCGGCCGCCTTCCAGCCGATGTCCGTCGGTGACGACCACGCCCACCGGAAGTCCGGACCGTGGACCATCATGTCCGTCGTGACGACGAAGCGGCCGTCCGGAGCGGCGACGACGGCGCAGTCGTCACCGGGGCCGAGGATCGGCGTGCCCGCGGGCAGACGGCTCGTGATCCGGTCGAGGACGACGAGTTCGCCGAGCTCCCCCACCGTCGGTCCGGCCCAGGCGTCGTCCGTCGCATCCACACGAGAACGGTAGCCTGGACGGCGATGGACACCGCGCGCCGCACCCCTCGAACCCTCGCGATCGTGGGGGCCGTGATCACCCTCGCCGCCGGGCTGACCGGGTGCACGAACGCCGTGTCGATGTCCGCCGCCCCGTCGGCGAACGCAGCGGCGTGCGCGGCCGTGCAGGTCCGACTGCCCGCGACCGTGGACTCGAAGTTCGACCTGCGGAACACGAACGCGCAGGCGACCGCTGCCTGGGGCGACCCCGAGGTGGCGATCTACCACTGCGGTGTCGCCGTCCCCACCGTGTCCGACCTGCCGTGCTTCTCGCAGGGCGGCGTCGACTGGATCCGCGACGACCGCGGCGACCAGGTCGTCTACACGACGTTCGGTCGGTCACCGGCAGCCCAGGTCGTGGTCGACTCGACGAAGACCACGTCATCGGTCGTGCAGGAGCTGTCCGACGCCGTGTCGTCACTGCCGAAGGACGGGCACAAGTGCCTCGACCCCGCCGACGTGCAGGGCTGACCGAACTGGTCAGCGGACGGCGGCTCGACCCAGCTCGATGAGCTCCGTGATCAGCTCGCCGTAGGACACGCCCGACGCCGCCCAGCAGCGCGGGTACATCGACAGCGGCGTGAAGCCCGGCATCGTGTTGACCTCGTTCACGACGAAGCCGTCGTCGGTCAGGAAGCAGTCGACACGGGCGAGCCCCGAACCACCGATGGCTTCGAACGCGCGGGCACCGATGGAGCGGATCTCGTCGGTCTGGTCGTCGGTCAGCGGTGCCGGGCAGAGCAGCGACTCGTCGCCGCCCAGGTACTTCGAGGCGAAGTCGTAGAAGCCGTCCTCGGCCACGACGATCTCGCCCGGCAGGCTCGTGCGCGGCACACCGTCACGACCCTCGAGCACGGCGACCTCGACCTCGCGGCCGATCACACGGGGCTCGACGATCACCTTGGAGTCGTGCTCGAACGCCAGGTCCATCGCGGCACCCAGCTGCGAGGGCTCGTCGACGCGCGAGACGCCCATGCTCGACCCGGCGCGGGCCGGCTTGACGAACAGCGGCCAGCCGTGCGCGGCGATCGTCTCGGCGACGTCCACCGGGTCGGCCGCCCACTGCCGGCGGAGCACGGTGGTCCACGGCGCGACCCGCAGCCCGGCGTGCTCGAGCACGGCCTTCGCGACGTGCTTGTCCATCGCCAGGGCGCTCGCAAGCACGCCGTCGCCGACGTACGGCAGCCCGGCGATCTCGAGCAGGCCCTGGATCGTGCCGTCCTCGCCGAAGGGACCGTGCAGGATCGGGAACACCACATCGACCGGGATCGCGGTGACGGTGCCGTCGGGGTGGGACACGACGAGTTCGTTGGTGGCCGGCGAGGTCGGGAACGCGATCCGCGTGCCGTTGTCGGGAACGGTCGGCAGCGCGCCGTCGCGGATGGTCCACTGCGCCGGGTCGTCCGACTGCAGCGTGAAGGCACCGTCCTGGGTGATCCCGATCGGCACGAGGTCGTACTCGGCCCGGTCGACGACGTCCATGATGCCGCCGGCGGTCACGCAGCTGATCTCGTGCTCGCTCGAGCGACCGCCGAAGAGCACGGCGACGGTGGTCCTGGGCATGGGGGTTCCCTCGGGGATCGTGGGCACGGGAGTCCCTTCGTGACTCGGTGCGGGACCGGTCACTCGCCCTGCGGCTCGTCGGTCTCGGTGAGGTGCGGCGCGATGTTGCGCGGATCGAGCCTACCGGCGAGGACCTCGCCGACCTGGCTGACGATGGGCATGTCGACGCCGTTCGCCGCGGCCAGCTCGAGGATCGGGGCGACCGAGGCCAGCCCCTCCGCCGTCTGGTTCATCTGGCGGACGACCTCGTCGAACCGGTAGCCCTGGCCGAGCAACCGCCCGGCGGTGTTGTTCCGCGACAGCGGCGACTGGCACGTGGCGATGAGGTCGCCGAGGCCCGCGAGCCCGGACAGCGTGGACGACTGCGCGCCGAGCGACACCGCGAAGTCGGTCATCTCGGCGAGGCCGCGCGTGATGATCGACGCCTTGGTGTTCTCGCCGTAGCCGACCCCGTCGACGATGCCGATCGCGACGGCGATGAGGTTCTTCAGCACGCCGCCGAACTCGGTGCCGATGACGTCGGTGTTGATGAACGACCGGAAGTACGGATTCGTCGCGACGGCGGCGACGTCGGTGGCGGTCTCCAGCGACGACGACGACACCACGGCGGCGGTCGGCTGCCGACGGGCGATCTCGAGCGCCAGGTTCGGGCCGCTGGCCACCGCGATGCGGTCCTGGTCGATGCCGAGACCCTGCAGCAGGACCTCGCTCATCCGCAGGCCCGTGCTCTTCTCGACGCCCTTCATCAGACTGACGACCGGCACGTCCGCGGGCAGCAGCTCGCGGATCGCGGCGAGGTTCGAGCGCAGGGTCTGCGAGGGCACCGAGACGTACACCTGCGAGGCGCCGTCGAGCACGCGCCCGAGGGACGTCGACGCGGTCAGGGTGCGGGGCAGGTTGATGCCGGGCAGGTAGTCCGAGTTGCGCTTGGTCTCGGTGATCTCGCGGGCGACCTCGGGGCGTCGGGCCCACACCACGGTGGAGGCACCGCCCTCGGCCAGCACCTTCGCGAACGTGGTGCCCCAGCTGCCGGCACCGATCACGGCCACTCGGGGCTTGTCGGTCGACTGCATGACCACCCGGATCGCGGCGGTGTCGAAGGCCCCCGGAGCCGCGGCGGCAGGGTCGGGTCGGTCGTCGTGGGGTCGGAGGTCACTCAAACCGGCCGGTCTCCTTCTGGTTGTTCGCCGCCGGGTCCCAGCGGGTCGCGGGTGCCCGTTCGCCACGGAGCACCTCGAGCAGCGCGGTGATCTCGCGCATGACGAGTTCGGTGGCCTCGCCGAGCATCTGCTGGTCGATCTGCCGACCGCGGTACGCCGACAGGTCGACCGGGTCACCGATGATGACGTCGACGCGGGACGGCGGGAACAGCCGGAGCTTCTTGCCGTACCTGGCCATGATGTTCTGCGTGCCCCAGTGGGCCATCGGGATGAGCGGCACGTCGTTCTCGAGCGCGATCCGCACCGCACCCGTCTTGCCGCGCATCGGCCACAGGTCGGGGTCGCGGGTGAGCGTGCCCTCGGGGTAGACGATGATCGCCCCGCCCTGCTCGACCAGGGACCGGCCGCCACCGAGCGGGTCGCTCAGGCGCGTCCGGCCGGAGCGTTCGACCGGGATCTGCCCCATGCCGGACATGAGCTTGCCGACCACGGGGACCTTGAACAGCGACGCCTTCGCGAGGAACCGCGGCGCCCGCTTCGAGATGTACACGGCGGTGCCCACGACCAGGGGGTCGATGTTCGTGAAGTGGTTCGGTGCGAGCACGAACGCGCCCTCGGCCGGCAGGCGGTTCGGGCCGTGCCAGTGGTAGCGCGCCGAGAACCGGAACGTCGGGATGACGATCGAGGCGACGATGCGGAACGCGGTGTTCAGCTCGCCGCGGCGCCACCGGCGCCCACGCACGGGGAGGCCGGTCGCGACCTGCGCGTCGGAGCCGCCACGGGCCTCCAGACCGTCGCCTTTTCCTTCTGCCGGCACTGTGCCTACCCAGCGAAGTCGAAGTCGGCGCCGAGCTTGCGCAGCTTCGGGATGAAGTGCTCGTAGCCGCGGCTGATGATGCCGACGTTGGTGATGTGCGACTCGCCGTCGGCGGTCAGCGCCGCGATGAGGTGGCTGAACCCGCCGCGCAGGTCGGGGACGCGGACGTTGGCGGCGTGCAGCTTCGTCGGACCGGTGATGACGGCGGCCTGCTCGAACGGGCGGCGGGCGACACGGCGGTCGTGGCCGGGCAGCCCCTCCTTGTGCACGACGATGTCGGCACCCATCTCGTTCAGTGCGTCGGTGAAGCCGAAGCGGTTCTCGTAGACGGTCTCGTGCACGATGCTCTGGCCGTCGGCCTGGGTCAGCGCGACGATGAGCGGCTGCTGCCAGTCCGTCATGAAGCCGGGGTGCACGTCGGTCTCGATGACGACGGGCTTCAGGGTGTCCAGCTCGCGGTAGAACCGGATGCCGTCCTCCTGGATGTCGAACCCGCCGCCGACCTTGCGGAAGACGTTGAGGAACGTCATGAGCTCCTGCTGGTTCGCGCCCTCGACGAAGATGTCGCCGTTGGTGGCGAGCGCGGCGGAGGCCCAGCTCGCGGCCTCGTTGCGGTCGTTGATCGCGCGGTGCGTGTAGCCGCGGAGCGACTCGACGCCCTCGATGAAGATGACGCGGTTCGGCTCGACCGAGACGATGGCGCCCATCTTCTGCAGGATCGCGATGAGGTCCATGATCTCGGGCTCGATCGCGGCGTTCCGCAGCTCCGTGACGCCCTTGGCGAGGGTCGCCGAGAGCAGGACCTGCTCGGTGGCGCCGACGCTCGGGTACGGCAGCTCGATCGAGGCGCCCTTCAAGCCGTCCGGGGCAGTCAGGTGGATGCCGTTGACCTGCTTGTCGACGACCGCACCCATGGCGCGGAGGGCGTCGAGGTGGAAGTCGATCGGGCGGTCGCCGATGCGGCAGCCGCCGAGGTCGGGGATGAACGCCTCGCCGAGCTTGTGCAGCAGCGGACCGCAGAACAGGATCGGGATGCGGCTCGACCCGGCGTGCGCGTCGATCTCGGCGAAGTGCGCCGACTCGACCCGCGACGGGTCGAGGATGAGTTCGCCTCGTGCAGGATCGGTGATGCGCACCCCGTGCACCTCGAGCAGCCCGCGGACCACCTTGACGTCGGAGATGTCCGGCACGTCACGGAGGATCGACGGGGTGTCACCGAGCAGCGACGCCACCATGGCCTTGGTCGCGAGGTTCTTCGCCCCACGGACCTCGATGCGCCCCACGAGCGGCTTGCCCCCGCGGATGACGATCTCGTCCGACTTGAGGCCCACGCGCGCCCCTGCGGCCGCTGCGTCCTGTACGAGAGAGTTCACTACTTCACCGGCAATGTCTTCGGCCGCCAACTGGAGCGGCGGGATTCGAACTCCGTGATCGAGGTCTCGTCACGGAGGGTGAGCCCGATGTCGTCGAGCCCTTCCATCAACCGCCAACGAGTGTAAGCGTCGATCTCGAAGGGGACGTCCACATCCCCCAGCGACACGCGCTGCGTCTCGAGGTCGACCGTCGCTTCGATGCCCGGGTTCGCCTCGATGGCGGCCCACAGCCGCTCGACCTCCGGTTCGGTCACGATCGCGGTGACCAGGCCCTGCTTGCCGGCGTTGCCCCGGAAGATGTCCGCGAACCGGGGCGAGATCACGACCGAGAAGCCGAAGTCACGGAGCGCCCAGACGGCGTGCTCGCGGGACGACCCGGTGCCGAAGTCGAGGCCGGCGATCAGGACGCGGGCGCCCTGGTAGCGCTCCTGGTTCAGGACGAAGTCGGGGTCCTGACGCCATCCGGAGAACAGGGCGTCCTCGAAGCCGGTCTTCGTCACGCGCTTCAGGTAGACCGCGGGGATGATCTGGTCGGTGTCGACGTTGGACCGCTTGAGCGGCGCGGCGATGCCGGTGACGGTGGTGATCTTGTCCATCAGAAGGTCCCCTCGGTGGCGGTGGCGGACGTCGCCGCCGCGATCTCGTCGTCGGTCTCCAGGTCCCACGGGCTGGACAGCGTGCCGCGCACCGCGGTGGCCGCGGCGACGAGCGGCGACACCAGGTGTGTGCGGCCGCCCTTGCCTTGGCGGCCCTCGAAGTTGCGGTTCGAGGTGCTCGCGCAGCGCTCCCCCGGAGCCAGCTGGTCCGGGTTCATGCCGAGGCACATCGAGCAGCCGGCGAACCGCCACTCGGCGCCGAACTCCTTCATGACGACGTCGAGCCCCTCAGCCTCAGCCTCGAGCCGGACGCGCGCGGAGCCCGGAACCACCATGACCCGAACACCCGGCGCCTTCTGCCGGCCCTTGATGATCGACGCGAAGGCCCGCAGGTCCTCGATGCGCGAGTTCGTGCAGGACCCCATGAACACCGCGTCGACGGCGATGTCCTTCATCGGGGTGCCGGCGGTGATGTCCATGTACTCCAGGGCACGGCGGGCGGCGGCCTGGTCGTTGGGGTCGCTGTAGGCGGCCGGGTCCGGCACGCTCTCGGACAGCGAGACGCCCTGGCCGGGGTTCGTGCCCCAGGTGACGAAGGGCTCGAGCTCGTCCGCGTCGATGAACACCTCGGCGTCGAACACGGCGTCGTCGTCGGTGGCGAGGGTCTCCCAGTACGCGACGGCGTCGTCCCAGTCCTGGCCGGTGGGCGCGTGGTCGCGGCCCTGCACGTAGTCGTAGGTGGTCTGGTCGGGGGCGACCATGCCGGCGCGGGCGCCGGCCTCGATCGACATGTTGCAGATCGTCATGCGGCCCTCCATCGAGAGGGCGCGGATCGCGGAGCCGCGGTACTCGAGCACGTAGCCCTGGCCGCCGCCGGTGCCGATCTTCGCGATGACGGCCAGGATGATGTCCTTCGCCGTCACCCCCGGACGCAGCGTGCCCTCGACCGTGATCGCCATCGTCTTGAACGGCTTGAGCGGCAGGGTCTGCGTGGCGAGGACGTGCTCGACCTCGGACGTGCCGATGCCGAACGCCATCGCGCCGAAGGCCCCGTGGGTGCTGGTGTGCGAGTCGCCGCAGACCACGGTGATGCCGGGCATGGTCAGGCCGAGCTGCGGACCGACCACGTGGACGATGCCCTGCTCCTTGTCGCCCAGGGAGTGCAGGCGGACGCCGAACTCCTCGCAGTTGCGACGGAGGGTCTCGATCTGGATCCGGCTCGTCGGGTCCGCGATCGGGCGGTCGATGGCGAGCGTCGGGGTGTTGTGGTCCTCGGTCGCGATCGTCAGGTCGAGGCGACGCACCGGTCGCCCGGCCTGCCGCAGGCCGTCGAACGCCTGCGGACTCGTCACCTCGTGCACGAGGTGGAGGTCGATGTAGAGGAGGTCGGGGTTGCCGTCCTCGCCCTTGACCACGACGTGGTCGTCCCACACCTTCTCGGCGAGCGTCTTTCCCATGAGCTCAGCCCTCCTCGTCCTCGTCGTTGCGCCGCGACCGCGGCGCGATCAGGCGACTCTACCATTGGTATACCAACGCGCGGCACCCCGGCCGCCGCGGGTGCGTCACCCCGCCGTCGCACGCCCGTCACCCCGTGGCGGCACGGCCTGGAGGCCCGTGGCGACTCCCGGACACCCGTCGCGGTGGGAAGATGGTGACGACATGACGACACCTGCGCACTCGACCCGGACCATCAACCTCGAGGGCGCGGCACGTGCCGCGATCGCCGGTGGCGCACCGCTCGCGCTGCTCATCGCCCTCGGCATGCCGGGGTACGCCGCCTTCGCCATGTTCGCCGGGTTCACCGCCATCTTCGGCGCGACCGAGCCCTACCGGCAGCGTGCCGTCACCACCGGCGTCGCGGGTGCGCTGCAGGCGCTCTGCATGTTCGCCGGCATCGGGGTCGGGCTCGTCGGGTCGCCGCTCTGGCTGCAGGCCGTGGGTCTCGTCGTCGTCCTGGTGGTCGCGGTCTGCACCCTCTCCACGCTCCGGGCGATCCCCGCGCAGCCGATCTTCCCGGTGTTCGCGTTCGTCGTGTCCGCACTCGTGCCGATGCGCCCGGCGGACGTCCCACTCGTCACGACGATCATCGTCTGCTCGGTGGTCTGGGCCTGGCTCGTCGCGATGTCCGGTGCGGTGCTCCGCCGGGTGTTCCACCCGCACGCCCCGCACCGGTTCCGCCCGCTGGCCGACCGCAAGCACCGCTCGCTCGCGGTCCTGCGGACACCGGCGCTGTGGGAGACCGTCGCGCTCAACGTCGTCGGGTCGCTCGTCGCCGGTGCGGTCGCGGAGTCGATCCCCGGACTCGGGCACCCCTACTGGGCGGTCATCGCGGTGGTCTCGACCCTGCCGGCGATCCGGCAGCGGCACACCGTCGTCCGCGCCGGGCAGCGTGTGGTCGGCACGATCGGCGGCACCGTCATCGCGGTCGGCATCCTGCTGCTCGAGCCGTCGGCGTGGTGGATCGTCGTGCTGGCCGTCGTCGGGCAGTTCTTCGCCGAGATCTTCGTCGCCCGGAACTACGCCGTGTGCCTGCTCTTCCTCACCCCGCTCGCCCTGGCGGTGTCGTGGCTGAGCCTGCCCGAGGCACCCCAGCTGCTGGCGCTCGACCGTATCGCGCAGACCGTGCTCGGTGCCGTGGTCAGCGTGGGGCTGCTGCTCGTCGGGCGTGCGATCGAGCGTCGGCGCGGCCGTGCCCTGGGTGCGACGAGCGCGATCCGGACCGTCTGACGCGCCTGGTCGAACCGGGCGTACCTGGTCGAACCGGGCGTACCTGGTCGAACCGGGCGCACCTGGTCGAACCGGGCGTACCTGGTCGTTCCTTTCGACCAGGTGTGCCCGATTCCGCCTGCCATCGCGCGTGACAGGGGAAGGAACGTGCGCGGACGGCGGACGGGAGGCCCGTGGCGGCGCCGCCACGGGCCTCCCGTCCGCCGATGGTCGCGACCACTGCGTCCTGCGAAAGCGACAGATCGCTGCGGAACAACCGCGGGGATCTGTCGCTTTCGCGGACGGGACGGCACCGCGTGCCGCGGGTCTGTCGCTTTCGCGAGCCCGTCGGCCCCACCGCCGCGTCAGTCGCGCGGCTGGATGTTCCAGGCGTCGATGACGGGGCGGCCGTGTTCGTAGCCGAGGATGCTGACCGAGGCGGTGCCGAGCTTCAGCACGGCGCCGTCCTGCGGCGCGAGCCGGATCCACGCGGCACCGAGCGCGCGCAGCACGTGGCCGTGGGCGATGAACACCGCGTCGTGGCCCTCGGCGAGCACCGGACGGGCACGGTTCAGGATGCGCTCGACGCGGACCCGGACCTCGGCGGCGTTCTCCCCGGGGGTGTCGCCGGCGGGGACGCCGTCTGTCCAGAGGTCCCACGGACCGTGGCGCAGCACCTTGATCTGCGGGGTGGTGAGGCCCTCGTACGCGCCGTAGTCCCACTCGTACAGGTCCTCGTCGAGCTCCGGCTCGACGCCGATCAGGTGCGCGGTGTCGCGGGCGCGCTGCAGCGGGCTCGACAGCGCCAGCGCGAACGACCGGTCCCCGAGGTACCGGCCTGCGCGCTTCGCCTGCTCGACACCGTTGTCGGTGAGCGGGATGTCGGTGCGGCCGGTGTGCTGCCCGCTCTTCGACCACTCCGTCTCTCCGTGACGGACGAGGACGAGTTCGCCGGGGCGTTCCGAGGTCATGAGTTCCTTCCGATCCAGAGGCCGAGCGCAGCTGCGCCGACCGAGACGACGAGCATCCCGAGGCCGTTCAGGACGGCGAGCCGGGTCTTGCCGGATCGGAGGAGCTGTACGGTCTCGACGCTCGCCGTCGAGAACGTCGTGTACCCACCCATCATGCCCGTCCCGAGCACAGCGACCGTCGAGGCGGGGATGGTGCCGGCCTGCCCGAGGCCCGTCAGGACCCCGAGCACGAGCGATCCGGACACGTTGATGAGCAGGGTCCCGACCGGGAACCCGGCGAACCAGGAACCGGCGACGCGGCCCTTGACGAGCCCGTCGAGCACGAAGCGGAGCGCGGCGCCGGCTCCCCCGCCGACGGCGACCAGGACCAGTTCGACCGGGCTCATCGGGCGTCCTCTCGGGGTTCGGGGCGCGTGCGGGGCCGGGTGGCCGCGGCGACCCACAGACCGAGGACGACCGCGACGAGTCCGAGCACGACCGACAGCAGGGCGTACCCGCTGCCCGCCGTCCAGCGGCCGAGGTCGAGCAACTGCGCGGTGTCGTCCGCCAGCGTGCTGTAGGTCGTGAATCCGCCGAGGACGCCGGTGCCGACGAACAGCCGGACCGCGCGACGACGACCGATGTCGGGGCCGCGGCGTGCGAGCGCGTCGAGCAGGAACCCGAGGCAGAACGCCCCGACGACGTTGATCCCGAGGATGGTCCAGCTGATCCCGTCGTGCGCGGGGAACGCCGCGGCGAGGAGTGCTCGGACGGCCGTCCCGATCGCGCCGCCGAGAGCGACCAGGGCGACGAGCCTCCAGCGCAGGTGCGGTGGGCGTTCGGCGTGCATCGTGCTCCCGTCGCGAGGCGATCGTTCCCCGGGTGACGGGGACGATCCAGGCTAGCCGAGACGACGAAACCCCCGCCGAGCCGGAGCTGGACGGGGGTTTGCGTGCTGGTGACCCCAGCGGGATTCGAACCCGCGTTACCGCCGTGAGAGGGCAGCGTACTAGGCCGCTATACGATGGGGCCGCGGCTGTTGTCGGACTCGGAGCATGTCACCTGTGGTGACCCCAGCGGGATTCGAACCCGCGTTACCGCCGTGAGAGGGCAGCGTACTAGGCCGCTATACGATGGGGCCGTTCCGACAACTCGACAAGTATTGCACAAGGCTCGCATCCGCACCAAAACGGGGCGTGTCGCCCGGGTGTGCCGCCATGTCGGAGCAGGCATACGGTGGATCGATGACGGCCGACCACGACGCGATCGCCCGGGCCAGACACGTGAGCGGCTGCCCGTCGGCCACGGTCCGGATCGGCCTGTCCGGGTGGCAGTACGACGGCTGGCGTGGGGACTTCTACCCCGACGGCCTCGCGAAGCGGCGGTGGCTCGAGCACGTGGCGTCGCGGTTCCCGACGGTGGAGCTGAACGGATCCTTCTACTCGCTGCAGCGTCCGGCGCGCTACCGGGCGTGGCGTGCGGCCTCGGGCGGGCAGCCGTTCCGGTTCGCGGTCAAGGGCGGCCGGTACGTCACGCACATGCTGCGGCTGCGGAACGTCGACACCGCCCTGGCGAACTTCTTCGCCTCGGGTCCGCTGGAGCTCGGGGACACCCTCGGGCCGGTGCTCTGGCAGCTGCCCGAGCGCCTGCTGCCGACGCCGGAGGTGCTCGACGCGTTCCTCGGGCTGCTCCCCCGGACGCACGGTGCCGCCGCTGAGCTCGCACGCCACCACGACGACAAGGTCCCCGGCGAACCGGACGGTCTCGTGGTGCCCGAGGAACCGGCGTGGTCGATCGACCACGCGCTCGAGTTCCGGGCCGCCGGCTTCGACGACGAGCACCTCGACGTGCTCCGCCGGCACCGCGTCGCCCTGGTCGACTCGCACGCCGGCGACTTCCCCCGCTTCCGGGCGGACACCGGGGCACCACTCGCGTACCTCCGGTTGCACGGCGCGCCCCGGACCTACCACGACGGGTACTCGCCCCAGGCGCTCGGCGGGTGGGTGACGACGGTCCTCGAGCACGCCGAGGCCGGCCGGGACGTCTACGTGTACTTCGACAACGACGCCGAGCGGCACGCTCCGTGGGACGCCCTGGCGCTCGACCGCCTGGTCGCGGCGCGACTGCGTCGGCGGGCGCCCGACCGGTGAGCAGCAGAAGCCGGGTGCGTGGACGCGACCCGTCGCGTTCTGCTCACTCGGTGACGGACAGGAGGCGCGTGGCGGCGCCGCCACGGGCCTCCAGGCCGCGCAGCGCAGCGCAGCGCAGCGCAGCGCAGCCCTAGAGCGTGAGCGACTCCCCCGGACGCAGCACGACGAGCGACCCGGCGGGCTCGACGGCCTCGCGGAGCCGCCCCGTGTGCATGCCGAGGCCGACCTCGGACAGGGTGGCCTCGTGGATCGGGTACGCCCGGGACGGCGCGATCGCGGCAACGTAGTCCATCATCTCGGCGACCTTGAGCCACGGCGCCCCGACGGGTGCCGCGAGGACCTCGACCGGGACGCCCGGGTCCGTGTAGGAGTCGCCCGGGTGGAACAGCCGGCCGTTCACGAGCACGCCGGTGTTGTCGACGATCGGCACCGAGGCGTGGATCAGCTGGTGCCGCGTGCCGTGGAAGGTGAGCGTGAACGGGCCGACCGTCCGGTGGTCGCCGTCCGTGACGACGTCCACCGTGACGCCCGCCTCGGCGAGCGCCGCGCGGACCCCCTCCGGTCCGATGACGACCGCACGGGGGTTGGCGTCGAGGATGCGCCGGACCTGCTCGGGGGTGACGTGGTCCGGGTGCTCGTGCGTGACGACGACGGCGACGACCCCGGACGCGTCGACCGGTCGGGTGAAGTTCCCCGGGTCGAGGACCAGGCGGGCGTCCCCCTCGGTGATGACCTGGCAGGCGTGTTCGAGTTTGGTGACCTCCATGCGGGCGACCCTACGCGGGACGGTGCGGGCGGGGTCCCGTGGTCGCGCGGACGACCAGGTGCGCTGGTGCCGCCGCGATCGGGCCGGCGACACCGCCGTCGACCTCGGCGAGCACCGCCCGTGCAGCGGTGCGTCCCTGGGCCACCGGGTCCTGCGCGACGGTGGTGAGTCCGACGGTCGAGCCGTACTCGTGGCCGTCGATCCCCATCACGGACACGTCCTCCGGGACCGCGAGTCCGGCTCGGCGTGCGGCGAGCAGGACACCGAGGGCCATCTCGTCCGAGGCGCAGAGCACCGCCGTCGGTCGCTCCGACGCCGGCTCAGCGAACAGCACGGCCCCGGCGGCGGTCCCGCCGGCGAACGAGAACCGGCCGTCGAGGGACCACCGTTCCGGCACGGCCTCTCCCGACGACCGCACGGCGTCGAGGAACCCGTCCCGTCGCAGGTGCGGCACGGCGACGTTCATGCCGGCCTCGTCCTGCCCGCCGACGTAGGCGATGCGCCGGTGGCCGAGGCCGTGCAGATGCTCGACCGCGATCCGGGTGACCTCGCGGTCGTCGACGCCCACGTTCCGCAGGCCCGGTGCCGGGCCGCCGATGACGACCATGGGGTGCCGGCTGAGTTCGAGCTCGGCCCGTTCGGTGGCGTCGAGCACCAGGGAGAGCAGGACGAGGCCGTCGACGCGGTGGCGCAGCATCGAGCGCCGGAACGCCCGGTCACGGTCGCCGCCCGGGCCGCCGAGGTTGTAGAGGACCAGGTCGTACCCGGCCTGGCGGAGCTCCGCGTCGACACCGCCGAGCGCCTTGACGTAGAACCAGCGGTCGATGACGGGCACGACCACCCCGACGGCGCGCTGACGCCCGGTGGCGAGGCCGGCCGCCGCCGAGCTCGGGACGTACCCGAGTTCGTCGGCGACCCGCTGCACCTGCTCGATCGTGGTGTCGGCCACGTTCGACATGCCGCGGAGCGCCCGCGAGACGGTGGACTTCGACAGCCCCGTGACGGTCGCGATCTCCTGGATCCCCATCGGTGCGACCCGGGAGGCCCGTCAGCCGTCCGTGCCGTGCGTCACGTCCGCCGGTGCGTCGAGTCCACCCCGTCGGGCCGCCACCGCGGGTACGACGCGGTCCGCCCGGCGTTGCGGCACCCGTGCGGGGCGCGCCGGCCGTCGTGCAGCCGGTGCGACCTCGTCCCAGCCCGCGTGCTGGTGCACCCGTCCGTCCGCGCCGGGTCGGGGTCGGCGACCGGTGGGGTCGGTGACCGACGTGTGCACCGGGGCGACCGCGGGAGCAGCACCGACGCCCCGGGGCACGGACGCACCCGTGCCGTCCTGCGGTGCGGTCCGGCGGAGGACGGCGACCCGCCACCGGTCCAGGGCGACGACGCCGAGCACGCACACGAGCAGGGTGAGCGCCCAGCCGAGCGCCGGTCGCCCGGTGAGCTCGCAGAACACCGTGACGCCGAGGAACAGGACGCCGAACATCCCGACGAAGCCGATCGACTCCTCGATGTGGGCGGTGGGACGGGTGGGTCCGCGCTGGGCCATGGTCGTCAGCCCTTCACGCCGCCGGCGGTGAGCCCCGCCACGATGCGCCGCTGGAAGATCAGCACGAGGATGACCAACGGGATCGTGACGATCGTGCCGGCGGCCATCACCGCCGTGTAGGGCTCCTGGTGCGGCTGCGACCCGGCGAACGAGGCGATCGCCACGGTCACCGGCTGGGTCGCGTCGCTCGACAGCTGCGACGAGATGAGGTACTCGTTCCAGCTCGAGATGAACGCCAGGATCGCCGTGGTGAACACCGCGGGCGCCGCGAGCGGCAGGATGATCCGCCGGAACGCCTGCACCCGGGTGCACCCGTCGATGCGGGCTGCCTCTTCGAGGTCCCACGGCATCTCGCGGAAGAACGACGCGAGCGTGTACACGGTCAGCGGCAGCACGAACGAGATGCTCGGCAGGATGAGCGCCTGGTACGACCCCATCCACCCGATGTCGGTGAACAGCTGGAACAGCGGCGAGATGAGGGCGACGCCGGGGAACATCGACGCGGCCAGGATCGCGCCGGCGATGAGCGACTTGCCGCGGAACTCGAGCCGGGCGAGGGCGTACGCCGCCGTGGTGCCGACGAGCAGGGCGATGATCGTCACGACCCCACCGATGAGCAGGCTGTTCGCGAGCGCCCGACCGAGGTGGTTGCCGAGCGACGTGGAGAACGCCGTCGCGTAGTTGTCGAGCGTGACGTGCGTCGGCCACGGGGTGGCGTCGAACGTGAACCCGACGTCGCGGAAGCTCGTCACCACCATCCAGTAGAACGGCAGGAGGCACCACACGGCGATGACGATCGCCTGCACGGCCGTGCGGATGCGCGGCCCGGTGTCGCGGCGCACGCGCACCTCGGTGCGGTCGACGGCGCGGTCGCGTGCTGCGGCCGAGGACCGGGGGCGGTCTGCTGCGAGGGTCACTTGAGTTCACCCTTCTGCTGGGCGGCCTGCGTCTGCACGACGTTGGCGCCGAGGAACCGGACGAAGACGAACGCCACGATGAAGATCACCAGGAAGGTGATGGTCGACAGGGCCGACGCGGAGTTGAAGCCCTGCCGGATCTGTTCCACGACCAGGATCGACAGGGTCGTGGTGGCGTTGCCGGAACCACCGCCACCGCCGGTGAGGATCGCGGGCAGGTCGTACATGCGCAGCGCGTCGAGCACGCGGAACAGGATCGCGACCATCAGCGCGGGCTTGATCAGCGGCAGGGTGATGAGCACGAAGCGCTGGAAGGTCGAGGCGCCGTCCATCTTGCCGGCCTCGTAGACCTCCTCCGGGATGAGCTGCAGGCCCGCCAGGATGAGGAGCGCCATGAACGGCGTGGTCTTCCAGGTGTCGGCGATGATGACCGCCCACCGGGACGCCCACTCGCCGCTCGTCCACAGGATCTGCTGCCCGAGGACGTGGTTCAGCACGCCGTTCGCGTCGAAGATGAAGTACCAGAGCTTCGCGGTGACGGCCGTCGGGATCGCCCACGGCACCAGGATCGCGGCACGGACGAGGGCGCGGCCCTTGAAGTTGCGGTTCATGATGATGGCCATCCACACGCCGATCACCGTCTCGGCGAGCACGGTGACGACGGTGAAGAAGAACGTGTTGCCCATCGACACCCAGAACTGGGAACCGAGGCTGCCGGGCGGGCACGTGACGTTGCCGCACTGCTGGCCGAGCCAGTGCGCGTAGTTCGTGATGCCGGCGAACCCGCCCTGCACGAACAGGCCGGTGGCCTTGTCGAGGCCCTGGTCGAGCTGGAACGACTGGATGATCGCACTGACGACCGGGTAGCCGATGACGATCGCGAGGAGCAGGATCGTCGGGCCGATGAGGTACACGGCCCAGCGGCCGTGCTCGGCGTTGAGTCCGCCCTTGCGCCGTCGGCGCTTCGGTTCCATGCCCGTCGGGTTGGGGATGGCTGCGGGGATCTCGGTTGCTGCTGACACGTGTCGGCCTCCTTGCCGGGGGTGTCGGAACGCAAGTAGGGGGCGGACGGGAGGCCCGTGGCGGACCCGCCACGGGCCTCCCGTCCATCAAGCGGCGTGCGCCGCTAGCTGCTGGTCGCCGACTTGAGGGCGTCCTGCATGTCCTTCATGGCTTCGTCGACCGACTTCGATCCCTTGAGCGCCGCGTAGGTGTTGTCCTGGATCGCCTTCGTGACGGCCGGGTAGAACGGCGTGACCGGGCGCGGCTCCGCCGACTCGATCGACTTGAGCAGCGTCGGCAGGTAGGGCAGCTGCTTCGTCAGCTCGGGGTCGGTGTACAGGTCACCGACGACCGGGGCGAGCGAGCCCTGGGTCGCGAAGAACTTCTGCGTCTCGTCCGAGGTCAGGAACTCGAGGAAGTCGTGCGCCGTGGCCTTGTGCTTCGAGTACACGCTGATCGCGGCGTTGTGTCCGCCGAGCGTGGAGGCACCGACGCCGTCGGCACCGGGGATCGGCGCGATGCCGAAGGTGTCCTTGACCTTCGACGAGCCGTCGGTCTTGGCGAGGCTGTAGACGTACGGCCAGTTGCGCAGGAACAGGAGCTTGCCGGCTTCGAACGCGGTGCGGCCCTGCTCCTCCTGGTAGGTGATCGCCTCGGCCGGGATGTTCCCGTCCTCGAACGCGTCCACCAGGTTCTGCAGGCCGGCCTTCGCCTTGTCGGTGTCGACGTCGGGCGCACCGTCGCTGCCGAGCACCGAACCGCCGGAGCCGTTGATCGCCTCGGAGGCGTTCACCGTCAGGCCCTCGTACTTCGCGAACTGCCCCGCGTAGCAACCGATGCCGGCGTCCTTCGCGATCTTGCAGTCGTCCATCATCTCGTCCCACGTCGTCGGGGGCGTCTTGACGAGGTCCTTGCGGTAGTAGAGCAGCGCGCCGTCCGAGGTCTGCGGGGCGGCGTAGAGGGTGTCGTTGTACGTGGCGGTCTTCACCGTCGACGGCAGGAGCTTCGAGGTGTCGATCTCCATGTCGCCGGTCAGCGGCGTCAGCCAGCTCTTCGCGGCGAACTCGGCGGTCCAGACGACGTCCACGTCGACGACGTCGTAGTTCTCGTCCTTCGCCTGGAAGTGCTGCACGAGGTCGTCGTGCTGCTGGTCGGCCTGGTCGGACTGTTCCTTGAAGGTGACCTTCTCGTCCGGGTGGGCCTTGTTCCACTTCGCGATGAGCGGGCGGACGACGTTCGAGTTGTCCTTGCCCTGCACGTAGGTGATGGGGCCGCGGCTGTCCTGGCCGCTCTTGGCGTCGTCCGAGCCGGTGCCGGAACTCCCGCTCGAGCAGCCGGTGAGCACGAGGCCGATGACGGCGACCCCGGCAACGGATGCGAACCGCACCCTGGAGCGTGTTGTCTTCACAGCGTTGTCTCCTCATTGAGATCACCAGGGGGCATCGACCGGGTTCGACGACACTGCCCTGGAGCAGGCGCCGCTGCCTGCTGGTGGAGGAAGCTACGCCCGGTCCAGCGGGAGCGCAACCGGTTGCATCGGTTCCGTGACCTGAGCGTGACCCATGAGGTTCCCGTGGCTTCCTGGGTGAGCGCTCACCCCCGTCGGGGGCACACGCACCGCGCTGCGGAACCCCGCACGAACCCCGCCACTGCTGGTCCGGTCCGTTGTCCGGACGCCGCGGGCGGTCGTAGCGTCCCGAGCATGACCCTGCACTCCTCCGTCACCGTGCCCGGCCCCCGTCGGGTCGTCAGCGTCGACCTCGACGCTCCGCTGCCGCGCCTCGTCGCCGACGAGACCGGCGAGTCCGCCATGGTGATCGGCTACCGCGGCGGCCACCCCACCGGCACCCTCGACGTGCTGCTCACCGACGACCCTGCCGACGCGGCCCGCGCCCTCGAGGCGCTGCAGGAGACCGTCCTGGCCGACGTCCCCGCGGTGTCCGACGACGACCTGCCGACCATCTCGGTCGTCGTGTCCACGGTCGTCGACCGCGTCGAGGACCTCGGCAAGCTGCTCGACGTCCTCGAGCACCTCGACTATCCGCGGCACGAGGTCATCCTCGTCGACAACCGCGTCCGCGTCCCCGCCGGCGACGCGCTGCCCGCGATGCTCGCCGGGCGGAACGTCCGCCTCGTCGAGGAACGCCGCCCCGGTCTGTCCGCCGGACGGAACGCCGGTGTCGCCGCCGCGACCGGCGACGTCATCGCCTTCACCGACGACGACGTCCGCGTCGACCCGCAGTGGCTCCGCGCCATCGGGTCCCGGTTCGTCAGCGAGCCCGGCCTGGACGCCGTCACCGGCGTGATCCTGCCGAGCGAGCTCACCACCCCCGCCCAGATCTGGTACGAGGCGTACTACGGCGGGTTCAGCGCCGAGCGCACCTTCTCGCCCGTGACGATCGTCCCGGACGACGTGCAGGGCACCATGCGGCACGCCCGAGTCTCGGCGGTCGCCCCGTCCGGGGAGGTCCTCAAGCACTTCGCCGTCTACGGCATCGGCGCGTACGGCGCCGGCGCGAACATGGCCTACCGTCGCACCCTGATCGAGGCCGTCGGCGGCTTCGACCACACCCTCGGCGCCGGCTCCCCCGCCCGTGGTGGCGAGGACCTGGCGATGTTCATCGAGACGCTGTGGCGCGGTGGGAAGATCGGCTTCGAGCCCCGCGCGGTCGTGCACCACCGGCACCGCCAGACCATCGAGGACCTGCACAAGCAGCTGCACGGCAACGGCGTCGGCTTCACCGCCCTGATGTTCGCGCTCGCCGCGAAGGACAAGCGGCACGTCGCCGTCCTCGCCCGCCTGATGCCGCTCGCCGCGAAGGTCAAGTCGAAGCAGATGCTCTCCCGCCTGGCCGGACGCCGGGACGCCGCGACCGAGGTCACCAACGACGCCTCGACCACGCGCATCCCGAAGACCCTGGCGTACCACGAGCTGCGCGGGTTCCCCGCCGGCCCGGCCGCCTGGTTCCGCAGCCGACGCCGCTGGCGCGACGTCGAGGCCGGCCGCTTCCGGCCGTAGTCGCGCGGCATGACGGACGGGAGGCCCGTGGCAGTGTCGCCACGGGCCTCCCGTCCGTTCTGCCGCGCACGTGGAACGCGAAAGAGCACGCGTCGATCGGCGCGTGCTCTGTCGCAAAGCCGGTGCCGGCGTGCCGGTGCCGCCCCTCAGCGCGCGGTCAGCCGCCCGGCCACGTACCGCCACGGCCCGCCCAGCGCGGCCGTCAGCTCGGCGCGCTTGAGCCCACGCGTCGCCTCGGTGAACTCGGCGTCGACGGGCCAGCCGCCGCTCGCGTCGACGGGGCGCTCGTCGGCATTCTGCCCGAGGGCACCGAGCCGCCGGAGCGCGCCGGCCGCACGCCGCAGCACCGCGAACGCCGTCGAGGGCCGCAGCACGAGTTTCGTCACCCAGGCGCCGAGCCCGGTGCCGTAGCCGATCGCCTGCGAGCGCAACGCGGCACGGTCCTTGCGGTGCTCGTGCCAGACGACGGCCGAGGGTTCCACGGCGAGCGCGCCACCGGCGAGCAGGACGCGGGTGAACAGGTCGGGGTCCTCACCCGCTCGGGCGCGGGTGCCGGGGCCGAGAGCGACGTCGAAGCCCCCGAGCTGCCGGACGGCGTCGCGGCGCACGGACATGTTCGCGCCGGTGCCGAACGCGCCGACGGTGAAGGGGAACAGGGGCTCGTCGACGGGCGGGGCGGACGTGCGGTACACCCGGCGCTCGAGGTTCCGCGCCCAGGTCACCCGCTCGTCGAAGAAGCGCTGCGTGGGGGTGCGGAGCTCGCCGCTGGGGACGAGTCCGGTGACGCACCAGACGTCGGCGTCGCGCTCGTAGGCGGCGGCGATGGCCGCCATCCAGTGGCGGTCGACCACGACGTCGTCGTCGATGAACGCGACGATCCCGCCGGTGGCGCGGGCCAGTCCGGCGTTGCGGGCCCGGGAGACGCCGGCACGTGCCTCGAGGACGTAGTGCACGCGCGGGTCGTCGACGGCGGCCACGACGTCGCGGGTGCCGCTGGTGACGGGGGCGTTGTCGACGACGAACAGCTCGAAGTCGTCGTAGGCGGAGTCGAGGACGGAGCGCATGGCGCGCGCGAGCGCCACGGGGCGCTCGCGGGTGCCGATGACGACGGAGACGCGTGCGCCGTCCGCAGGGGCGTCGACCGGGAGGCCCGGGGCCGGCAGCCGACGCAGGGCCGGTCCCAGCTCGGCCGGGTCCACCGCCCCGCGGTCGTCGACGCGCACGTCGACGAACCCGGCGACGTCGCGGCCGTCGCGCACCATGAGGCGGGCGCGGCGGAAGCCACCGGCGCCGGCGAGGTGCACGGTGTCGGCGGCGAGCGCCGCGGACCGGTCGACGGCGCCGACCCAGGCAGCTCCGACCCAGGTGGGGGCGTCGGGCGAGGGCATCGCGGGGTCGAGCGTGAGGGCTCGTTCCGCGGTGGTGGTGTGGTCGGTCATGGTCGTCCCGTCGGGCCGGTCTGGTCGGGTGGACGTGGCAATGCTCAGCGTGCTTCGACAGGGGGTCAACCGCGATGCTCGGAGGATGCGGGGAGGCTGCGGTTTGCCGCCACTAGACTCGCGGGAGACGCCGGTCGACCCGCCGGTGCGACCCCGGTCCCCGCCGGACACGAGGAGGACGCATGCCGCTGGCCCGAACGATGGACCGGCTCGGCCTGACCAGGCGTCCGCGCCCGACGTTGCACCTGGTTCCGGACCCCCACGCGTCCGATCTCGTCGTGGTGCACCTCGATGCCGACGACGCCGCGTGCGGCACGTGCGGGCACGCCCAGGCGGCACACGAGCACTACCGTCCGGGCACGGACTGCGCGCTCTGCGACTGCCCGAAGTTCCGCCGCGCCCGCTGACGCGATCCCCTCGCGCGATCCCCCTCGCGCACCCCTCGATCGGGGGGCACCTGCGGGAAACCGCCGTTCCCCCGCAGGTGGTCCCGACCTCCCTTGTCGGTGCTGCCGGGCCCGCTTAGCGTCGCGGACATGGCCATCACTCCCACGCCACTCGCGTGCATCGTCCTCGCCCACGAGGACCCGACGCACGTCCGTCGGCTCGTGGCGGCGCTCGACCCGTTCCCGGTGTTCCTGCACTGCGACGCGAGCACCGACGACGACGTCTTCGAGGCGATGACCGCCGGCCTGCCCGAACGGGTGCACGTGCTGCCGCGGATGCGCACCGGATGGGCGAAGTGGGAGAACGTCGCGGCCGAGGTCGCCGGCTACCGTGCTGCCCTGGCGCAGACCGACGCCACCCACGTGGCGTTGCTGACCGGCAGCGACTACCCGTTGGCCGACGCCGACGAGATCTCGGCGCTCCTGACGGCGAACCCCGGGCGATCGTTCGTCGAGGCGAAGCCGCTCCCGCACCCCGCGTGGGGTCGCGACGGCGGTCGGTCGCGCGTGCGGTTCCGGCACTGGGCGTGGCGGAAGCACATGCTGCGCCTGCCGGTCCCCCGTCGGGTCCCGCGCGACGTCGTGTTCGGCGGCGGCTCGCAGCTCAAGGTCTTGGCCCGGCACCACGCGCAGGGGGTCGTCGACGTGTTCGACGGGCGCCCCGACCTGGTGGCGTTCTGGGAGCGGGTGTGGATCGGCGACGAGACCTTCGTGCCGTCGGTCCTGCTGACCCCGGCGTTCACCCCGGACTTCGCGGACGCCCACGCGGCGCAGCCGCTCTGGTGGATCGGGTGGGACGGCACGAAGCAGAAGAGCCCGCCGTGGCTCGGGATCGAGGACGCCGGCCGGGTGCTGGAGCGTCGCACGGCGGCTGACCAGTCGACCCCGTACGTGTTCGCCCGGAAGTTCTCGACGTCGCGGAGCGCTGACCTGCTCGACGTGGTCGACGCGACCTTCGGGCTCCGCACGTCCGCCGATGACCAGCCGGTGGTGGTGGCGCAGTGACCGTCCCCCAGACGCGACGCGAGGCGCGTGCGGCCGAGGCGGCTGCGGTGGCGGCACAGCCCGACGACGACGAGCTCGAGGCGTCCGTGCAGCCCGCAGCCCCCGGCGCGCTGTCCACCGACACGGACTCGATCGCCGTCGCACGCGGCTCGTCAGTCCTGTTCGGCCGCGGTCTGCTCTACGTGGTCGTCTGGTCGATGCAGCTCGTCGTGAGCTCGCTGATCTCCCCCGTGCTCGCGCACCTGATGCCACCGGCCGAGTTCGGCGTGCTGGCCTCGGCGATCGCGCTGTACCAGGCCCTGGTGGTCGTGGCCGTCTGCGGCATCGACCAGGCATCGGTGCTGCAACGCGCCGAGGACGGCGACGACCGGCGTGCCCGCGGCTTGATGTTCGTCGGCATGGTCACCGCGGTCACCGTCACCGTGTTCGCCCTGGTCTCGATCCCGCTCTGGGGCGACGCCGCGGGCTTCGTCGACCAGCACCCCCTGCTGCTGGTCGCCGTCCTCTGGACCGGGCCCGCCGCGATCGTGCAGCTGTCCCTCGCGCTGCTCGTCGCCCAGGACCGCATCCGCGTGTTCGCCGTGACGAGCCTGCTGTCGTCCGTCGGCGGGTCGATCATCGGCCTCGGGCTCCTCGCCGCCGTGCACGCCGACGCGACCACGTACGCGTGGGGCGGGGTCGTGGCGCAGGGTGCCGCGATGGTCATCGGCATCATCGCCACGAAGCCGCGCGTCCGCGGTCTGTTCGACCACCGCACCACGAACCGGGCGTTCAAGCTCGGTGTCCCGATCGCACTCGGCAGCCTGTCGTACTTCGTCCTGAACGCCGGTGACCGGCTCGTCGTGCAGCGCCTGCTCGGTGCCGACGAGGTCGCCCGCTACCAGATCGCCTACGTCGTCGGCTCCGCGGTCATCCTGCTGCTGACCTTCACGAACCAGGCCTGGGCGCCGCACTTCGCCGCCCTCCGCGACGCCGTGGCCCGCCGCCGGCTCGCCATGCACGCCCGCGACGAGCTCTACATGCTGCTCGCCCCCGTGCTCGTCGCCGTGACGCTCGTGTCGCCGGTGGCGCTGCCGATCCTGGCCCCGGCGTCGTACCGGGTCGAGTCCCTCACCATCGTCGTCTTCGTGGTCGCCCTGACCGCGTTCCCGGTCGTCGCGAGCGGTGCGACCGGCCGGCTCCTGCTGGTCGAGCGCCGCGGGGTGACGGTGGGCGTCATCGGCGCCGTCGCCGGCGTCGTCAACATCACGGCGAACCTGGTGCTGGTGCCCCTGACCGGCATCGTCGGCGCGGGCATCGCCACGGTCATCGCCTACGCCGTCCTCGCCGCACTGCAGCAGGCCTCCCTGCCGGATCGCCGTGAGTGGCGCGGCCCCCGACGCCGAGTGCTGCTCGCCATCGCGATCGCGATCCTCGTCGCTGCCGCCTCGCTCCTCCCGCCGCAGGACCTCGCCTGGAACATCGTGCGCGTCGTCGGCGTGGCCGCGTGCCTGCCCTGGTTCTTCCGCCGCCTGAAACTCGCTCGCGGAGGATCCGCATGACCCGTCCCACCCCCCGTCCGCTGCGTGTCGTCGTCGCCACCAACGGACTCGCCATCACCGGCGGTGTCGAACGCTGCGTCGTCGAGGACGTCGGCGAGCTCGTCGCGGCCGGCCACGACGTCGAGGTGTGGCACCGCGCCGGTCCGGACGGCGACCCGGATGAGGGCCGCGCGGTGTTCGACCGGACCGGTGTCCGACTGCGGCACGCCCGCGACTACCGCTTCGGCATCCGGACCGCCCCGACGGACATGTTCCGCTTCGTCCGTGAGGGCCTGCGCCTCCGCCGGTCGCGCCCGGACGTCCTGTGGCTGAACCGTCCGGAGTTCCTGCCGTGGGGCCGCGTCGTGTCCTTCGTGTCCGGCGTCCCCCTGGCCGTGCACCTGCACCACGCCCCGAACTACCGCCGTCTCGGCCCGTTCGCGGGGGGCCGGACCCGGTACCTCGCGGTCTCGGCGGCGATGGCTCGTGCCTGGACCGCCGTCGGCGCCCCGCCGGACCGGGTCGACGTGGTCCCGAACGGCGTCGACACCGCGGCGTTCCCCGCCGCCACCGGGGCGAGCACCCGTCGCGCGCGTGCCGCGCTCGGCCTCGACCAGGACCGCCCCGTGGTGCTCTACTACGGTCGGCTCACGCGCTCGAAGGGCGTGCTGGCCCTCCTGGAGGCGTGGGGGCGCGTCCACGCGTCGGCCCGCATCCTCGTCGGGCCCGGCACACCGCCCGCCCCGGCTCCGGTGCTCGTCCTGGCCGGTGCGCTGTACCCGCAGGACGCCCCCGCCGTGCACCGCGCGATCGCCGCGTTGCCCGAGGGCTCCGTGGTCGTGGTGCCCGAGCGCGACGACGTCGTCCCCCTGCTGCACGCCGCCGACGTCGTGGTGGCACCCTCCATCGAGCCCGAGGGCTTCGGCCGTGTGGTCGTCGAGGCGATGTCCACCGGACGCCCCGTCGTCGCGGCGGCGTCGGGCGGCACCGCCGAGATCCTCAGTGGCGAGTGGACGCGGTTCACCGTCGACCCCACCGAGACCGCCGCGCTGGCCGACAAGGTCCTCGAGGCGCTGCACGCGGCCGGCACCGAACCCGGTCTGGCGGACCGGTGCCGCGCCTGGGTGCGGGACCGCTACGGCCGGGAGCGGCACGTCGCGGCGCTGCTCCGGGCGCTCGAGGCACACGCGAAGCACTGACGACCTACGACGACTGAACGGTGCCGACGACGACGTCGGCACCGTTCAGTCGTTCGGGACCGTCGTCGCGGTGTCGTCCGGCAGCGACGCGCTCGGCACGGCACCGTCCGCCGGCACGTCGATCGTCATCCAGTCGATGAGGACCGACCCGGCGGCGTCCGCCGGTGGGTTCCCGTCGTTCGACCCGGCCTGCACCACCAGGTGCATCCGAGCGGTCGGGATGTTCTCCGTCGTGGTGCCGACGACCTCGTCGTCGACCAGGAACGACATCCGGTCGGCGGTCCACTGGATCGTGTAGGTGTGCCAGTCCTTGAGCGACGCCTCGGTCTGCTGGTGGACGCACTTCTCGGCGGGGTCGGCCAGGCAGTGCACGTTCAGCCAGGCGGGCGCGCCGAGCGCTCCCTCGGGGAAGTCGATCTCACCGTCCGACCACAGGTTCTCGTCGCTCCACAGCAGCACGGCGACGCCGTAGCCGTCGACCTCGTCGCTGCGCATCCGGATGCTGTACCGGCCGGCGGTCTGCCCGCCCCACTCGCCGTCGACGAGCGGCACGACACCGCCCGCCAGCGGCACCCCGGCGCGCGTGGTCCGCAGGCGCACGTCGAGCACGCCGTCGTGCGTCGACAGGGTCGACGCCTGGTAGCGCCCCGTCCCCGCGGTGTCGGCGAACCCGTGGTAGGCGACGAACCGGTCTGAGTACCGGGACTCGAAGGTCCGGTTCGTGGCGGCGTCGGCGAAGTCCTCGCCGAACACCCGAGTCCACCCCTCGGGCTCGGAACTCGGCATCGAGACGCCGCTCGGGTCGTCGAGGGTCACGTCGTCACCGTTCGCCGTGGTGGTCGCGGTCGTGGTGCCGGCGACGATGCCGGCAGCCACGAGCAGGGCGCCGGCCGCGAGCGCGGTCCGGCGGGTGCCGGGGCGCCGCGGGGGCCGGTGCCGGGACAGGCCGCGACCGTGTGCCGGTGGGGCGCCGTGGGCCGACGCTGCGTCGTCGGCGACGTGCTCCGACCAGGTGGGGCGGGCCTCCCGGCCGTCACCCTGGTCGTCGGTCACCCGGTCGTCCACGCGCGGATCTCGGAGAGTCCGACGTTGCCCGTGCTGTTCGAGACGCCCGTCACCGTGAACCGCACCCAGGTGACGTCACGCGGGGTGAAGTCGACCGTCAGGGCGTCGCCGCCGTTCGGCAGGGTGCCGACCGCGACCTGGCTGCCGTCCGAGAACGTCAGGGTGCCGCTGGTGACCTGGTCCGAGCTGTTCGGACGGTCGTGCAGGACGATCCGACCGAGGCGCTGCGAGGCGGCCCAGTCCAGCTGGATCCACACCCCGGTCCGGCCCCACGGGGCGACCCACTCGGCCGTCAGGTTGTCGGGGTAGCCCGACACGACGCCGTCGACGGCCTTCGCGACGGTCTGCCCGGTGGACTGGTCGTCCCACGCGGCGGTCGGGGTGGCCGAACCGGTGACGTCCGCCGGCGTCGGCGTCGGCGTGGGCGTCGGGGTCGGCGTCGGCGTGGGCGTCGGGGTCGGGGTCGGGGTGGGCGTCGGCGTCGTCGTGTCCGCCGGCCGGAACGCCCGGATCTCGGCGAGGCCGACGTTCCGGGTCGTGCTGCTCACGGAACCGACCGTGAACCGCACCCAGGTGACCTGGCGGGCGCTGAACGCGACACGCTGCACGGCGCCCCCGTTGTCGAGCGACGGGACGGCGACGCTGGTGCCGTCGGAGAACGTCAGCGTGCCACCGGTCACCTGGTCGTCGCTGTTCGGTCGGTCCGCCAGGTCGATCTCGTGCAGGGTCGTGCCGGCGGACCAGTTCAGCTGGATCCACGTGCCCGCCCGGCCACCGGGCGCCGCCCACTCGGCCGTCGGGGCGTCCGGGTAGCCGCTCACGACGCCGTCGACGGCCTTCACGGCGGTCTGACCGTCGGCCGGGTTCTCGGCGCTCGCGGTGACGGTCGCGCCGGCGGTGACGTCGGTGCCCTGCGAGGTCGGCGGGTCCGTCGGGGGCTGGGCCGACGAGCCGACGGCGTACTGGCGGCTCAACCAGGAGCCCTCCGGGCGCGATGCGCAGGCGGAGGTGGACCCGCAGGTCTCACCGTCGTACGCGGCGTACGCGAAGAAGGCGGCGGCCTTCGCGGCCGTCTGCGCGGAGCTCAGGTTCGACGGGCGGTCCGCGATCGGGTACCCGAGGTAGCCCGTGAACGTGTGCGCCGCCGTGTACGCGGACTGCGCCTGGTCGGCGAGGTACGCGACGGTGTGGTGGTCGCTGTGGTCGCCGTCGCCGTACGTGCCGCCGTGGTCGAGCGTGTGGATCTCGGTCGGCGCGTACCCCGTGACGAGCCCGGAGAACGTCGCGCGCAGGTCGGTCAGCGAGAAGGACGTCGGTTGGGCAGCCCCGGCGACGGTGTGGATCGTGGAGATCTGGCCCTCGGAGAGCTTCTCCAGGCTCTCGCTGCCCGTGGCCGCGAAGCCGGAGCCGTCGATGTTGCCGTCCGGCAGCTCGAGGAACACCAGGCTGAGCCGCGGGGCCGTCGTCAGGGTCGCCGTACGGAGCGTGTGGCTGGCGACCGAGAGCTGTCCGGCGGTCCAGTTCGACGAGACGCCGGCGATCGACGCGTACGACGCCATCAACCCGTTCTCGCGGGACTGCCAGTACCAGGCGGGCTTGCCGGCGTCACCCGCGGTCACGATGACCGAACGGACACACTTGCCGGCGTCGATGTCCGCACGGAGCTCGGTGCCTGAGAACAGCAGGTCGTCGTCGGCGTGCGCCACCATCGTGAGGACCCGACCGGCGCTGCAGTCGGCGTTCGCGGCGGCCGTGCCACCCGTCGGGGTGCTGCTGGGCGTCGGCGTGGGCGTCTGCGTGCTGGTCGGCGTGCTCGGCGGCGGTGTCTTCCGACCTCGTGCGTCGGCGGACATCGCACCGCCGGGTCCGGCGATGACGGCGACGACCGCCAGGACCCCCAGGACCGCCGCGGCGGACGTGGCGCGCGTGCGCCACGTCCGCCGGGCGGCCCGGGTCGTGCGGTGTTCAGTTCGTGGCATGTGCGAGTCCTGCCTGGGTCAGTTCGTAGACGGCGGTGGTGCCGGAACCGAAGACGCGCTTCCAGTAGGGCGAGTCGGCCATCGCGGCCGCGAGCTCCTGGTAGTCGGCGTCGGTCTGGTACCCGTACCGCTCGTCGTAGGCGCCGAAGGGTTCGGCGACCAGTGCGTAGTACTTCGTCGCCGGCCAGTCCAGGACGAGCTGGCGGGTCATCGTGGACACGTCGGCCTCGGCGTCGTAGCCCTCCGGCTCCGGGTACGCCCCGAGGACCTCGCGGGACAGCGCTCCGACGTCGAAGTAGCGTGCGCCGGTGTTGCTCGGGACGGCGTTCGCCGAACCGGTCAGCAGCATCAGGGAGCCCTTCGGCGCGGTCGCGTCGTAGAACTGCGTCGCCGCCGACTGGCTGCGCGTCGGGACGCGGTTCCAGTCGAGGGCGGTCTGACCGAACGCGCCGATCCCGACCATCGCGGCGACCGCGGCCGCAGCGACGACGACCTTGACCGCCGTGGGCCGCACCGTACGGGTGACGAGTCGACCGACGGGAGCCAGCCGGCCGCTGGGCATCGGGAGCCCCGCCGCCAGGATCGCGATCCACGGTGTCGCGAACAGCACGACGCGGAAGATGCCCTCCTGGCCGTAGTTCGTCGCGACGAGCAGCGAGATCGGGCTCGCCGCCGTGGCCAGCAGTCCCCAGTGCACGCGGTCGCGGCGCATCAGCACGGTGATCACGGCGACGAGACCGAGGACCACGAGGGCCGCCGCGGGGATGTCGAACGCGAGCCGTGTGACGAGCGGCTTCGGCAGGACCGTCATGTCGTGCGACGGCGGCTGCACGTTGTCGAGCACCTTGCCGACGGCTCCCAGGGACAGGAACTTGCCGAGGATGTCGTCGTTCAGCAGGGCGAAGCCGACGGCGGGGACGAGCACCACGACGGGTAGCCACCAGGGGCGGAGCAGTCGGAACACGATGAGCGTCACGAGTGCGGCGACCGTCAGGTACGGCGAGATCTGGTGGGTGACGACCAGCACGATGGCGATCAGCGTGATGGCGATGATCCGGGACAGGCCGACGCGGCGGGCGCGCAGGATCGTCGAGCGGACGCCGTCGGCGGCGGTCACCGCGGTGCGTCGCAGCGGGCCGACGGCCAGCACGAGGATCACCAGGGACATCAGGATACCCACCGACTGCGGCGAGAAGTACGTCGTGTTGAGCGAGCCGGTCATCGCGGTCAGGAACGCGGCGATCCAGGGGCGACGGTTCCCCGGCAGCCAGTTGGCGGCCAGGACACCGACGGCGATCGTCGTGCTGAAGGCCAGCAGGACGGGGACCCACGCGGCGATGGTCATCGCGTTGCCGATCCCGCCGACGTCCGCGACCCAGGCGCCACCGGCGAACAGGCCGGACCACGTCTGGAAGATGTCGGCGGCCGGGTTGGTCGAGCCCCAGCGGCGGATGTACTCGAGCACACCGATGTGGCGGGCGGCCGCCATCACGGTGGGCATGCCGTACGTGATGGCCTGTGCGAGCTGGATCGACCCGCCGAGCACGACGACCGGGATCGCGAGTCCGCGACCGCGCACCAGGGCGACGACGGCAGCGGCGACGACGATCGCCAGTCCGATGACCAGGCCCGGGCCGAGCGAGCCGAACAGTCCGTCCGGCACCGGGTCGCCGATGTGCGTGAGCGCGGCGACGACGATGACGAGCAGGCCGACGACCGAGCCGGCGGTGACGGTGTCGGTGGTGATCCAGCGACGGGCCGTGGCGCCCTCGGCGGCCGGCTCGAGGCGGGCGCGCTGCAGTTCGGCGACGTCACGCGGCACCGCGATCGCGAGGGCGACGGCGGTGAGTACGACGACCCCGACGAACGGCACCGTCGGGTTCCAGAGCTGGAACGTCGCCATCGTGTAGCCGATGCCGATCGTGCCGACGAGCGACGCCGTGACCGCGAAGACGCTGAAGCGTGCCAGCGGCATCGGGCGGACGAGCAGGAGGGGTGCGACGCCGAGCAGCGCGAACAGGTACACGCCGATCGCGCTCCCCCGCAGCACCGGGAGTCCGGCGATCGCGGCGACCCCGGCGACGAGGAGCGTCAGGACGACGATCGCCGCTGCGGTGAGTCGTGCGATCGGGCTCATCGCGTCCACCGCGAGCGGGCGGGCGGGACCGGCCGAGGCCAGACCGTGCCGGAGCTCGTGGCGACCACCGGCGTTGCGGTCGATCGTGCCGCCGCCACGCAGGCGTTCGACGAGCGCCAGGAACGGCGCCGTCAGGACCGAGCGCTGCTCGACCCCGCGCAGCCGCCGCTGGGTGGCGGCGAACTCGGCGTCGACCGCGTCGGGTACGCGGTCCGCGTCACCGGGCTGGTCGCCGGCGATGTCCGTCGCACGGTCGCCCTGTTCGAGGCCGAGTCGTGCGAAGGCGCTGAGCGCCTCGGGCGCTGCGTCCACCGATGCGGTCAGCGTGTCGCGGTCGATGGCGTTCTTGGTCATCCAGGCTCCGAGTCCGTGGCCGTGCGCGGCAGCGGCGGCGCGGAGCGACGCGACGTCGTCCGCCGATCGCTGCCACGCGATCGCGGCCGGTTCGACGGCGATCGCGGATCCGGCGAACAGCAGTCGTGTGAAGAGGTCGAGGTCGTCGCCGCCGCCGACGCGGGTGCCGGGACCGAAGGCGGTGTCGAACCCGCCGATCCGGAGCGCGGTCGCGCGGTGCACGGCGAGGTTCGCGCCGGTGCCGTAGGCCGAGGCGGCGAAGGGGTGCAGCGGGAGGCCGTCGACCGGTTCGTCGAGCCGGAAGACCCGCCGGCGGACGGTCCGACCACCGGGGGTGCGGTCGTCGTGCCAGCGCTGCGCCGGCGTCCGGAGCTCGGCACTCGGCACGAGCCCGGTGACGCAGGCCACGTCGGGGTCGGCCGCGAAGGCGCGGGCGATCGCGGCGATCCAGTCACCGTCCACGACGGCGCCCTCGTCCACGAAGGCGACGACGTCGCCGGTCGCGACGAGCAGACCGGCGTTCCGCGCGGCGGCGAGGCCACCCTCGGGTGCCGGGATGGTGGTGACGCGGCGTCCGCTGATGTCGACGGTCGCCACACCGCCGTCGTCGGCGCCGTGCGAGACGACCACGACGTCGAAGTCGGGGTGCCCGTTCGCGAGCACCGACCGCATGGTCGTGCCGGCGGCGCCGTCCGTGCAGAGCACCACGGTGACGGACGGCAGCACCAGACCTGCTGCCGGCCGACGCTCGGGTGCCGGCATGGGCCGGATCGCGCGCTGCAGCGCACGGACGTCGATGGTGCCGCCGATGCGGCGGCGTTCGGTGATCTCGGCCTCGACGAAGCCGAGGGGCTCGCCGTGGTCGCGGACGAGCAGTCGAGCGCGCCGGTAGCCCGCGGCGCCCTCGAGTGCGACCACGTCACGGTGGCTGGACGCGTGCACGTCGGCACGGTCGACCTCGCCGACCCAGAGCGCGCCGTCCCAGGTGGGGACGAGCGGCCCGGTCACGACCGGCGAGAGGACCATCGCCAGGGTCGCGCGGGTCACCGCGTCCCCACCGGCTGGGGGGCGGGGGCGGCCGCCGGGGTGCGGACGACGACGCCACCGAGGACACGCCCGACGGCGTAGCCGGTGACGGTCGACGCGACGGAGAGCACGATCGCGAAGGCACGCAGGGCACCGCCACGACCGATGTGGCGCAGTTCGCGCAGCACCGCTCCGGGGATGACCTTCGTCAGGTACGTCGACTCGCTGGCGAGCGAGTCACCCGTGCCGACGCGACGGCTCAGGACGGCCTTCGAGATGCCCTCGTAGTAGCTGCGACGGCGCAGGTAGCGCATCGTCACGCGGTCCGGGGAGACCCGGTGCGAGACGTTCGAGCCCGGTTCGTGCCGGATCCGCGCACCGGGACGGGCCTGGGCGATGCGGATGCAGAGTTCGGTCTCCTCGCAGCCGAGCGGCTGGTTGCCGACGCGGCCGATGCCGGAGCGGAACCCGCCGGCGAGCAGGATCGCGTCGCGGCGGAACGCCATGCTCGATCCAATGACGTTGCGCACGTCGCCGGGGGTCTCGGGTAGCCCGCGGTAGGAGCAGCCGACGATCCAGAGGAGTTCGTCGGCGTACGGGCCGGCACCGGTGGCGGTGGGCCAGGACGGTGTGGCCCGGCCGCCGACGCCGACGACGTCCGGGTCCTCGAGGGCGGTGAGCATGTGGCCGAGCCAGTCCGGGTCGGCCGTTGCGTCGTCGTCCAGGAACGCGACGACGTCGGCGTCGGTGAGGGCGACGCCCGTGTTGCGGGCGCCGGACAGGCCGCGGTCCTCGGTGTTCGGGACGACGCGGAGCTCGGGCCAGCGCGCCGCGGCGCGGGCGAGGAGCTCGGGTTCGTGGTCGATCACGACGACGACCTCGGGGGCCTCTGGCTGGCGCTTGGCGGACTCGACGCTGTCCTGCAGGTCGCCCCAGCGCTGCTGGGTGTAGGCGCAGATGACGACCGCGACGGTCGTCACGCGACTTCCTCCTCGAGGGCGACGACGGACGCGACGACGGCTGCCCCGGCGACGGACGCCCCGGCGACGGCGGACGCAGCGACGGGGGTCGCGACGGACGCAGCGACCGGCGTCGCAGCGACGGGCGCAGCGGCAACCGGCGCAGCAGCCGGCGCGGCCAGCTGCTCGGCCGGCGGCACGACGCTCATCGCGGCACGACGGACCTCGGAGCGACCGATCGCGGCGCGACGACGCTCGTGCATGATCGACTTCAGCACCCGGATGCCGTCGGTCACGGCGTTCAGGTTGCTCGAGCCGTGCACGCGGAGCTTCTCGTGGCTGGGGACCTCGGTGATCGCGAGCTCGGCGGCCGACCAGCGGCAGGTGAGCACAGTCTCGATCTCGAACCCGTCGCCCCAGAGCATCGAGCCGTCGGACGGCTTCGGCAGCTCGGAGGACAGCAGGCCGATCTCCGGCAGGACGTCCGCCCAGAAGGCGTTGTAGCCGTAGCAGAGGTCGCTGTAGCGGGTGCCGAGGATGATGTTGCAGAGCATGTTCAGGCCACGGTTGCCCAGGTTGCGGACGATCGTGATGTCGTCGCTGCCGCCGCCGAGCGAGTAGCGGGTGCCCTTCGCGACGTCGGCGCCCTCGACGAGTGCCTGCACGAAGCGCGGGATCTCGTCCGGGTCGGCGGAGCAGTCGGCGTCGAACATGACGACGACGTCGCCGGTGACGGCCTCGAACCCGCAGGCGAGGGCGTTGCCCTTGCCCTTGCGGGTCTGGTGCACGACGCGGATGTCGGGCATCACGCGCTGCGCGGTGGCGATGGTGTCGTCGACGGAGTTGCCGTCGACCAGGATCACCTCGTACACCGGCGGGAGCTTCGGCAGGATGATCTCGAGGTTTCGGGCCTCGTTCCGCGCCGGGATGACGACGGAGACCCTCGGGTCTGCGGGGCGAACGGTACGTGCGGGCATGGGCGCGGTCCTGTCGGGTCAGGGTTGCTGTCGGGTTGTGGCTCGTGTGACGAGCGGAGCGTCCTCGGATGACGCATCGACGACGGTGACCGTCGTCGGTCGAGCAGCGGGACGCGGGTACGACGCCGCCGGCTTCGCAGGTGAGTGGGTACTCTCCCCCGCGTGTCCAACCATCGTCGCGGGCTGGCAGGCGGTCAATGCGCGGTGCGGTCCCTTGCGGACACCCGGGTGCGGATACGGAAACCCGCAACACCGCGTGCCGGCCACGTGCCGTGGACGCACCGACAGGCGGACTGGAGGCGCGGTGCCAGCCCGCCCCGCGCCTCCCGTCCGCTTCCTGGTCGCGACCACCGCACCCGGTGAACAGAAGACGTCGCCTCCGGACTGCGGAGGCGACGTCTTCTGCTCACTCGATGTGCGCAGCAGCTCAGTTCCGGCCCGCGCCCTCCGTCGCGAACGCCGCACGCAACGCCGTCGCGAGGTCGGACACGTGCGGTTCCCGCAGCAGCGAGCTGTGCTCGGCCGCGATCCGCACGGTCTCGGTCCGCCCGCGCAGCAGCGCGGACCAGCCGGTCGCGTCCGGGTTCGCATCGGCGAGCACGTACGTCGCCCGTCCGTGGAACGGCGTCGGGTGGTGCCGCCGGGTGACGAGCTCGGCCTGGTCGAAGAAGGCATCGAAGTCCTTCTGCCCGCCGTGCCGCAGCACACCAGCGCTGTAGGCCCGCGCGCGCTTCGCGACGTGCTCGCCCCACGACATGCCGGACGGCATGACCCGCCGGACGACCCCGGCGAGGCGCTGGTTGACGGCCCGGACTGCGGGATTGCGGTGTTCGCGGGGCTCGAGCCGTCCGAAGTGCTGCCGGACCCCCTCGGCCCCGGTCCGCGGCAGGTAGGTGTCCAGCAGCGCGATGTGCTCGACCTGCTCGCCGCTCTCGGTGAGCAGCCGGGCGATCTCGAGCGCGATCAGCCCGCCGAGCGAGTGGCCGACCAGCAGGTACGGTCCGCGCGGCTGCACGATGCGCATCAGGGCGACGTACCGGCGGGCGCTGGCCTGGATGCTCCAGTCCGGCATGCCCCGACGCTCGAGGCCGTGCTGCTGGAACGCGTACACGTCGTGCTCGGGCAGGTAGCGGGACAACGGCAGGAACGTCAGGGCGAGCGCACCACCGCCGGCGAAGCAGAACACCGGCGGACGGCCGGACTCGCGCGCGCCGGACACCTTGACGACGTCGGGGTGGCTCGGCAGCGCCGTCGTGCCGCTCCGCACCCGACGGGCGAACGCCCGGAGCGTGGGGTGCTGCAGGACGTCCGACGAGCGCAGGTCGATGCCGAGACGGGTCTGCACGAGCGCGAGCATCTCCTCCGCCGACAACGAGTCGCCGCCGAGGGCCGAGAAGTCCTCGTCCAGGTGCACGCCCCGCAGGCCGAGCACCTCGGCCCAGATCTGCCCGACGACGAGCTCCCACTGGTCGTACTCACCCTCGACCATCTCGGTCTCGACGCTCGGTGCCCCGGGGAGTTCGGCCCGGTCGACCTTGCCGCGCTCGTTCCGCGGCAGTTCGGTCATCGGCACGATCGACGCCGGCACCATGTACTCGGGCAGCCGCTCACGGAGCGCCCGTCGGAGGGCACCCGGTGCCGGGGTGCGGTGCCCCGGGCGACCGACCACGTAGGCGACGAGCCGGGTGACGGAACCGGGGTCGACCTGTGCCGTCACGACCGCATCGTGCACCTCGGGGACCGCGCGGAGCGCCGCCTCGACCTCACTCGGTTCGACCAGGTAGCCGCGGACCTTCACGGCGTCGTCGGACCGGCCGAGCAGCACGAGCCGGCCGTCGGGGTCGACGCGTGCCAGGTCGCCCTGCCGCCAGCTCGGGGTCCCGACGGGGATGCCGGCGGCGGCCTCGGCCTCGCCGGTGCGTCCGGCCCGTTCGGCGGTCTTCTCCGGCGCACCCCAGTAGCCCGCGGTCAGGGCGTCGGAGACCACGACGAGCTCGCCGGTCTCCCCCGGGTCGGCAGGGCTGCCGTCCTCACGGAGCACGAGGACCGTCTTGCCGGGCAACGGCCACCCGGCGGGCACGACGCCCTCGGGCACCGGCTCCCCCGGCGCCACCGGGCAGTACGCGACGCACGCGGTCTCGCTCGAGCCGAAGGCGTTCAGGAGCAGCGTGTCCGGGTCCAGGTGGGGTCGGGCCGCGGCGAGGTCGGCCCCGGTGACGGACTCGCCCGTGGTCATCAGGAAGCGCAGCCCGCCGAGCACCGGTGCGGCCCCGGCTGCGGTCCCGTGCGACCCGGGGGCGTTCTGCGACCCGATGATCGAGCGCAGCAGGTGCGGGGTGCAGACGAGCACGTTCACGTCGTCCTCCCGGAACCGCCCGAGCAGCCGCTCGACACCGAGCTCACGCGGCTCGAGCAGCACGATGGTGCCGCCGCAGAGCAACGTGTCGAACGAGAACAGGAGCCCGGCCGCGAACGACAGCGGCAGGACGACACCGAGCCGGTCGCCCGGGCCGAGGCCGAGCGCGACCGCGTCCTGCTCGGCGTCGGCGATCTGCTGCCGGTGCGTCAGGACGACGCCCTTCGGCATGCCGGTCGAGCCGGAGGTGAAGACGATGGCGAAGGGGTCCCGCCCGCCGGGGCGCACGCCGACGGTGTCCGCCGACGGGGCCGCGCCCGGTTCGCCCGCGTCCAGCAGTTCGCCGAGTGCGTGCACCCGGCCGTCCCGTTCCGCGACCACGTCGGCGGCCAGCGCTGCACGCTCGGTGTCGGCGACGATCTCGTCGACGCCGGCGAGCCGGGCCACGTGTGCCAGCCGTGCTGCGGGCAGGTGGTCGTCGAGCACCACCACGGTCCGTCCGGCACGCACCAGCGCGAGGATGCCGATCACGGCCTCGGTCGACTGCCCCGCCATCAGCCCGACCGGCTTCGATGCCCCGCCCGGGGTGTCGCCGACGCCGGCGCCGCTGTGGTCGTCGGGTCGGAGCGTCACGGCCAGGGCTGCGGCCAGCGCGCGCGAGGCCCGGTCCGCTTCGCCGTAGGTGTACGGACGGCCGTCCCCCGCGAGCGCGGCGGCGTCGCCCCGGAGTGCCACCACGCGGTCCCAGCGGTCCAGCACGGAGTGGTCGGCCGCCGCGGGCACGGCTGCGGGGTGGTTCCAGGGATCGACGGTCGTCAGCGGGTCGACGGAGGTCACGATGACACCTCGGGTGCTCAGCAGCGGACCGCCACGACTCCCGCGACGGTCCTCCGACCGTAGGTCCGCGTTCCCCCGGCCCGCGAGCAGGCTCCGGCCCGGTGCGGGGAACCGCAACCGGCCTGGAGGCGCGGCCTGCGCCCGCCACGGACGGTACGACTCCGGAACGACCGGTCCACTGCCGTGGGCGCCGTCCGCACGGCGGCTCGCCCGGCTCGGGGATCGTGCGGTTCCGCGCAACCTCCGGATCAGCCGTGGCGCGACCGTGGATGCGCCGTGCATCGCCGATGAGGACGCTCGGAACGAGAAGGTCCCGGAAACGAGAACAGCCCCCGGGAAGTCCCGGGGGCTGTTCATCGAGTGCTGGGGTACCTGGACTCGAACCAAGAACGACGGTACCAGAAACCGCTGTGTTGCCAATTACACCATACCCCAAAAGGCCTGTCGGCCTTCTGGCCCGGTCACCCGGGGCACGATCAACTACTGTACAGCATCCCGGAGGTCCGCAAGACCACCCACCAGGTCTCGGTGCACGGCGGCGGCGGTCGCGGCTCCGTGTCCGGCGGCGACGATGAGCTGCTCCGGCCCGGGAGGCGTGACGTCTCCCACGGCGTAGAGCCCCGGGACGGACGTCCGGCCCACCCGGTCGACCACGAGGAGTCCCTGCGTGTCGCGCTGGAGCCCCTCGAGCGCTCCGGGCGTGTCGCCGTTCGCGGCCGTGTTCCCGCTCGTTGCGCTCGGACTCGTGGTGGCGCTGGTGCGCAGCCAGTCGAGGTCGGCGTGCCACACCGGTCGGACGAACCCACCGGTCCGAGGCTCGACGTGGCCGTCGGCGAGCCGGACGCCGGTCATCCCGGTGCGATCGCCCTCGAGGTCCTCGACGACCCGCTCGTCCACGACGACCCCCGCGGCCGACAGTCGAGCGCGGCCGGCGTCGTCGAGCGGTGCCACCCCGTTCGTGTAGACGATCAGGTCGTCGGTCCATGCGGCGATGAGCAGCGCCCGGTCGACCACGTCGTCGGTCTCGCAGATGAAGGCGAGCGGCTGCCCGGCCTTGTCGTACGCATCACACTCGACACAGCTGTGCACCGCGGTGCCGTAGAACGCGCGGAGCATCGGCAGCGCCGGGAACTCCTCACGCAACCCCGTCGCCACGACGACCGTCCGGGCGCGGGCCTCGAGCTCGGTGCCGCGCCACGAGCCGTGCACCTGCCAGGTGTCCGTGTCGGGGTCCGGGGCCACCAGGTCGACGACGGACTGGACGACCGTCGCTTCCGGGTACCCCTCGACCTCGGTCCGCCCGAGCTTGCGGAGTTCGAGCGGCGAGATGCCGTCCCGCGTCAGGAACCCGTGCGACCGCAGCGTCGCGGCGTTCCGGGGGCGGTTGGCGTCGACGAGCAGCACGGTGCGCTTCGCCCGGACCAGGTTGAGCGCAGCGCTCAGCCCGGCCGGCCCGGCGCCGATGACCGCGACGTCGTACAGGACCTGGTCGGCGTGCTCCGTACTGCTCACGGTCGGTCAGCGCGCCGCGAGGGCGCGGAGCCGGGTCCGGGTGGACTCCTTGCCCAGGATCTCCATCGACTCGAACAGCGGCGGGCTGATCCGGCGTCCGGACACCGCCACGCGCAGCGGGCCGAAGGCGACGCGGGGCTTCAGGCCGAGCTCGTCGATGAGGGCCGCACGGAGCGCACCCTCGATGGCCTCGGTGGTCCAGTCCTGGACGACCTCGAGCGCGGCGGTGCTCGCGGTCAGGACCGTCGCCGTGTCGCCCTTGAGCGAGGCCAGTGCGTCGTCCTCGACCACCAGGTCGGCGTCGGAGGTGAACAGGAAGCCGAGCATCGCCGGCGCCTCGCCGAGCAGCTGCATGCGCTCCTGCACGAGCGGAGCCGCCTTGGTCAGGACCTCGAGCTGCTCCGGGGTCGCCGGGTCACTGATGAACTCCGACAGGTACGGCAGCAGACGCGACCGGAAGTCCTCGGGCGCCAGCAGACGGATGTGGTCCCCGTTGATCGCCTCGGCCTTCTTGTGGTCGAAGCGGGCCGGGTTCGGGTTCACGTCGGTGACGTCGAACGCCGCGACCATCTCGTCGATCGAGAACACGTCGCGGTCGGGCCCGATCGACCAGCCGAGCAGCGCCAGGTAGTTGACGAGCCCCTCGGGGATCATGCCGGCGGCGCGGTGGTGGAACAGGTTCGACTCGGGGTCACGCTTCGAGAGCTTCTTGTTGCCCTCCCCCATCACGTACGGCAGGTGTCCGAACACGGGGATGGAGGGCGCGAGGCCGATCTCGTACAGCGCCTCGTACAGAGCGATCTGGCGCGGGGTCGACGACAGCAGGTCCTCGCCCCGGAGCACGTGCGTGATGCCCATCAGGGCGTCGTCGACCGGGTTCGTGAACGTGTACAGCGGCTTGCCGTTCGGGCGGACCACCACGAAGTCGGGGAACGTGCCCTGCTTGAAGGTGATCTCCCCGCGCACCAGGTCGTCGAAGCTCAGGTCACGGTCGGGGACCCGCAGGCGGAGCGCCGGCTCGCGGCCCTCGTCGCGGAACGCCTGGCGCTCGGCATCGGTCAGGTCGCGCTCGTGGTTGTCGTAGCCCTGCTTGGGGTCACGACCGGCCGCCTTGTTCCGGGCTTCCATCTCGTCCGGCGTGACGAAGGACTCGTAGATGTGACCCGACTCCTTGAGCTTCGCGATCACGTCGTCGTAGATCGCGGTGCGCTCGGACTGCCGGTACGGTCCGTGCTCGCCGCCGGCGTCCACGCCCTCGTCCCAGTCGAGCCGCAGCCAGCGGAGCGCGTCGAGGATCTGCCCGTACGACTCCTCGCTGTCGCGGGCGGCATCGGTGTCCTCGATGCGGAACACGAGCTTGCCGCCGGTGTGGCGAGCGTAGGCCCAGTTGAAGAGCGCGGTGCGGATGAGCCCCACGTGCGGGGTCCCCGTCGGGCTCGGGCAGAAGCGGACGCGGATGTCGGAGCCGGAGGCAGTGGTGAATGGCGCAGTCATGACCCGACAACCCTACCGCGGCGTCAGTCCCTCCCACCTGCCCTGTGGAGGGGCCGTGAACGCAGAAAACCCCTGACCACGAATGGTCAGGGGTTCCCTGGTTCTTACTACGTTAAGTCCGGCGGCGTCCTACTCTCCCACAAGGTCCCCCTTGCAGTACCATCGGCGCTGAGAGGCTTAGCTTCCGGGTTCGGAATGTGACCGGGCGTTTCCCTCTCG
>NZ_QKSU01000019.1:0-27126 GCF_003234665.1 Curtobacterium sp. MCLR17_059 | reverse complement strand
CCCACGCCCCCACCGGCCCCCGCCCGTGCAGCGCGTACTCCCCCACCAGCCGCTCCTTGTAGACCGCCGGGTTGTGCGACGCCACCACCCGGGCGTTCCGCCAGTGCCGGTCCAGCCCACGCGTCCGGTCGGCCGCTGACGCCCCGCCGACCTCGAACAGCTCGGACGCCGACCGCAGCACCCGCGGCCCGATCTCGACCTGCGCCTGGTACACGGCGTTCTCGGCCGCGTCGAGCAGCACGCGGTCGACGCCGACCCCGGGCTCGTTCGTGGCGACGACCCCGTCGAGCAGCCCCGCGGCGGCGACGACGACTGACCGGGCGGTGAACGCCCCGGCCGACAGTCGCCCGAGCACCGAGAGCACCTGCGGGTCCTCCCCCGGCACGGCCGCGTTGGCGTGGATGTACGTGCGGGTCCGTGGTCGCACGAAGGCCACGGCATCGTCCGACACGGCCTGCCCGATCCCGGCGAGGACCGCCAGCAGGTACAGCTGGTAGAAGGCCTGGATGTGCGACAGCGGAGCGTCCCGGTACGCCGACACCACCGACGGGTCGACCGACACCCCGTCGAACACGGTCGTGCCGGACGCGGTCAACCGCTGGCCGAACCCGTCCCAGTCGTCGATGCTCGTCACGCCCGGCGCGGAGGCGTCGACGGCGAACGTCACGCGATCCCCGTCACGGTCCGCCGCCAGGTAGATCCAGTCCGCGTAGAGCGTGCCGGTCGAGTAGAACTTCCGCCCGTCGAGGCGGAGGGAATCACCCGCCGGCGTCACCGTCGTCGAGATGTCGGCCAGGGTCGTCCCGGTCCGCTCCGAGGTCGCGTTCCCGATGATCGCTCCGTCGACGATGCGCTGGAGCCACTCGTCCCGGCCGGCGGACGACGGCCGCAGCAGCACCAGCTCGGTGTACCCGAAGTGCCCCCGCCACAGGTGCGCGATGTTCGAGTCCGCCGCCGCCAGGTCCGCCACCAGGTGCGCGAGTTCGACCAGCGTCACGCCGAAGCCGCCGCGGTCCTCCGGCACGCGCAGCCGCCCGAACCCAGCGTCGGCGAGCGCCCGGACCTCGGCGTGCGGCAGCGGCCGGTCGCCGGGCTTCCCGGACGCGAGCTCACGCTCGACCGCGCCGTCGCGGATGGTCGCGAACACGGGCGCGAAGCGTTCGCGCAGGGTCGCCAGACGGTCGGCCGGGAGGCCCGCCACACGTTCGTCGGTCGTCGTCACGTCCGTCATGCGGGCACCTCCACCGCCCGGGTCGCGTCGTCCGGGTGGGTCGCGGTCGCGCCGGCACCGCCCGAGAACGCCCCGCGCCACTGCCGGGCGGGGTGCGAGTCCGGCAGCTGTGCGTGGCCGAAGAGCTTCTCGCGCAGGGTGCCCTCGCGGTACTCGGACTGCATCAGTCCGCGCTCCTGCAGGGTCGGCGCGATGTGGTCGACGAACTCCTCGTACGAGCCGGGCAGCGTCCAGTTGATGACGTTGACGCCGTCGACGCCCACCCGCTGCCAGTCGGCGAGCTCGTCGGCGATCTGCTCCGGTGTGCCGACGACCCGGGCGCGGAGCTTCGCGGACAGCCGGGCGAGGTCGGCGATGGTCGGTTCGCGGTCCCCGGCGGCCTCGCGGAGCCACTGCAGGTGCGACTGTCCGGCGTGGGTGCGGACCTCGGACAGCGGGGTGTCCGGGTCGAGGGGCTCGCCGGTGTCCGGGTCGAAGCCGAGGTTCGAGTGCACCAGGAACCCGTCGGCGGCCAGGTACTCGTCGATCTCCGCTTCCTTGGCCTTGGCCTCGGCTTCGGTGGAGCCGGTGACGAAGGTCAGGCCGAGGAAGAACGCGATGTCGTCCCGCTGTCGACCGGCGGCCTCGGCCAGGTCGCGGGTCTCGCGGATGAGCTGTTCGGTGGCGTCCCGGTTCGAGGTCAGGATGAACTGGGCCTCGGCGTTCCGGGCGGCGAAGGCACGGCCGGCCGGCGACGACCCGGCCTGGAACAGCACCGGGGTCCGCTGCGGCGACGGTGCCGACAGGTGCGGGCCCTGCACGTCGTAGCGCTTGCCGTGGTGGTCGATGCGGTGCACCCTGTCGGGGTCGGCGTAGCCACGGACCGGGTCCTTCAGCACGGCGCCGTCCTCCCACGAGCCCTCCCAGAGCTTCGCGCAGACCTCGAGGTACTCCTCGGCCCAGACGTAGCGCTCGTCGTGCTCCTCGAGCCGGTCGGCGCCGAAGTTCCGGGCGGCGCTGTCGAGGGCGCTCGTGACGACGTTCCAGCCGATGCGGCCCCGGGTGATGTGGTCGAGCGTGGAGACCTTGCGGGCGAAGTCGAAGGGGTGCGCCTGGATGACGCTCGAGGTGAACGCGAGCCCGAGGTGCTCGGTCGACACGGCGAGCGCGGAGAGCAGCACGGAGGGGTCGTTCGAGGGGATCTGCAGCCCCTCGCGCAGGTTGGTCGAGTAGTCGCCGCGCCCGGGACCGTAGGTCCCGACGACGTCGGCGAAGAACATCGCGTCGAACTTGCCGCGCTCGAGGGTCTTCGCCAGGTCGGTCCACAGCGTCACGTCGTCGAAGTCCGTCTGCCGGGCGTCGGGGTGCCGCCACAGGCCGTGCTGGATGTGCGAGGTCGTGTTCATGACGAAGGCCGCGAAGCGCAGCGGGCGGTTCGGTGCATCGCTCATGTGTCCCATCGTGGTCGGCGGGCACCGCCCGACGACAGCGACGTGACCTCCCGTTACGCGCGGTGTTCCCCGCGGCCCTGGACGCGACCATGCTCCTGAGGCATGCCGAGCCAGACCACCCTCACCGCGCCTCCAGGCCGTCCCGCCGCACCGTCGACCAGCGCGACCCGTCGTCGGGTCGCCCTCGCGTCGTTCGTCGGCACGACCGTCGAGTACTACGACTTCTACCTCTACGCGACGGCCTCGGCGCTGGTGTTCGCGCCGACGTTCTTCCCGTCCGTGACACCGGCTGTCGGGGTCATCGCGTCGTTCGCGACCTACGGCGTCGGGTTCGTGGCGCGGCCGCTCGGCGGGGTGATCGCCGGCCACCTGGGTGACCGGATCGGGCGGAAGAAGCTGCTCGTCGCGTCGCTGGTGCTGATGGGCATCGCGTCCACGTTGATCGGGGTCATCCCGTCCGCCGCGACCATCGGGGTCGGCGCCGTCGTGGCGCTCGTGTTCCTGCGGCTGCTGCAGGGCGTCGCGGCCGGTGCCGAGTGGGGCGGCTCGGCGCTGCTGTCCGTCGAGCACGCGCCGGAGCGGCACCGGGGGCTGTTCGGGGCGTTCACGCAGATGGGGTCGGCCGGTGGGATGCTCCTGGCGACCGGGGTCTTCACGCTCGTGCGGTCCCTGCTCGGCACCGAGGCGTTCCTGGCCTGGGGCTGGCGGCTGCCGTTCCTGTTCTCGGCGGTGATCGTGGCGGTCGGGCTCGTCATCCGGCTCGGTGTGCAGGACGCCCCGGTGTTCCAGGAGCTGCGCGCCTCGGGTGGGGTCGAGCGGTTCCCGGTGTGGCAGGCGATCCGGCAGCACCCGCGGTCGATCCTGGTGACGGCGGGCCTGCGCCTCGTGCAGCCGGCGCTGTACTCGATCCTGACGACGTACTCGCTGACCTACCTGGGCAACGTGCGCGGGCCGGAGGGCTCGGACGCGGGGCTGCAGGCCGTGCTCGTGATCTCGGCGGTGTCGCTCGTGTCCACGCCGTTCTGGGGGTGGCTGTCGGACCGGGTCGGGCGGCGGGTGCTCACGATCTGGTCGGCGGTGGGCATCGCGGTGCTCATCTGGCCGTTCTTCGCGTTCCTCGACGCCGGGCCGCTCGTGCTGTTGCCGCTCGTGGCGCTGATCGGGATGTGCGTGTTCCACGACAGCATCTACGGGCCGCAGGCGGCGTGGTTCGCGGAGCAGTTCCCGACCGGGCGGCGGTACTCGGGGATGTCGCTCGGGTACCAGATCGGGTCGATCTTCTCGGTGGGGCTGACGCCGCTGCTGGCCGCGGTGTTCGTGCAGCTCGGGGGTGGGTCGCCGTGGATCCTGTGCGGGTACCTCGGGGTGTACGCGGTGCTGACGATCGTGGCGGCGGTGTTCGCGGTGGATCCGCGGGCGGTGGCGCGGCGGGAGGCGCGGGCGGGCGCGGCGGGCACGGCGGGCACGGGCGGCGCGGGCGCGGCGGGCTGACGTTTCGCGCTGGGCGACAGTTCTCGCCTTCCGGAGGCCGTGAGGTGTCGCTGAGCGCGGATCCTCGGTGCCGCCACGTGCTGCCGCGGGGCGGTGCGGGCCCGCCGCGCGGCGGCGCGGGCCCGCGCGCTACGTCCGCAGGACCACGTCGGCCAGGGCGGCCGGGTCCTCGGCGGCGATGAAGGCCTGCTCCTGCGCGGCCCAGCGGTCCCACTCGCGCGCGAAGACCTCGCCGTCGCGGCCGATCGCCCGGTCCCAGCGCACGGCGTCGTCGGCCTCGAGCCACACCCGCAGGGACGCCAGCGGTGCCGACGCCCGCGACAACGCACCGCACCCCTCGACCACGATGGGCAGGTCCGGGTCCACCGACGCCCAGTCCGCGGGCGCATCGGCCGCCCAGTCCCAGCGTCGGTACCCGCTCGGCGCTCCGAGGACGTCCGTCACCACGGCGTCGGCAGCCGCACGCAGGCCGTCCCACCCCGTGTACAGGTCGTCCAGGTGCACGAGCTGCGCACCGAGCTGCTCCGCGACTTGTGCTCCGAGGGTGGTCTTGCCCGTGCCGGACCGGCCGTCGATGAGCACGACGGCGCGCCGGCCCGTGGCAGCGGCGACTCCGGCAGCAGCAGCGGCCAGGCCGGGGGCGAGGTCACCGGCGGTGGTGCCCGTCGCACGGTCGCCGCCCGTCGCGCCGGCTGCGCGCTCCGCGTCAGGCACGCCACGTCCCCACGCTCACCGCGACCGCGATCGACACCACGCCGATGCCGACCAGCGCCGCCACCATCGCCCACTCCGGCCCGGCGAACCGCGCGACCCGCGCCCAGGTCCGCCGTCCGGGAGCACCGAACCCCCGTGACTCCATCGCCACCGCCAACGTCGTCGCACGCCGCAGCGCGAGCACGAGCAGCGCGAACGCCATCGTCGCCCCGCGGCGGAGCCGTCCGGAGTCGGCCAGTCCTCGGGCACGCCGCGCCATCGCGAGCTGTCGCCAGTCGTCGACGAGCAAGGTCATCATCCGGACGGCGGCGAGCGCACCGAGCACGAAACGCGCGGGCAGCCGGAGCACCTGCGCGAGCCCGTCGGCCAGGTCGGTCGGGTCGACCCGCACGAAGAGTGCGATGGCCGGCACCCCCACCGCGAGGACCCGGAGCGCCGTCGCCAACGCGAGCGTCAGTGACCCGTCGGTGACGTGCGCGAACCCGAGGTCGAACCACTCCCGACCCGAGGGCCTGCCGTACAGGGCGATGCTCACCGCCGTCAGCGGCACCGCGAGGAGCACCGGTGCGAGTCGGAGCAGCAGGGTCCGGACCGGCAGGCGCAGGAGCGGCAGCAGAGCGAGTTCGAGCGCCAGGGCGACGGCGGCGGAGACGACGTCGAGGCTGAGCACCAGGCAGACGCCGAGGGCGAGCACACCGATCAGCGACGCGACCGGCTGGACGCCGACGATGCCGGTCGCGCGGGCCGGCAGCGGTCGTCGCAGGGGGTTCGTCCGGTCGGTTCCGTCCACCGCGTCCGCCGCGTCCGCCGCGTCCGCCGTGTCCGTCCGGTCGGCCGCGTGGTCGGCCGTGTCGGTCCGGTCTGGAGGCCCGGGGCGGCTCCGGGCTGTCGGTCCCGTCTCCGGGGCGGTCGCGACCGACGGCCCCTGGTCGCGACCGACGGTCAGGGCACCGTCCGGCCCGAGCACGACCTCGTCGGCGTCGAGTGCCCGGACGAGGTCGCGGTCGTGGGTGACCGCCACCACCGCGGTGCCGGCATCGGCGAGGGCCCCGAGCCGACCGACGACGGACTGCCACGTGGCACGGTCCTGCCCGGAGGTCGGCTCGTCGAGCACGACGACCGGCGGCCGGGCCGCGATGACCGAGGCGATCGCGAGCCGTCGTTGTTCGCCCCCGGACAGCGTGAAGGGGTTGGCGTCGGCCAGGTGTGCGAGCCCGAACTCGTCGAGCAGCGCGGTGGCTCGTTCGGCGGCGTCCGGCGCATCGAGTGCTCGGGGTCCGGCCTCGATCTCCTCGCGGACGGAGCGGGCGACGAACTGGTGCTCGGGGTCCTGGAACACCGTGCCGATCCGGGCGGCGAGTTCCCGGCTCGTCCAGGCGTGGGGCGCTGTGCCGATGCCGTCGGCAAGGGCGTCCGTGGCGCGGAGCTCACCGGCGGCCGGTGGGAGCAAGCCCGCGAGGGTCAGCCCGAGCGTCGACTTGCCGACGCCGTTCGGTCCGGTGACGGCGAGGACCTGCCCGGCCCGGAGCTCCAGGTCGATGCCGTTCCCGACCGGTTGCTTCCCCCGTGCCGTGCCGAGCCCCCGGGCGTCGAGCAGTACCGCTGTCCCCTCGCCAGGTTCCCCCTCGCCGAGCTCCCCCTCGCCGAGCGGGCGAAATGCCGCGGTCGCCCCACCGGACGCCCCGGGCATTTCGCCCGCTCGTCCCGCCGACGTCATCTCACGCGCCTGCTCGCCGGGTTCCCCCTCGCCGAGCGGGCGGAATGCCGCGGTCGCTCCGCCGGACACCCCGGGCATTTCGCCCGCTCGTCCGCGCGCACGCTGCAGCCGCCGGGCCGAACCGCGCGCCGGCTCGGAACCGGGCACCCAGACCCCGGCCGCCGTGAGCACCTCGCCGTGGTCCGCCAGCACCCGGGCCGGCGGACCGTCCGCGACCACGCCGCCGCCCGGTTCGAGCAGCACGAGCCGATCGACCAGGTCCAGCCAGGTGCCGATCCGGTGCTCCACCACGAGCAGCGTCGCCCCGGTCTCGTCGAGCAGCGCCCGGACGGCGTCGTGCACCTGCGCCACGCCGTCCGGGTCGAGGTTGGCGCAGGGTTCGTCGAGCACGAGCGCACCCGGCCGCATCGCGAGCACGCCCGCGAGCGCCAACCGCTGCCGCTGCCCACCGGACAGCTGCGCGGTGGAACGGTCGAGCGGCAGGTCGAGGCCGACGACGTCGAGCGCCGTCCGCACCCGGTCCCAGGTCTCGTCGCGGGGGACGCCGGCGTTCTCGCAGCCGAAGGCCACGTCGTCGCCGACCCGGGACATCACCGTGTGTGCCTCGGGGTCCTGCATGACGAGACCGACACGCCCGCGGACCGCGCGGGGGTCGGCCTCGTCGACCAGGAGTGTCCCCTGCACCGAAGCAGCGGTGTCGTCGGTGGCGTCGGGCTCGTCGGGCAGCACGCCGGCGACCGCTCGCAGGAGCGTCGACTTGCCGGCACCGGACGGCCCGACGACGGCGACCCGCTCCCCCGGCTGGACGGTCAGGTCGACGTCACGGACGGCCCAGGCGTCGCGCTCCGGGTACCGCCAGCCCCAGCCACGGAACACGATGCGCGCCCCGCGGACGCCGGCACCTGCGCCGGCGTCGCCGCCGGTGGAAGGGGACGTCGCCGACGGAGCGGGCACGGTCACACCAGGGCGCGGGGTTCGCGACGGCTGTGCTCGCGGCCGGCCGCGAAGGACGACAGCACCCCGGTGCGGGCGAGTGCCCGGACGATGAGCCACGAGCCCGCCCCCGCGATCACCGCACCGGAGATGACCGCACAGATCACGTACACGACCTTGAAGGCGACGTCGAGCCCCGGGTACCAGAGGACGGTGTCGTTGATGCCGAGCGCGAGTCCGGCTGCGGCACCGGCGAGCACGACGACCGGCAGGCGGTAGACGCGGTACAGGAACAGCGCGAGGACGATCTCGGCGCCGAGACCCTGGACGAGTCCGGCCTCGAGCGTGAGCCATCCCCACTGGGTGCCGAACAACGCCTCGACCGAGGCGGCGACCATCTCGCCGTAGAGCGCGGCGCCGGGCTTGCGGACGACGATCGCGACGATCGGGCCGGCGAGCAGCCAGACCCCGCCGAACAGGGCCTTGGTGCCGGGGAGCACGAGGTCCATGACGGCGCTGATGGGTTCGTAGCCGAACTCCCAGAGCCGGAAGACGACTCCGAGGGCCACCGCGAGGACACTCGCGACGACGATGTCGACGACCCGCCAACGCAGCGATCGCCGCGGAGCGGTGGTGACGGTGGTGGACGTGCCTGAAGGCATGCTGCTGACTCCTCCCTGCGCCGGCATGATCCGGATCAGGTTCGACGGTCGGAGCGCCGATCGCTCCCTCTCAGCCCGGCGGTCCCGGACTCCCGTGTGTGTGCCAGCAGTCTAGACGCGGTCGCGACCGCGTGACGGACGGGAGGCCCGTGGCGGCGTCGCCACGGGCCTCCCGTCCGTCAGGTGGTCACTTCTTGAGCGCGCGCACCAGCTTGCGGAGGACACGCCCGGCCACCCACACGAAGGGGATGCCCACGACGATCAGCGAGATCGGGTTCGGCTCGAACACGAGGTCCTTGCCCGGACGGCGCACGTAGGCGCCGACGGGGGCCGACAGGCCGCCGCCACCGCCGCCACCGTTCTCGTCGTCTCCGCCGCCACCGAAGCCGAACCAGCTGACGGACACGGGGATGAGGGTCTGGTCGCCGACCTCGACGGGTTCTCCGTAGTTCGTGGAGACCCCGAGCGGGCGGACCTGGTCTGCGATCTTCGAGACGATGTTGGCCATGCGCGCGACGCTACTCGTCCGTTCCTCCACAGGCCGCGGGGCGCATCACGCATCCACAGCTGGGGCTTGTCTGCGGACGCGGACGAGCGCCGCCGATATGTTGGCCGCACCCACACCTGGAGGACCGTTTGCACACCTGGCCCGGAAACCCGTACCCGCTCGGGGCGACCTACGACGGGAGCGGCACGAACTTCGCGCTGTTCTCCGAGGTCGCCGAGCGCGTCGAACTCTGTCTGTTCGATTCCGACGGCAACGAAGAATGCGTCCGCCTGCTCGAGGTGGACGCCTACGTCTGGCACGCGTACCTCCCCAACATCGGCCCCGGGCAGGAGTACGGCTTCCGCGTGCACGGCCCGTACGACCCGGACTCCGGCGCGCGCTGCAACCCGTCGAAGCTCCTGCTCGACCCGTACGCCAAGGCGACGAGCGGCGAGATCGACTGGGACCAGTCGCTCTTCTCGTACACGTTCGGCGACCCGGACTCGACCAACGACGAGGACTCCGCGTCGCACATGATGAAGGGCGTCGTGATCAACCCCTTCTTCGACTGGCAGGGGGATCGCCCGCCGCGCACGCCGTACGGCGAGACCGTCATCTACGAAGCGCACGTCAAGGGGCTCACGGAGACCCACCCGGACGTGCCGGAAGAGCAGCGCGGCACCTACGCCGGCGTCGCCCACCCCGCGGTCATCGAGCACCTGCAGCGCCTCGGCATCACCACGCTCGAGCTCATGCCGGTGCACCAGTTCGTGAACGACTCCACCTTGCAGGACAAGGGGCTGTCGAACTACTGGGGCTACAACACCATCGGTTTCTTCGCGCCGCACTCGGCGTACTCGTCGTCGGGCGACCAGGGCCAGCAGGTCCAGGAGTTCAAGACGATGGTGCGCGAGCTGCACCGCGCCGGCATCGAGGTCGTCCTCGACGTCGTCTACAACCACACCGCCGAGGGCAACCACCTCGGCCCGACGCTGTCGTTCCGCGGCATCGACAACGCGGCCTACTACCGCCTGGTCGATGACGACAAGAAGTTCTACATGGACTACACGGGCACGGGGAACTCGCTCAACGTCGGGCACCCGCACTCGCTGCAGCTCATCCTCGACTCGCTCCGCTACTGGGTGACCGAGATGCACGTCGACGGGTTCCGCTTCGACCTCGCCTCGGCACTGGCCCGCGAGTTCTACGAGGTCGACCGGCTGTCGGCCTTCTTCGAACTGGTGCAGCAGGACCCGATCGTGTCGCAGGTCAAGCTGATCGCCGAGCCGTGGGACGTCGGCCCCGGTGGTTACCAGGTCGGCAACTTCCCGCCCCAGTGGTCCGAGTGGAACGGCAAGTACCGCGACACCGTCCGTGACTTCTGGCGCGGCGAATCGTCGACGCTCGGCGAGTTCGCCTCCCGGATCTCCGGCTCGGCCGACCTGTACGAGCACGACGGCCGCACGCCCAAGGCGAGCATCAACTTCATCACCGCGCACGACGGCTTCACGCTGTACGACCTGGTGGCCTACAACGAGAAGCACAACGAGGCCAACGGCGAGGACAACAACGACGGCGAGAGCCACAACCGGTCGTGGAACTCCGGCGCCGAGGGCCCGACCGACGACGAGTCCGTGAACGCCCTGCGGCTGCAGCGTCGCCGGAACTTCCTGGCGACCCTGCTCCTGAGCCAGGGTGTGCCGATGATCGCGCACGGCGACGAGCTCGGCCGGTCGCAGTCCGGCAACAACAACGTCTACGCGCAGGACTCCGAGCTCAGCTGGATCGACTGGGACAGCGCGGACGAAGACCTCATCCAGTTCACCGCCGACGTGGTGAAGCTGCGGCACGACCACCCCACGTTCCGCCGGACCCGGTACTTCAACGGCCGTCCGGTCCGTCGTGGCGAGGGCGAGCCACTGCCCGACGTGGTCTGGCTGACCCCCTCGGGCGAAGCGATGGACCCCGAGGACTGGGACTCCGGCTTCGGCAAGAGCGTCGGCATGTACCTGAACGGCGAGGGCATCCGCGGACGCGACGCCCGTGGTGAGCGCGTCACCGACGTCGGCTTCATCACGTACTTCAACGCCCACGACGACGTCGTGACGTTCACGCTCCCGCCCGAGGAGTACTCCCCCGGCTGGACCGTCCGGATCGACACCGCCGACCCCGGCGCCCGCGACGAGGTGCTCGACGCGGGCACCCCGCTCGACGTCCCCGCCCGGTCGATGATCGTGCTGCGTGCCGAGCCCGACCACGAGGTCACCAGCACCCCGGTCGACGCCGAGCAGGACGGCGCCCCCGCACCGGACGCCCCGCAGGACGCCGTCACCCCGGTGAACCCGGCCGGTTCCACCGCACCGAGCGGAACCGCCCGATGACCGCCGGAACGCCCGGCGCCGCGAACCGCGTCCCCGCGTCGACGTACCGGCTGCAGGTCTCGGCCGACTTCGACCTCGACGCTGCCCGCGACCTGGTCGACTACGTGCACGACCTCGGCGCCGACTGGCTGTACCTGTCGCCGGTGCTGCAGGCCGAGTCCGGGTCGAACCACGGCTACGACGTGGTCGACCACACGCGGGTCGACACCGACCGTGGTGGCGACCAGGCGATGCGGGCGTTGGCCGAGGCCGCGCACGCCGTCGGGCTCGGGGTCATCGTCGACGTGGTGCCGAACCACGTCGGCGTCGCGACCCCCGAGTCGAACCCGTGGTGGTGGTCCCTGCTCGAACTCGGGCAGGGCTCCCCCGTGGCGTGGGCCTTCGACGTGGACTGGGAGGCCGGCGACGGCAAGCTCCGGGTCCCCGTGCTCGACGACCGGCTGCTCGAGGCGATCACGCTCGACACGTCCGACGCCGAGCGTCCGGTGCTCCGCGTCGGCGAGACCGCCTACCCCACCGCACCCGGGACGGTGCACGACGGCGACACCGTCGAGACCGTCCACGACCGCCAGCACTACGCGTTCGTGCACTGGAAGCGTGCCGACCACGACCTGAACTACCGCCGGTTCTTCGCGGTGAACACCCTCGCGGCGATCCGGGTCGAGGAGCCCGAGGTCTTCGCGGCCTCGCACGGGGTCATCGGCGGCTGGTTCCGTGACGGACTCGTCGACGGACTGCGCATCGACCACCCGGACGGGCTGTACGACCCGGCGGGCTACCTGCAGGACCTGGCGGACCTGACCGGTGGGGCGTACACCCTCGTCGAGAAGATCCTCGAGCCCGGCGAGCAGCTGCCGAGCTCGTGGCCGGTCGACGGCACCACCGGCTACGACGCCCTCGGGGTGCTCGACCGCGTGTTCGTCGACCCCGCGGGCGAGCAGGCGCTGACCGCGGCGTCGGGCGCCGAGCCGACCGACTGGCAGCAGCTCACGCACGACACCCGACGGGGCATCGCGGACGGCATCCTCGGCAGCGAGGTCGAGCGGCTCGCACGCCTGCTCGCTCCGAGCGCCGCGACGGAGACGATCACGCACGAGCGGATCGTCGACGCGGTCGCCGAGATCGTGGCCTCGTTCGACGTGTACCGCACGTACCTGCCCGAGGGCGCCCACCACCTCATCACCGCGCTCGAGCGCGCCGCCGAGGCCCGCCCGGACCTCGACGACGTCATCGACCGGATCGCACCGGCACTCGTCGACCCGACGAACGCCGCGGCGGTCCGCCTGCAGCAGACCAGCGGCATGGTGATGGCGAAGGGCGTCGAGGACACGGCGTTCTACCGCACCTCGCGCCTGTCGTCCCTGAGCGAGGTCGGCGGCGACCCGAGCGTCTTCGCCGTCTCGGTGGCGGACTTCCACCGGGCGCAGCGCGAACGGCTCGGCAGCTGGCCGCACACCATGACGACGCTCACCACGCACGACACGAAGCGCAGCGAGGACACCCGCGCCCGCATCGCCGTGCTGGCCGAGCTCGGCGACGAGTGGGCCGCCGCGCTCGAGCGTCTGCAGTCGCTCGTGCCGTTGCAGGACCGCGTGTTCGCCGACCTGCTGTGGCAGGCGATCGTCGGCGCCCGGCCCGCCAGCCGGGAGCGTCTGCACGCCTACGCCGAGAAGGCCTCCCGCGAAGCCGGTGACAGCACAACCTGGACCGAGCCCGACGAGGCGTTCGAGCAGCAGATGCACGCGATCGTCGACGCCGCGTTCGACAACCCGGACGTGGTCGCCGTACTCGACGCCCTCGACGAGCAGATCGACGCCGCCGGGTGGTCGAACGGTCTCGCCCAGAAACTCGTCCAGCTCACCGCCCCGGGCGTCCCCGACGTCTACCAGGGCACCGAGTTCTGGGACCGCTCCCTCGTCGACCCCGACAACCGTCGTCCGGTCGACTACGCCGAGCGGCGCCACGTGCTCGCCGAGCTCGACGGCCCGGACGACGACGGCCCCGAGGACCTGCCGGCCATCGGCATCGACGGTGCCGCGAAGCTCCTGGTCACGACCCGTGCACTGCGCATCCGTCGGGACCACCCGGAGCTCTTCACCCGGTACCTGGCGCTCGAGGCCACCGGCAGCGCGGCCGACCACGTCATCGCGTTCGACCGCGGCGGTGCCGTGACGATCGCGGCGCGTCTGCCGATCGGCCTCGACCGGGTCGGCGGCTGGGGCGACACGCTGGTGCACGCCGTCCCCGTCGAGCGCGTCGACCTGCTCACCGGCCGACACGTCCCCGCCGACCGCGGGATCCCGCTGGCCGACCTGCTCACCACCTACCCGGTCGCGCTCCTCGTGCCCGCCGACGCGGTCGGTGCAGCCGGCCACGCCGACGCGGTGGCCGCCGTGTCCGACGCGAGCGGTGCCTCCCGGCCCGCCGCCGACCGCACGACGGACGCCACCGAGACCGACGCGCAGGCCGAGATCGACATCCTGGAGGGTCACGCATGACCGCACCCGACCGTTACGCCGTCTGGGCGCCCGAGCCGGAGCGGGTCCGGCTCGTCGTCGACGACGTCGAGTACCCGCTCACCAAGGGCGACGACGACTGGTGGTCCACCGACGCCGTGATGCCGGTCGTCGGCGCACGCTACGGGTTCCGCATCGGCGACGACGACGCGGTCCGACCGGACCCGCGCAGCCGGTACCAGCCCGAGGGCGTGCACGGCCCGTCCGAGGTCGTCGACCCCGCACGGTTCGCGTGGACCGACGAGTCGTGGACCGGACGTCCGGCCCGCGGCGCCGTGATCTACGAGATGCACATCGGCACCTACACGCCCGAGGGCACGCTCGACGCAGCCGCCCAGAAGCTGGACCACCTGGTCGAGCTCGGGGTCGAGTTCGTCGAGCTGCTCCCCGTCAACGCCGTGAACGGCGAGTGGAACTGGGGCTACGACGGGGTCGGCTGGTTCTCCGTGCACGCCCCGTACGGCGGCCCGGACGCCTACGACCGGTTCGTCGACACGGCGCACGCGCTGGGGCTCGGGGTCATCCAGGACGTCGTCTACAACCACCTCGGACCGAGCGGCAACTACCTGCCGCTGTACGGCCCGTACCTGCTGGCCGGGCTCGGCAACACGTGGGGTGACTCGGTGAACGTCGAGCACCCCGAGGTCCGCCGGTACGTGCTCGACAACGTGCGCATGTGGTTCCGCGACCACCACGTCGACGGGCTCCGGCTCGACGCCGTGCACGCGATCCGCGACACCACCCGTCCGCACGTGCTGGCGTCGATGGCCGACGAGACCGACGCCTACTCGTCCTTCATCGGTCGTCCGCTGTCGCTCATCGCGGAGTCCGATCTCAACGACCCGGTGATGTTCCGGCCGCGCGAAGCCGCCGGGTACGGCCTCGCCGGGCAGTGGTCGGACGACTTCCACCACGCCGTGCACGTGGCGCTCACCGGCGAGACGAACGGCTACTACGCCGACTTCGCTCCGCTGTCGGCGCTGGCGAAGGTGCTCGAGGACGGCTTCTTCCACGACGGCACCTGGTCGTCGTTCCGCGGCAAGCGGCACGGCCGGCCGATCGACCGCGGGACCTCCCCCGTGACGGCCCTGGTCGTCGCGAACCAGAACCACGACCAGATCGGCAACCGCGCCGCCGGCGACCGGCTCGCCGCGACGCTCGACGACGAGGGGCTCGTGATCGCCGCGGCCCTGACGCTGCTCGGGCCGTTCACGCCGATGCTGTTCATGGGCGAGGAGTTCGCGGCCTCGACGCCGTGGCAGTTCTTCACCTCGCACCCGGAGCCCGAGCTCGGCAAGGCCACCGCAGAAGGGCGCATCGCCGAGTTCGCCGAGCACGGGTGGGACGAGTCAGCGGTGCCGGACCCGCAGGACCCGACGACGTTCACCAACTCCAAGCTCGACTGGGCCGACGTCAGCTCGGAGCGCGGCGCGGCGATCCTGCGTGCCTACCGGGTGCTCATCGCCCTGCGGCGCACCGACCAGGCGTTCGTCGACCACCGCTACGAGGCGAACGCCGTCCGCTTCAGCGAGGACCGCCGCTGGCTGGTGCTCACCCGCGGGCTGCTCGGCCCCGACGTGGCACCGGTGCACGTCGTGGTGAACTTCGCGGACGACGCAGCCGAGGTCCCGGTGCCCGACGCCGTGGGCGAGGAGCTCTACGGCTTCGGCGCGACCGAGGTCGATGCCGGCGTCGTCCGGTTCCGCGGCCGCGGCGTGGTCGTGCTGCGCTAGCCACCCGTGGGCTGAACGCACGAACGGCGACGAACCCCCGGGTCCGTCGCCGTTCGTGCGTTCGCGGTCTCAGCCCGCGTGGTCGGCGACCGCGTGTGCGTTCTTCCGCACGGACGGCAGCTTGCGGTGGTCCTTCACCAGGGAGCGGGTCTCGCGGATCCGGCGGTCGATGCCCCACTTCGTCACGAGTGCCAGGCTCTCGCGCACGATGTTGCCGCTCATCTTCGAGACGCCGAACTCCCGCTCGGTGAACGTGATCGGGGTCTCCACGACCCGCAGACCCGCCTCGAGGGCGCGCCAGCACAGGTCCACCTGGAAGCAGTACCCCTTCGACGCCACACCGGCGAGGTCGATCCGCTCGAACGCCCGCGACGTGAAGACCCGGAACCCGCCGGTGGCGTCGCGCACCGCGATGCCCAGGGCGAGACGCGTGTACAGGTTGCCCCCGCGGGAGAGCAGGAGGCGGTACCAGGGCCAGTTCTCGACCTTGCCGCCCTTGATCCACCGGGAGCCGAGCACCAGGTCGTTCGAGTCGGCGAGCTCGAGCATCCAGGGCAGGTACTCGGGGTGGTGGGAGCCGTCGGCGTCCATCTCGACGAGCTTGGCGTAGCCGTGTTCCAGGCCCCACGCGAAGCCGGACAGGTACGCGCCGCCCAGGCCGTCCTTGACGGTGCGGTGCATGACGTGCACCCGACCGGTCTCGCGGGCGATCGCGTCCGCGATGTCGCCGGTGCCGTCGGGTGAGTTGTCGTCGACGACGAGCACGTGCACGGAGTCGTCGGTCGCGGCCAACGTGCGCTCGACGATCGGCCGGACGTTCTCGGCTTCGTCGTAGGTCGGGATGATGACCAGGGTCTCGCTCATGGTGCTCCTCGTGCTCGCAGTCGAATGTATCGCTGGCTTGGTGGGTCAATCCGACGAGAGGTCTGCGAACACGATCAGATTGTCCGTGTAGTGCCCGGTGGCGGTGTCGAACGTGCCGTCGCAGGTGATGAGTCGGAGTTGCGGGGTGGGGGTGGGGCCGTAGACGTCGCTCGTCGGGAACGCCGACTTGGCGGCGCGTTCGGAACGGTCGACGGTGAAGGTGCGGGTGGTGCCGTCGGACATCCGGACGTGGACCTCGTCGCCGGCGACCAGTTCGTCGAGCCGGAAGAACACCGCGGCGCTCGTCGGGCTGTCGACGTGACCGGCGATGACGGCGGGGCCGACCTCGCCGGGGACGATCCCGTCGCTGAACCAGCCCGCGCTGTCCCAGTCGACGGGCGGGTCGAGTTCTCCGGCAGCACCGCGGTGCAGGTCCTCGAGCGAGGACCGCACGCCGATGGCCGGGATCGACACGCTGACCGGGGTGGCCGTCGAGCGGGCCTCGGGTGCGGCCGGGTCCTGGAACCCGTCGGTGCCGGAGCCCGAGGACGAAGAAGAGGACGAGGACGACGACGACTTCGACGGAGACGACGAGGACTGCGGCGGGGACGACGACGCGCCACCGCCGACGGTCGACGCGACCGCCACCCCGGCCACGCCCCCGACCACCACGACGGCGGCGACCACGGCACCGATCACCACGCCTCGGCGCCGGACGGCCGAGACGCGCCCGGCGCTCCGACGGCCGCTCACGAGCCGCCTCCCACGTCGCTGGCGCATCCCCCGAGCACGTCGGAGGTCAGCATGGTCGAACCGATGGCCAACCAGGCGTCTCCGTAGTAGGTCGGTGTGGTCGCCGCCGTCCGGTCGGCCCGCTCGAGGTCGGCGGCAGCCGCACGGGAGGAACCGGCAGCCTCCTCGGCCGCGGCCCGCGCGGTGTAGGCCAGCGCGTTCGTGTCCTGCGTCACCGGGGTGCCGCCGAGGTCGAGCTGCGAGGCGAGCCGCGTCGTCCGTCCGAGCGTTGGCGCGAGCGCCGCCGCGAGCTGCCGGTCGGACGCCGAACACGCCTCGGCGTACCGGAGCGGCGTCCGCATCGCGTCGTAGCCGTAGAGCACGCGCCCGTCGCCACCGACGGCCGGCATCGGGTCCACCGATCCGTCGGCGTGCACCTGGGACCAGTCGCTGGGCAGGTCGGTGGCGTCCAGCACGGCGGCCGTCACGGCGCGGGAACCCCGGTTCAGCGCGTTCCAGCGGTCGTCCCCGGTGGCGTCCGCCAGCACCGAGAAGGCCGCGGGCGACGCGTACGACGTGTTGTAGCTGTAGGGCTCCTGATCCGCCCACGGTCCGGGCAGGAGGATCGTGCCGAGGTCCGTCCGGGCCGTCTCGTGCTGGAGGATCGCCGCCGCGATGCGCTTGCCCGCGGCGGTGTACCGGTCGTCGTCCCAGGCCTTCCCCGCGAGCACGAGCGCCCGGGCTGCGTCGAGGTCGGCGTCGCTCGCGGACTGCTCGTCGGCGACGCCCTCGTCGGACGTCCACCGCCACGCCAGCAGGTCGTCACCGGTGAGCAGGTGGTCCTTCGTCCACTCCCAGATCGCGTCGAAGCGCGCACGGTCGTCGTTCGCGTAGGCGATGAGCAAGCCGTACGCCTGCCCCTCGCTGACGGTGTCACCGCCCTGGTCGGTGCGGACGACGCGACCGCCCTCGACGTAGCGGTCCAGGAACGCCGACCGCAGCTGCTGCGGTGAACGCGCCCCGTCGGGCGCGGTGGTCGAGGTCGGGGTCGCCGTGCCGCGAGCGGCGGTCGTGGTGCTCGACGACCAGGGGCGGACGGCGACGATCGCGACGACGACGGCGACGAGCACCGCCGCCACTGCGACGACCGGTATCCAGGTCCTGCGGGTCATGCTGGCCTGCCTCTCCGGGGATGGTGGGGGGGGTCGGAGGGGAGGCGCGGATCACGTGGGCCGTTCAGCGCACGTGATCCGCGCCTCCAGTCCGGGGCGTCAGCGGAACAGCGACCGGAGCATCGCGACGGCCGCGTGGACCGCCTCGGTCACCGGTCGGTCGGCGGCTGCGCCGCCACCGCCGGTCTGCACACCGCCGGACGGGGCGGCGGCGGTCGCCGCGGCATCCGTCACGGGCACGACCGTCAGGTTGCCCTTGCTGTCGTCGAGGACGAACAGGGTCGAGACCGTGTTGCCGGCGAGGTCGACCTTGGCGGTGCCCCGCTGGCCGCTGCCGGAGACGTCGAGCGACCACTTGCCGGCGTCGACCGTTGCGTACTTGGTGGCGCTGCCGAAGGTGGCGTCCTCGGCGATGGGGGTGCCGTCGGAGGTCTGCACGTCGACGCGCTTCGCGGTGGTGGCGGCCTGGACGAGCCGGAGCTTCGCCTTGCCGTCGCCGGGCTGCTGCAGGTCGTCGGTGAACGCGGTCGTCTTCAGCCCGTCGTTCTTGCCGTAGGCGACGACGGTGCTGGCGTCGCCCTTCTGCACGGTGACGTCGGTGGAGATGACGGGGGTGGAACGCGGGGCGTCGGCGGCGCGCATCGACAGGACGTAGGTGCCGACCGGCAGCTTCTCGTACGGGCTGACCTGGCCGTAGGTGACGTCGTCGAGTTCGAAGACGGTCTTGCCCCCGGCGAGGCTGGACAGTTCGACGTCGACGCCCTTCGTGTCCGGCGACAGGTGTCCGACGCGGAGCCAGCCCTGGTCGGCCGTCGCGGCGGAGGCGGTCTGCGGGGCGGCGAGCCCGACCGTCGCGGCGACGAGTGTGGCGGCGAGCGCTCCGACGACGACGGTGCGGCGGCGGTTCGTGGTGCGTGCGGTCATGATGGTGCTCCTTCGGGTCGAGGTGCGGTTGGCGTGCGGGTGTCGTGTCGAGGTGCGTGTCGTGCGGGTCGTGCGGTTCGTGTGGGCCGTGCGGGCCGTGCGGGCCCCCGGACGAGCGGGCGAAATACCGGGGTCCACGCCGGAGCCCTCCGGGCATTTCGCCCGCTCGGCCAGCGGGCGCTCCGCCCCGACGTGTTCGCGGAGAACGGTTCCGCGGCCGCCCCGGCGAGCGGGCGAAATGCCAGGGTCCACGCCGGAGCCCTCCGGGCATTTCGCCCGCTCGCGGAACGCCCGCTCGGAGATTGCCCGCTCGCGGGACGCCAGCTCGGCCAGCTCCCGCTCGGCCGAGCTGGTCACGAGGCGCTCGTCGCGGTCGTCGTCGGGTCGGCCGGGGCGTACGTGACGGTGAGCCGTGCTCCCTCGCGCTCCACCGAGTCCGGCCGGAACGCCTGGGACATGGCGTCGAAGGTCCGGAGGACCCGGGCGGCCGAGGCGTCGTCGCTCGTGTGCAGGACGACGGTGCGGAACGGCTGGCCGGTCTCCCCGGTGCGCGGGGTGAACCGGTCGACCCGCACGTCCTGGTCGGCGAGCACCTGTCCGAGCGCGATCATCGCCCGCGAGTCGACCTGTCCGGCGCGGAACTGCGACTTCGTGCCGTCGTCCGCACGCAGGGCCGGGTTCGAGGCGAGCTCGGTCCCCAGGGTCTTCCGGACGTCGGTGGCCCGGGTGATCGCGGTCTCGGCGGCACTGGCTCCCTCGGCGTGGATCCGGCGGACCTCGACCTGCTGGTCACCGGTGCCGAAGGTCGCGACGGCCGTGGAGTTCTCGATCGCCTGGCGCACGTCGGTGGACGAGTTGCCGCCCGTGCGCATGGAGTCCGTCGTGATGACGTAGTCCGAGTCCTTCCAGCCGTTCGGGGACTGCCGTTCCACCGCTCCGTCGGTGTCGAGCTTGTAGTACCAGACGACGTTGTTCCGGGCGAAGCCGTCGTCCACCAGGTCGACCCACATGGCGTCGTCGACCAGCAGACGCGAGGACTTCGGCACGTTGTCGCCCACCCACTGCTCGGCCTGCTGCATGGGCAGGTCGAGGTTGCCGAGCAGGAACCCGCGCAGCTGGGTCCCCCACAGCGGCACCGCGACGACGAGCGCCGCAGCCGTGACGACGGCCCAGGTGATGCCGAGGCCGCGCCGTGCCCTCGGGCCGAACCGGCTCCGGGTGTGGACCCGACCGGCGATCGTCAGGACGGCACGCTCGGCGGTGTACGCGACGAGGAGCGCCGCGAACGGGATGAGCATGATGACGTACGGCACCGGCAGGTACCCGTTCGGCCGGAACATCACCGCGAGCAGGAACACGAGCATCGCGGCGACCGGTCGGACCCGGCGCAGGAACAGCCCCACGACTGCGGCGACCGAGCCGAGCACGATGAACACCGGGTCGAGTGCCCACCACTGCGCGGCGGCCTCGTTCGCCAGGCTGCCCCCGTCGAACACCGATCCGGAAGCGGTCCGCGAACCGAGCTGGTAGGTGACGCCCTCCCACAGGCTGACCCGCCCGGCACCCGGAACGAGTTCGCCCTTCACCGCGGCGAGCAGCAGGTACCCGCCGCCGATCAGCACGAGCACGGCCCCGGCGACGCTGAGCGTGTACCGGCGGGTGCTCTTGTCGGCGCGACGCACGGCCATCCAGATGAGGAACGGCAGCGCGAGCAGGTAGGTCTCCTTGGACAGCACGGCGATGCCGAGGCAGGCAGCGGCACCGGCGAACCCGGCGAGCTGCTGGCGACGGCTCAGCACGAGGACGAACGCGGCGAGCAGCCAGGGCGTCGCGACGTTGTCGATGTACACGGTGCGGTGGTACTGCAGCGCGAGCGGTGACAGCGCGAAGACGAGTCCGGCCACGGCCGCCGTGATCCGTCCGGCACCGAGCCGCCGGGCCAGGACGAACAGCAGGATGCTCGAGACGGCGGAGAAGAACACCATGGCCTCGCGCCCGGCCTCCACCGCGAAGGGGTACCGCGCGAACGCCCCGGTCAGCCCGGTGTACCCGGCGATCTGGATCCATCCGAGCGGCGGGTGGTCGTACCAGTACGTGTAGTGGGTGAGCTCGCCGAGGTTCGTGATCGCCCACGCCTGGGCGGTGTACGTCCCCTCGTCGTCGATGCGCTGCGGTGTGCCCGACATGTTCCAGGCCTGGACGAGCACGGTCACCGCGACGACGGGCAGCAACCACGTCAGGCTGGCTGCGTGCCGGCGGAACCACGCCCCGATGCCGGTGCGGTGGGCGGTGGAGCCACCACGGATCGGGATGCCCGTGGTGTCGGTGATGCTGGCGGTCATCGGGTGCCTCCCGTGGTGGTGCCGGCGAACGCACGATCGGACGACGCTGCGCCCGCGGACGACGCTGCGCCCGATCCGGCGAGGTCCGAGGCGAAGCCGACCACCTGTCCGTTGCGGTGCTGGCCGGTGTGCTCGGTCTTCTCCCACCCGTTCTGGCCCTTGGCGTGCCGGACGACTGCCCGGACCGCCGCTGCGGCGAGGAACACCTGGTACGGCACCAGGCCGAGCACGAGCCGCACGTAGTCGCGGAGCCGGACCTTCTCGCCGTACAGGCGGCCGAACTCGTTCAGCCCGACGATCTCGACGGCCAGCAGCATCAGCGTCGGTGCGACCGGGATGAACGACACCAGGGCGATCGCCGTCGGCACCTTGACGAACAGGATCATCAGGACGCTCAGCGGGATGAGCAGCCCGGTGGCCGCCTGGATGAACGGCATCGTGAGCATGTAGCGGGCGAAGAACCGCTGCCGGAAGGACGGCAGCTTCTTCCACTCCCCCTTGCCCAGCACCTGCAGGAAGCCCTGGTTCCACCGCGTGCGCTGCTTGAGCAGCGAGGCGAAGGTCGGCGGGGTCTCCTCGCGGGTGACGGCCTCGGGGCTGTAGGCGACGACGACCTTCGCGCCGTCGGCGGAGAGCCGCACGCCGAGCTCGCAGTCCTCGGCGAGGCAGTGCGCGTCCCAGCCGTTCGACCACTCCAGGCGGGAGCGCGTCACGAAGACGGTGTTGCCCCCGAGCGGGATGAACTTGGACCCGGCGTGGAAGTGCAGGCGCGAGCGGAACCAGAAGTAGTACTCCAGGACGTTCCGGAGCGACCACCAGCTCGACGTGAAGTTCATCAGCTGGACGCCGCCCTGCACCACGTCGGCGTCGGTCTCCTGGAACCGCGAGTCGACGAGGGAGAGCAGCCGCGGGTAGACCTCGTCCTCGGCGTCGAACACCCCGACGATGTCGCCCGTCGCGTGCTGGAGCGCCAGGTTCATCGCCTTCGGCTTGTTCTTCGGCAGGGTGTCGTCCACCACGACCTTGATCAGGGAGGGGTGCCGAGCCGCCGCAGCACGCACGACGGCGTCGGTCTCCGGGTCGTCCTCCCCGACGATCGCGATGATCTCGAAGTCGGGGTGGTCCTGGGTCGCGAGCATGTCGAGTGTCTGCCCCATCACGTCCTGCTCGTGCCGACCGGGCACCAGGAGCGTGAACCGGTGCGCCGCCGGGCGCGGGGTCTGGCTGAAGCTGGTGGACTTGAGCGCGTCCCGGGAGCGCCAGGCGTGCAGCATCCACCAGAGGGTGGTCAACGCGATGATCGTGAGCAGCACGGAGAGGGCGATGAGGGTCGAGTAGCCGAGCCACTCGCCCAGCGACCAGGTGGCCTGTGGGAGCTGCCCCGGGCCTCCCGTCGGCACGTCCGTGGTCCCGCGGTTCGGGACGTCCCCGGTCGTGCCGGGGCGTTCGTCGGGCTGGAGCAGCGGCCCTGCGGCCGTCAGCAACACGGCTGAGATGGTCATTCGGGGAACCCCTTCGGACGTGTGTCGGTGGACCGGAAGACGAGGGCCTTGTACGCGGCGAACCGGAACGCGGTGCCGAGGACGAGGCCGACGCCGTTGCCGGCGACGTTGTCGGCGAGGGTGGACGTGAAGCCGAGGACGTAGTGCGAGACGAACAGGCAGGCAGCGGCGATGCCGAGACCGACGAGGTTCGTGGCAGCGAAGAGCAACCCCTCGCGGACGGTCTCGCGGCGGCCGGTCTGGCGCTGGGAACGGAAGGTGATGAAGCGGTTGCCGAGCCACGCGACCGAGGTCGCCACGATGGCCGACACGATCTTCGCGGCGATGGGACCGTCCGACATGACGGTGGCGCGGAGCAGGTTGTAGACACCCAGGTCGATGACGAAGCAGACGGCACCGATGGTGCCGAACGACGCGAGTTGCCTCGCGGTGGCGAGCAGGCGCGGGACCGTGCCAGGGCGCACGGTCCGCACCGCACCGGTGTCGGGTGACACCAGAACGGGGGTACGAGTTCGGGTCATGCCCCCGATTCGGGGGGCGTGGCTGGGTGGTTTGGGCGGGGTACGCGACTTGCCAGGGCTCTGCCAGATGCGCGACACATGCCGTTCATCTTGACGATCCGTCAGCTGCGGTGGTCAGGGGCGCACGGACGACGGACGGGAGGCCCGGTGCCAGCTGGCACCGGGCCTCCCGTCCGTCGGTCGGTTGCGTCTACGCGGGGCGCGACGACGGGGACACGTTCTTCGACGCGTCCCGTTCCGGGATGTCGCCGAGTGCCTCGTCGATCGCCGCGAGGGCGTCCGCGTCGAGCTTGACGCCGGCGGCCTTCACGTTGTCGGTGACCTGCTGCGGACGCGAGGCACCGACGATGGCGCTCGCGACGTTCTCGTTCTGCAGGGTCCACGCGATCGCGAGCTGCGCGAGCGTGAGGCCGGCCTGGTCGGCGACGGGCTGCAGGCGCTGCACGGCTTCGAGGACCTCGTCGCGCATGAACCGCTTGATCATGTCCGCGCCGCCCTTCTCGTCCGTGGCTCGCGAACCCTCGGGCAGGGGCTGACCCGGCTTGTACTTGCCGGTCAGGACGCCCTGCGCGATGGGCGACCAGACGATCTGCGACAGGCCGAGCTGCTTCGAAGCGGGGACGACCTCGCCCTCGATGACCCGCCACAGCATCGAGTACTGCGGCTGGTTCGAGATGAGCTGGAAGCCGAGCTCCTTGGCGAGTGCGGCACCGGCGCGGATCTGCTCGGCGGACCACTCGCTGACGCCGATGTAGAGCGCCTTGCCCTGACGGACGACGTCGGCGAAGGCCTGCATCGTCTCTTCGAGGGGGGTCTCGTAGTCGTAGCGGTGTGCCTGGTAGAGGTCGACGTAGTCGGTCTGCAGTCGCTCGAGCGAGCCGTCGATCGACTCCATGATGTGCTTGCGGCTGAGGCCGACGTCGTTGTGCCCCTTCGGGCCGGTCGGCCAGTAGACCTTCGTGAAGACCTCGAGGGACTGGCGCCGCTCGCCCTTGAGCGCCTCGCCGAGGACGGTCTCGGCGGCGGTGTTGGCGTAGGTGTCCGCGGTGTCGAACGTGGTGATGCCGGCGTCGAGCGCTGCCCGCACGCACTGGGTGGCGACGTCGTTCTCGACCTGCGAGCCGTGCGTCAGCCAGTTGCCGTAGGTGATCTCGGAGATCTTGAGTCCGGAGTTGCCCAGGTACCTGAATTCCATGGTCCCGACGCTACTGGAGTGAGCGCGCACGTGAGGGGTCCCGCGAGTGCCTGTCGGGGTGGGTGGGGGTGTGGGTGGGGGCCGGATCCGCGAGCGGGCGAAATGCCACAGTGCTCTTGCCAGCCCACTCATACCTTTCGCCCGCTCGCCTGGATGACCCCGGGCTGCGACCTCCGCGCTCCCTGCCGTCGCCTCCACCCCGCGAACGGGCGAAAGACCGCGGTGCGGTCGGCGGCGGGCGCGGTGTTTCGCCCGCTCGCGGGGGCAACCGTCCCTCCACAGTGGCGAGAGCGACCCAGCCGTCCACAGAGGAGGCCCGACTCCCGTCCTCGGGGTCGGCTCGCCGTCACGCTGTGGAGATGACCGCAAGACGCCGACTCCCGATGGCACTCCGCGACGCTTCGTTCCGGGTACGGGATGCGCTGCACAGAGGCGTTTCGCGTGGCCGACTCGACGCTCGAGGTCTCGTCCGCCCGTTCCACGGCGTCCGATCAGCGTTCCCACCGGAGTCCGTGGATGAACGCGCAAGGGCGCTCGCTCCTCGACTCCGCCCCGATCAGGTCTTCAGTCACGTCACTGCGGCAGCGATCATCGGCGTCCCGCTCCCCCGCCGTCTCGAACGCGATCAGCGGTTGCACGTCACGACGATCGGGACCGACCAAGCGCTCCGGGTCCGCGGCACGGTCGGCCACCGAGCCCGGTACGGATCAGTCCGCGCGACGATCGCACGAGGAGTGCCACTGACCACTCCGGCCGACACGTTCGTCGCACTGGGCTCGATGCTGACGCTCGACGAACTCATCGTCGCGGGCGATGCGCTCGTGGGGTGGCTCGGCTGGGCGACGCTCGAAGAACTCGCCCAGGCCGTCCGACGACGACGGGGCATCCGCGGGATCGTGAAACTCCGCCTCGCGCTCGATGAGATCCGGAGGGGATCTCGGTCTCCCGGAGAGACCCGGACGCGGCTGGCACTCGTCCGCTGCGGACTCCCGGAACCGGCGCTCAACCACGATGTCGTCGTCGACGGGCAGTGGATCGCATGTGTGGACCTCGCCTACCCCGATGCCAGGGTTGCGATCGAGTACGAGAGTGATCTGCACCGCACTGATCCAGCCACCTTCCGGAAGGACCTGACGCGCGGGGAGCACCTCAAGGACGTCGACTGGTGGCTCGTCAGAGCAACAGCAGAGGACGTCGCGCATGGTGTCGACCGTTTCGTGCACCGCATCCGTCGGCTGCTCGAGGTCGGCGCCAGAGGTGCTCACGACGCGCGGTTTGCGACACTTGGGTGAACAATGGTTGACGCTTCAACCAAAACGGTGCACACTGTCGTAGTATCAACTCGATGCAGGCGCATGGAACGCGTCGCACCGCAGACTCTCGTTCGGAAGAAGGACCACCATGACGCTCACCGCTGACACCGTTCCCGGCTACAAGACCGGCACCTGGAAGATCGACCCGACCCACTCCGAGGTCACCTTCTCGGTCCGCCACCTCGCCATCAGCAAGGTCAAGGGCAAGTTCGAGACGTTCGACGCCACCGTCGTCACCGCCGAGAACCCGCTCGAGTCGACCGTCGAGGCCAACATCGACGTCGCGTCGATCAACACCGGCCAGGAGCAGCGCGACCAGCACCTCAAGACGAGCGACTTCTTCCTCACCGAGGAGCACCCGCAGCTGACCTTCCGCTCGACGAGCATCGAGGCGAAGGGCGACGACCTGCACATTGCGGGCGACCTGACCCTGCGCGGCGTCACCAAGCCGGTCGTCCTCAAGGCCGAGCTCGGTGGCTTCACCACGGACGGCTACGGCCAGGTCAAGTTCGGTGCCGAGGCGACCACGAAGATCGACCGCACCGAGTTCGGTGTGAACTGGAACGCGGCGCTCGAGGCCGGTGGCTTCACGCTCGGCAACGACGTCACGATCAACCTCGACGTCCAGTTCGTCCTCCAGGCGGCCTGAGCCACCTCTGACTCAACGCCCGACTGAGGGCACCGAGCAGCACTCCCCGAACCCGAGAAGAACGCCCCGACTCCGCACGGAGTCGGGGCGTTCTTCGTTGTCGGCACCGCTCCCCCGACCACGAGCGGGCGAAATACCTTGGCCCTTCGTCCTGTCTCGTCAGGCATTCCGCCCGCTCGCCGATGCCGGGCACCGAAGTCGACGTCGATCCCCGCAATCACGCCCACGCCGGCGCCCGTGAGCACGCCCACGCCCACGCTCACGCTCACGCTCACGCTCACGCTCACGCTCACGCTCACGCTCACGCTCACGCTCACGAGCGGGCGAAACACCACGCCGATCTCCGTAGCACGCCGGACATTTCGCCCGCTCGCGCAAGGACCCGGGCGGGAGGAGCGAGCGATCCCGGCCGAGATCGGGAGCGCGGCCGAGCGGGCGGAATGCCCGGGACACGGCGGGGACGAAGTGCGGTATTTCGCCCGCTCGCGCGAGGGGGCCCGGGCAGCGGGCAGGGCAGCCAGCGGGCACGAGCGCACGAGCGCCCGAGCGCCCGGGCGCCGGACGAGCGACCGAGCGGACGGGCACCACCCGGCCCCCGCCCCGCCCCGGCCCCCGCC